>NZ_OY787466.1:692724-1039086 GCF_963678845.1 uncultured Bacteroides sp.
CTATGGCTAAGACTGCATATTTGTCTGGCGACAAAACTGTAAATGAAGTAAAGGCTGATAATATAACAGGCATAGATTATTCTTTCTATTCATATATGTCAGATTCAAATTTGGTTCATTCAGCAAATAATCAAGGTCTGACAACAAATGTCTGGACTGTAAATACCAGAGAAGAATTTGAAACTTATCTGGATAAAAGAGTCGATTATATTACGACCGATGAGCCGGAATTACTTTTGCAAATTATAGAGGAAGAGAACAAATAAGAAAATTTCAGAGTATTATTTATCTGATCAAATCATTCACTAAAAAAAGAAATTATGTTTATTGTAGACAATTATTCATTAGCAGTATTACTTTGCATAGTAACTATGCTTTGTTGGGGATCTTGGGGCAATACTCAAAAGTTAGCTTCAAAATCATGGCGATACGAACTGTTTTATTGGGATTACGTTATCGGTATAGTTCTTTTATCTATTATTCTTGGTTTTACTCTTGGAAGTAACGGAGAACATGGACGAAGCTTTGTCGAAGATTTGTCTCAGGTAAGCAGTGGAAATTTCTGGAGTGCCTTTGTGGGGGGGATAATTTTCAATGCTTCGAATATTTTATTATCATCAGCGATCTCTCTTGCGGGTATGTCTGTTGCATTTCCTGTTGGAGTTGGTTTAGCTCTTGTTCTTGGTGTGCTTATTAATTATATAGGAGCACCTAAAGGCGATCCTGTGATTTTATTCCTTGGAGTAGCGCTTATTGTTGTTGCCATTATATTTAATAGTGTTGCTTCGGGTAAAGTTACAAAAAGCGATGAAGAAAGTAGAACCAAAAAGAAAGGTTTTATTGTTGCTATATGTGCTGGTATTTTAATGTCTTTTTTCTATCGTTTTGTGGCTTCTGCAATGGATTTAAATCATTTAGAATCACCTACATCAGGAATGGTTACTCCATATTCAGCTTTATTTATTTTTTCTTTGGGTATTTTAGGTAGCAATTTTGTATTCAACACTTTGGTGATGAAAAAGCCTTTTGTTGGCGAACCTGTTACTTACAGCCAATACTTTAAAGGATGTATGAAAACTCATATAGTTGGCCTTCTGGGAGGACTAATTTGGGGACTTGGTAGTGCTTGTAGTTATATTGCCGCAGGTAAGGCTGGGGCGGCTATCTCTTATGCTTTAGGGCAAGGAGCGACTATGGTTGCTGCAATGTGGGGCGTATTTATCTGGAAAGAATTTAAAGGAGCTTCTAAAGCAATTAATGTTTTATTGGCTCTGATGTTTGTCCTATTTATTATGGGCTTGATTTTAATTATTGTTTCAGGAGGAAATTGAGTATGATTTTTTAGAATACATTGATCTCTTTGAGAAAGTCCAGGTTTTATTCAATAAGTATTGATGAAGCCTGGATTTTTTTATTTATTCTTTTTGTTTTATTTATATTAATAAATTTTTCATTTAAATATAGATACTTTGTTCCCTTTCTTTAGTTTTAATAAGCTGCTTATATTATTAAATAATATGATTGATATCTTGTTTTCTATATTTAATGTGTATTTCTTTTATTTATTATATAAAATACGACTTATATTAAAAAATAATAGATTAATTATTTGTTATATAATAAATATTTGTATATTTGTAGCAGGGAATATTATTTTTAATAATATTTTATGTTTAACCTAATTCTTTATATTTTTAATAAAACGAAGTTAATCACATCTTTTGTTCGCCCTTCAACTAACATTGGTTTTTTACTAAGGTTTATTGAAAGTTTATAGCGGATACTTTTAGAGGTAATTATAGTTGGATAGAGTTTTGAAATTCAATTTGTTTAAAAAAGAATAAGCTCATTTTTCTTAAAAGGAATAATAGTATTAATATATTATGGAAAGAAAAGAACGTAGAGATTTCCTAAAAAAAGCTGCACTTGCAGGAGCTTCTGCAGTGGTTATCCCTTCTTTGATGGGGTTTAAGGAAGAAGAACACATTGGCCGGGTAGGAGAACTTAAACCTGATGGCTTTATTGAAAGCAAATTAATTGTACCAAAAAATAATGGACTGAAGATAACCGGTACATTTTTAGATGAGATTTCGCATGATATACCTCATCAGAATTGGGGCGAAAAAGAATGGGATTTGGACTTTCGCTATATGAAGAGCATGGGTATTGACACTGTTATCCTGATCCGCTCTGGTTATCGCAAGTTTATGACTTATCCTTCAGAGTATTTGCTCAAGAAAGAAGGATGCTATATGCCTTCCGTTGATTTATTGGATATGTATCTTCGCTTGGCTCAGAAGTACGGTATGAAGTTCTACTTTGGATTGTATGACTCTGGAAAATATTGGGATACTGGTGATATGTCATGGGAAGTAGAAGATAATAAATATGTGATAGAGGAGGTTTGGCGCAAATATGGTTCTAGGTATAAAAGTTTTGCAGGATGGTACATAAGTGGAGAAATAAGTCGTGCTACGAAAGGTGCAATTGGCGCTTTTCATGCAATGGGTAAACAATGCAAAGATGTTTCTGACGGATTGCCAACTTTTATCTCTCCTTGGATTGATGGGAAGAAAGCTGTTATGGGAATGGCTGGTGCAGGATTAACCAAGGCTGAAGCTGTATCGGTTGAACAGCACGAAAAGGAATGGAATGAGATCTTTGATGGAATCCATGATGTAGTAGATGCTTGTGCTTTTCAGGATGGCCATATTGACTATGATGAACTTGATGCCTTTTTTGCAGTGAATAAAAAACTGGCCGATAAGTATAAGATGGAATGCTGGACAAATGCTGAATCTTTCGACCGCGATATGCCTATTAAATTTTTCCCGATCAAGTTTGATAAGCTCCGTCTGAAATTGGAAGCAGCGAAGCGTGCTGGATACGATAAGGGAATAACCTTTGAATTTTCTCACTTTATGAGTCCGCAATCAGCTTATGCTCAGGCCGGACACCTTTACGACCGCTATAAAGAATATTTTGAAATAAAATAAAACACGATGAAATCAACAGTAAATATTGGATATGTTATCTTCTTGTCGGTTGTAGCCGCATTGGGAGGATTCCTTTTTGGTTACGATACGGCGGTTATCTCCGGCACTATTGCGCAGGTTACTTCTCTTTTTTCTCTCGATTCCATTCAACAGGGATGGTTTGTAGGTTGTGCACTAGTAGGCTCAATTTTTGGTGTCCTTTGTGCCGGAGTTTTGAGTGATCATTTTGGAAGGAAAAAGACCATGATTCTCTCTGCTATTCTATTTTCTATTTCAGGAATTGGTTGTGCCATTTCCTGTGATTTTAATCAATTAGTGATTTACCGTATCATTGGTGGAATAGGTATTGGAGTGGTTTCAATCATTTCTCCACTTTATATTTCTGAGGTTTCTGTATCTAAATATAGAGGCCGGCTTGTTTCTCTTTATCAGCTGGCAGTAACTGTAGGTTTTTTAGGAGCCTATATGGTAAACTATTGGTTGTTGCAATATTCTCTTGATGGAGCAGCTAAACTGTGTAATCCAGCATTGCTGAAAATATTCCATACAGAAGCATGGAGAGGAATGCTGGGAATGGAATCTCTTCCTGCCTTACTGTTCTTTATTGTCATTTTCTTTATTCCAGAAAGTCCACGTTGGCTCATTCTTAAGAAGAAAGAGTCATTGGCTCAACTTATTTTGCAACGTATTTATGGAAATGAAAAAGATGTGCAGTTTGAACTGAATGAAACCAGACAAGTATCTCAATCGGAAACCAGATCTGAATGGAGACTTCTCTTAAAACCGGGAATTTTCAAAGCAGTACTTATTGGAGTGGCAATTGCAATCCTGGGGCAGTTTATGGGAGTTAATGCAGTACTCTATTATGGACCAACAATCTTTGAAAGTAGTGGACTTTCGGGTGGCGACTCATTATTCTATCAAGTATTGGTAGGAGTGGTAAATATGCTGACTACAATTCTGGCAATGTCGATCATTGATAAAGTGGGGCGAAAGAAACTTGTTTACTATGGTGTATCCGGCATGATAATTACCTTGTTTTTCATAGCCTTTTACTTTATAAAAGGAAAAGAATTAGGCATTTCGAATGTGTTCCTTCTTATCTGTTTTCTGGCATATATTTTCTGTTGTGCCGCTTCTATCTGTGCAGTAATCTGGGTGCTACTTTCCGAAATGTATCCCATTAAAATCCGTGGATTGGCGATGTCTATTGCTGGATTTTCTTTGTGGATCGGAACTTATCTTATTGGTCAGCTAACTCCCTGGATGCTCGAAAATTTGACTCCGGCAGGAACCTTTATTTTATTTGCCGCAATGTGCGTGCCTTACATGTTGATCATCTGGAAACTTGTGCCGGAAACAACAGGAAAATCATTAGAAGAGATAGAAAAAATGTGGGATAAGTAAGACCATATTAAAGGTTATATTTTTATTTAAGTATATGCTTAAATATAGAAGAGTCTACATTTATTTGTAAAATACTGTAGACATAATAAATAAAAGGTGTAGTTCTAAATTTTAATCTGAACTTAATAGTTACCTTAAGTATCTAATAAAAGAACATTAAAAAAACAATATTATGGACTTTAAAAGTTTGGCAAAACAATACAAAGATGAACTCTTTAACAGCGTTCTTCCTTTCTGGCTCGAAAACTCACAAGACAAAGAGTTTGGTGGATATTTTAGCTGTCTGGACAGAGACGGTTCCGTTTTTGATACCGACAAGTTTATATGGCTTCAAGGTCGTGAAGTGTGGATGTTTTCCATGCTGTATAATAAAGTAGAGAAGAAGCAGGAATGGCTGGACTGTGCCGTGCAGGGAGGTGAATTTCTGAAGAAATATGGTCACGATGGCAATTATAATTGGTATTTCTCTCTTGATAGACAAGGGAATCCACTTATAGAACCCTACAATATTTTCTCTTATACTTTTGCCACAATGGCTTTCGGACAACTGAGTCTGGCTACAGGAAATCAGGAATATGCAGATATAGCCAAAAAAACATTTGATATTATCCTCTCTAAAGTAGATAATCCTAAAGGTAAATGGAACAAAGTACATGCGGGAACCCGCGATTTGAAGAACTTTGCCCTACCAATGATTCTTTGTAATCTAGCACTAGAAATAGAACCTTTATTGGATAAAGATTTCTTGGATAAAACCATTGAAACCTGTGTTCATGAAGTGATGGACGTCTTTTATCGTCCCGAACTTGGAGGAATCATTATTGAAAATGTAACCATGGACGGTGAACTTTCTGATTCCTTTGACGGAAGAGTAATTAATCCAGGACACTCCATTGAGGCTATGTGGTTCATTATGGATTTGGGTAAACGTCTTAATCGTCCCGACCTGATCGAGAAAGCAAAAAACATAACTCTTACTATGCTAAATTATGGATGGGATAAAGAGTTTGGAGGTATCTTTTATTTTATGGATCGTCTGGGTCATCCTACTCAGCAATTAGAATGGGATCAGAAACTTTGGTGGGTTCACATTGAAACCATGATTTCTCTGCTTAAAGGTTATCAGCTGACCGGCTCAGAAGAGTGTCTGGAATGGTTTGAGAAAGTACACGATTATGTATGGACACACTTTAAAGATCCCGAATATCCCGAATGGTTTGGCTACCTAAACCGTCGTGGTGAAGTTCTTCTTCCTCTCAAAGGTGGAAAGTGGAAAGGCTGTTTTCATGTGCCACGCGGACTTTATCAATGCTGGCAGGTGTTGGAACAATTAGAATAAACTAGAAATCCATTTTTTGTCTATTTAGTTACTATGATTTAATATGCTGCAATCTGTCTGCAATCTGTCTGCAATCTGGTTGTAACTGCTTAATCATATCATAAGTTTTACTTTGCTTAGAAATTTTAAACTAGATGTAATGAGAAGGATTATAAAAAATATTGTTGTTTTTCAAAAAAGATTGTTTTGTGTATTTTTACTAGTATGTTGTTCCCTTTATTCGCAAAATATTTATTCTAAAATATTTAGTACTAATGATGGAGATAATAAAACAGAAGCGCCGACTTTAAAGTTTAAAGATGGTAAATTTAAAATTATTCAGTTCACAGATCTTCATTGGATTAAAGGAAAAGAATATGAAAGTGCTAATGATAGTACACGGCAATTGATGAGTCGATTAATTAGATTGGAGCATCCCGATCTTGTTATTATCACAGGGGATGTTGTTGTATCCGGAGGGGCTTCTGAAGGATGGAGAGAGGTTACTCAACCTATGGTCGAAGCTAAAGTCCCTTTTGCTGTAACATTTGGAAATCACGATGCCGAAGCTGATATAACTATATCACAAGCTTTGGATATATTAAAAAAAATACCTTATAATGTAACGTATAATGCTGATAATAATATTTCGGGTGTAGGAAATTGCACTCTTCCTATTAAATCTGCTGACGGTAGCCAGGATAAATGGGTTCTCTATCTTTTTGACTCACATGATTATCCAAAAGATAAAACTTTTGGATATTACGATTGGATAAAACACGATCAGATTGATTGGTATCGTAATCAGAGTGATTATTATACAAAAAAATCAGGCTGTATTCTTCCATCACTAGCCTTCTTTCATATACCATTGCCAGAATATACACAAGCATTGTATATATCTCCTTTTATAGGAAATAAAAAGGAGGATGCATGTTCTCCAAATATAAACTCTGGATTATTTTCATCATTTATTGAGAAAAAAGATGTGTTAGGCGTTTTTGTTGGTCATGATCATAATGATGATTATCTCGTTGATGCTAATGGTAAAATAGCTTTAGCCTATGGAAGAAAAACAGGCTATTCATCTGCATATAAGGAAGTTCTAGAAAGAGGAGGTCGAGTAATAAACTTGAATGAAAACGACAGAAGTTACAATACTTACATTGAAACATGGTCTGATAAATCAAACAATTACACGTTTGAACAGAAAGGGCAAGCATGTTCTTATCCAATAGCTGAAGGAACTTTTATTCAAGAGTCTTTGGTCGCAAATTGGGATGATACCCGCTGGCAACAAGAACTGAAATTACTTAAAGATGTAGGTATGAATTATCTGATTTTTGCACCAGCTATGCTTACAGATAAAAAAGAAAAGAACAGATATCTCTATCCTAGTTCTTTAAGTACTAAAAATGAAAGACCATCAAAAGACCTCATTGATATATGTCTTCGCAATGCAAAGAAATGTGGGCTGAAAGTTTTTATCGGATTAAATTTTAATGATAGATGGTGGTCTATAGACTTTACTCCTGATTGGTTATATCAGCAAATGGAACACGGAAATAAAATTGCAGACGAATTAATTTCTCGTTATAAGAATAAATATGGAGATACTATGTACGGATGGTATTGGGTTTGGGAAGTAGATAATTTACATGCAATAACATCTGCAAATCAGGAAATCCTTGCCAATGCTCTTAATATCAATTTAGATCACTTAAACAAAGTAACTCCAGACATGCCTTTTATGCTTTCTCCTTATGTAAATTATAAAGTAGGTACAGCAGATGATAATCGTAAAATGTGGGAGTCTGTTTTTGCTAAAACCCATTTTAAGAATGGAGATATATTTTCGCCTCAGGATTGTGTAGGAGCAGGTGGACTGGATGTAGAGAAACTACCTGAATGGTTTGGTAAAATGAGGGAGGCTGTAAATACAAAATCTGGTTTAAAGTTTTGGGCAAATGTAGAAACCTTTGATCATAGATTCTGGACAAATGCTTCACTATCTCGTTTCAAACAGCAAATGGAAGCAGTAGATCCTTACGTTTATAAAATTATCACATTTGCTTATAGTCATTATTATAGTCCATTTCAGGTGAATAAGCAATATCATGATGCTTATGCTGAGTATTATAGAACAGGGAAATTACCCAAAATATCTATACCTGAACCAGCTTCTGATTTAGTGCTCAAAATAGAGAAGAATGAAATGGTCATTTTGAAATGGAAATCTCCTAAAGATAAAAGTAACCTAATGGGATACTATGTATATAAAGATGGTGTACTTGTGGCAAATATTCAAAACAAAAATATAGATGATTCAGCTACTGAATTTATCGATAAAAAAGGTTCTCAGAATAATTTGTATGAGGTGTCATCCTATAATGTAAATGGTGAAGAATCAATAAAAGTAAAAACTAACATGTAATTTAAAAATCTAGATTATTCTTTATTTTTTTATGAACCTTGTTCTTAAAAAGATGAAAATTGTACTTACCTAACGTTCAAAAATTATCACTATGAAAAGAAGAAAAAAATTATTAGGATCTTTCCAACATCTGAAAGTAGGTTTACTTTTTATGTTGATGTGTCTTTCTGTATTGACAGCGTATGCTCAATCGGGGACTGTGAAAGGAGTCGTTTTTGATGAAACTGGTACACCTTTTATGGGTGCAAGCGTTTCAGAAAAAGGAACAAAAAATGGAACTATTACTGATATTGATGGTAAATTCACAATTAGTGTCAAGAATCTGAAAAGTTCTGTTTTGAGATTCTCTTTTATTGGTTGCAAAACAGTAGAAGAGTCTGTAAATGGGCGTAGATCTATTAATGCTACATTAGAGACAACAGCCACTACTCTTGATGAAGTTGTTGCTATTGGATATGGTACCGTAAAAAAGAGAGATTTGACGGGTTCTGTATCTTCTGTGAGAAGTGAAGAATTATTAAGAACAAATCCTTCAAGCATTAATCAGGCATTGCAAGGGAAAATGGCAGGCGTTCAGGTTAGCCAATCTGATGGTGCTCCAGGCGCTGGCATTAGTATTCAAATTCGTGGGGCAAATTCATTTACTACAAGTTCAGAACCCCTATATGTTATTGATGGAGTACCATTTAATTCAGGTTCAGCTCCTAGTACTGATTACGCTACTAAACAAACCAACAATCCATTGAATCTGATTAATCCACGCGATGTAAAATCTATTGAAGTATTAAAAGATGCCTCTTCAACTGCAATATATGGTTCTCGTGGCGCAAATGGTGTTATCTTAATTACAACTAAAAGTGGTTATGAAGGCAAAACAAAAGTAGAATTAAGTACAAATTATGGAATATCTAAACCTGTAAAGCTGATTAAAGTATTAGATGCTGCATCTTATGCTGAATTTAGAAATGAAGGAACCAGGAATGGCTATATTTATGATGGAAAAGATTTTGTAGCTGAGAACAATTTACCATTTCCTACTCCCGGACGTTATAGCTATGTTACAGAAAAAAATCCAATAACAGGTCAAATATCTAAAGTTGATAGTACTTATATGCCAAGTCCACAAGACTATAAAAATGGTTATATGAATAACGGAACTAACTGGCAAGATCAGATATTCAAAACAGCTCTAACCCAAGATTACAATTTGAGTGTGTCTGGTGGAGATAAGAAAGGACAATATATGTTTTCACTTGGAATGCTTGATCAACAGGGAAATATAGTCAATTCATATTATAAAAGATACAGTATACGATCAAATATAAGTCGCAAGGTTACGGATTGGTTCGAGTTTGGTAATAATCTTACCGCTTCAAAATCTAAGAATCGTATGGCGAGAACCAATACTGAAACTTTTGGTATTGTAAATGACGCGATATCTTTTAATCCAACAAGAAATATTTTAGACCCCAATAAGCCATCTGGTTACTCAGAAGATTATGCAAATGGATTATCCAATCCGTACCTTTATGTTCATCAAGCAAAAAATTTATTAGAGTCTTTGAACATATATAATTCGTCATATGCTCAGATAACATTTGCTAAGTTTCTTAATTTCAGACAAAATCTAGGATATGGATATAGCCAGGATAAACGTAATCAGTATTATAACAGATATATTAGCGGAGGTATGGCGCCAACCAATGGTTATGCTTCTCAAAATGATTCATATTATGAAAGTGTTACAGCAGAGTCAATGTTGACATTTAATAAGGACTTTGATAAAATACATCATATTGACGCTGTGCTCGGTTGGTCATATGAAAGTGTTAATTGGGGTTCAAAAGGAATGAGTGGACATGGATTTGCGAATGACCTTAATGAAGAATATAACATGGGAGCAGCTCTTTTTCAAGATCCCAATACTTCTGATAAAGGAGCATGTTCTTTAATGTCTTATCTAGGCCGTGTAAATTATATTTTAATGGATAAATATTTGTTTACAGCATCTTTCCGTAGAGATGGTTCTAGCCGTTTAGCTAATAATCGTTGGTCTAATTTTTCTTCAGCTGCTTTGGCTTGGCGTTTGTCAGAAGAAAAGTTTATTAAGAATTTAGGTATTTTTGATGTGCTGAAATTACGTTTGAGCTATGGACAAACAGGAAATCAAGGGATTAATGCTTATGCAACCCGGTCAAGAATGACTATACAACAGTATCCTAATGATGGGGCTCTAACCAATGGCTTTGCTGAAGATAGATGGGGCGGACCAGCTAGTCCAAACTTAAAGTGGGAAAATACAACTCAATATAACGCAGGTCTTGATTTGGGATTCTTTAAAAACCGCGTAAATTTTGTGATTGATGCTTACAGAAAGAAAACATCTGACTTATTACAATATGTATATATACCAATGAGTACCGGATTTTCTTCCATAGCTTCTAACTATGGAAACGTAGAGAATAAAGGTCTGGAAATTGCTGGAAATTTTTTCCTTGTTGATAAAAAAGATTTTAATTGGAAATTAGATGCAAATATCTCTTTTAATAGAAATACCATCAGCGGATTGAATTCTGATCAATTTTCAGATGTTTGTTGGGGATTGGAAAGTATGTTCCTGAGAAGAAACGGAAAGTCTATTGGAGTTATCTATGGTTATCAGGAAGACGGATTCTATGATAATGAAGCTGAGGTTAGAGCCGATCCATTATATAAAAACGAAAAGGATGAAAGTAAATTTAAAAAAATGGTTGGTCAGGTTAAGTATAAAGATAATAATGGAGATGGAGTTATTGATGCTGCAGATAAAGCCATCATCGGAAATACAAATCCTGACTTTACTTATGGTTTTACAAATTCATTTACATATAAGAATTTCTCATTAAGTTTCTTCTTCCAGGGAACTAAAGGCAATGATATTTTAAATGTAAATTTGAAAGATTACGATATGGCTTCAACAACAAATATGCCAAAATTTGTTTGGGATAACAGGTGGACAGAAGACAACAGAGCTAATGCGCAGTTCCCTCGTGCAGATTTTACGTATACTCGAAGCCTGAAAGCATCTGACAGATATGTTGAAGACGGGTCTTATTTACGTTTGAAGAATTTGAGTATTGGTTACCGCTTGATACATCCGATAAAAGAAATTGAAGCAATGAACCTAACTGTTGCTGTTAATAATCTTTTCACAATAACAAAATACCGTTGGTATGATCCCGATGTAAATACCTTTGGTAATGACACATCTCGTCGAGGTGTAGATATGGATTCATATCCAAGTGCCAGAACAATTAATTTGGGTATTCAGTTAACTTTTTAATGCATATACTATTCATCTTAAAAATAATATAAAATGAAATATAATATTTTAAAATACATAATAGCAACTTTTATACTCGTAACGGGTAGTTCCTGTTCTGATATGCTTGATGAAAAAGTTTATACTTTTGTTTCAGGTGAAAATTTAGTTGCAGCAAAGAGTTATAATGAATTGGTATCTGGTGCATTCAATGCATTGAGTTTTGGCTTTGAGTGGGGTAATTACCACAATATAGTTAATTTTGATACTGATTATCAAACTGGGCCAACATGGGCTTTTGGATCTTTAGGAGCTGGTAATTTTTATGAAGATGGTTCTAATATTAATTTCTATAAATATTATTACCAATGTATTCATAGGGCTGAATACCATTCTTACTTAATCAATCAGATGGATATTGCTCAGGATGTCAAAGATAATGCACGGGGAGAATTAGCTTTTTTAACAGCATGGTCTTATTTCAATTTGGTTCAGTTTTATGGAGATTTGAGTTTGTATAAAACATCTGTATCTGAAGGAGCACCTCTTTATATTCCGCGTTCTCCTATTAAGGATGTTTATGAGTTCATTATTGAAGAATTAAAATTTGCTGAAAAAGGAATGTATTCTACTAAGGATGCAAAATATGTGAAAGGTCATGTTTCCAGAGGCGCTGCGAAAGCATTACTAGCTAAAGTATATTGTACTATAGGTTCTGCTTCTATGGCAAAAGGAAATAAGATATCCGTAATGGAGGGAGTTCCATTTAAATTTGATGATAATGGTAATAAAGTACGGGTTCCATATCCTTCCAAACAAACATTCGAAAAAGATCAGGTAGCTGGTTATGAAAGTTTTGATTCTAAAGCTTATTATAAGCTGGCGATGGATAAAGCAAAAGAACTGATTGATTTAGGCGACTTCGATTTATATTCGTCTCAAAAAGAGCTATGGTCTCTAGCTAGCAAAAATGGAAAAGAATTTATATTCTCTTTACAGACATTGGCAGGTAATTCATCACTAAGTAATTATGTAGCTACAGACTATGCAGGATATATTTACACTGATGGAACTTTATCTTCTGGTTATTATGTGCAACGTGATCATTGGTATCAACTTTTTGATGATACAGATGAACGTATTACATGGGGAGTAATTCACCGTTTCCCTTTTAATTATGTTACAGCTACAGGGAAACTTGAATATTGCTATTATCCTGCTAAAGATAGTGTGAAGGTAAGACTTGGACTAGATGGTTATCAACCAACCGATATTTTGAGATATGATGCGAATTTATATGGATCTAAACTGATGAAATTCAGACAAATTTCAGTACCATTAGATGGCAATAGAAGTGATTATAACTGGCCATTTATGCGTTATGCCGAAGTACTTTTGCTTTATGCTGAAGCTGATAATGAAGTTAATGGAGGACCATCGAGTGAAGCTATTAAACAGGTTGAAAAACTTAATACACGAAATAAAAGCAAGAAAGTTTCTGAGATTGGTGCTGTAACTCCTTGGACTCAGGAATCATTTCGGTCTTATATTCTTCAGGAAAGAGTTAAAGAGTTTGCTGCAGAAGGTATTCGTCGCTTTGACTTACTACGTTGGGGTATTTATCTCCAAACAATGAATTCCATTGGAGGTGTTGATGAAAATGAAGTTATTAAAAAACGTGAAAAAAAGCACCTTTTGATGCCATTGCCTGCTGATGAAGTAAATACAAACCCATATATTGAAACGAACAATCCAGGTTGGTAATAATTAACATTCAAAATAGATTATATATGAAAACGAAAAATATAAAAAATGATATAATGTTAATCTTGTTAACATTACTTGTCATCACGGTCACATCGTGCAAAAATGATGATAAGAATCTTCCTGATTCACCAAATTTTAGCAAAGTGACTACAATCAAAGATATGGCAACGTCTATTACGGGGGGAAGTATGGGAGATTGGATAGCAATAAAAGGTGATAACTTTGAGCAAGCAGACTCAATAATGTTTAATGATGTAGCTGTACATTTGAAAGATATTTATTATGAAAAAAATGTTTTATATGTGCAGGTGCCTATAAAGTTGCCATCTAAAGTTACTAATAAAGTTACTGTGAAAACGCAGGGTGGAGAAACGGCTTTTGATTTCAATGTCATTATCCCGAATCTTCAGCTAACAAGTATGTTTAATGAATATACTTTACCTGGTGATACAATAAAAATTTATGGAAAATTTTTATCTCTTTATGAAGTAAATAGTTCAAATACAGTCGTTTCATTTGGAGGAAAAGAAAGCCCAGTAATTAAATCTACTGATACTTATATTACAGCTAAAGTTCCTTTGGATGTTCAGCCAAATGTAAGGGTTAAAGCAATTAATAAGAAGCATAATGCTGAGGCTGTATGTCCCGGTTATTATCAGGACAAACATCATGTTATTACTACTTTTGACTCAGATTTCCCCTACACTGGTTCAACAGGTGAACAGTGGGTTGGTGAATGGAAGAATCCTAAACCTACCTCAGGTAAATATCTTCGATTTGAAGTAGATCAGGCTAGTTATCCTAGCGGACTGGGTTGGTTCTATCTTTTCACGAGTGATGTGAATTATACTTTGGACATGGTGCAACATCCGGATAAATATACGCTAAAGTTTGAGCTCAATATGAATTTGCCAATAAAAACTACTAATTTCTTTCTTTATTATTATTGGGCTGTTGCGCCAACAGCAATGAGCGGAGATTTTTTCAATGTACAGAATATGGGAATATGGCAAACAGTAAATATTCCATTAGAAAAAATAATCCCACCAGGATATACTGGAACAGACACAAGTTATTCTTTAAATATTCGTGTAGAAGACTTTGCTCCTGTTGAGAAAGTAGCTATGTATTTTGATAATTTCCGTATTTATGAGAAGGAATAATCAGTAATTTTTTTTAATTCATAATTAATGTCTAAAGAGTTGTGCATATTATTTCAATATGCACAACTTGAAGACATTGATTTTTTATACCCGATATTTAAAATTGCAATATCATTTATTAATTAAAAATAAAGCATGATATGAATAAAATAGTATTATCAGTTTTAGCTTTTCTATTTTCAATTTCTTTGTTTTCGCAAAAGAATGACTCTTTAGGTAAAACGCCGCAAATGGGTTGGAACAGTTGGAATGCTTTTGGTACAAAAATAGATGAAAAACTAGTAAAAGATATGGCAGATGCATTTGTAACTCTTGGACTAAAAGATGCAGGCTATGAATATATATTACTGGATGATGGATGGATGGACATGCAACGAGATGCTCAAGGAAATTTTGTGCCTAATCCCGAGAAATTTCCAAATGGAATAAAAGAATTGGCTGATTATGTTCATTCTAAAGGTTTAAAATTTGGGTTATATAGTTGTGTTGGAGATAAAACTTGTGCCGGATATCCTGGCAGTAGAGGACATGAATTTCAGGATGCTTTGAAATTTGCTGAATGGGGAGTTGATTATTTAAAATATGATTGGTGCTATGCAGGATTGATGAATGCACAGGAAGCTTACACAACCATGAGAGATGCTCTTTATGCAGCAAAACGTCCAGTCTATTTTAGCCTTTGTGAGTGGGGGGATAATCAACCTTGGAAATGGGCCAAAGAGGTTGGGCATAGCTGGAGAACGACTGGTGATATTAATAATTGTTTTAATGGTTCAAAAGACAGATATGGAGTATTGCAGATATTAAATATGAGAGATCAGGATATGCTTAGAAAAGTAGCAGGTCCTGGCCATTGGAATGACATGGATATGATGGAAATTGGCAATGGTGGACTTACTCATTTTGAAGAAGAAACACATTTTGCACTTTGGGCAATATTAACTTCCCCTTTAATTTTAGGGAATGATCTGAGAACTATATCAAAAGAAACATTGGAAATTGTAAAAAACAAAGATATTATAGCCTTGAGTCAGGACTCTCTTGGAATTCAAGGATTTAAGTATAAAACAGTTCAAGGTAATATTGAAATATGGGTTAAGCCTTTAGTTAATAATGAATGGGCTGTTTGTTTTTTTAATTGTTCGGATAATGCTGCTGAATTGAACTTTGACTGGAATGGGCAAACTATCAAAGACAGTATTTATAATTTTGAAATTTCTTTTTCAAATAAGAATGTCTATAAAATGAAAGATCTGTATACCCATAAAGAAATAGGAAAAACAAATAAGGTATTAAAAAGTAAATTAGAGAAGAATCAATCTTTAGTGTTGAGGTTGTATAAATAATGCAATTATTTTTATTATGACTTACTTAAATAAACATTAGTAGTCATACAGTTTATGTTTTATCGTCAATAGGTATTAGTCTAAATATATGGATATTGAATTTATGAGCGAATTTTTAAAAGAAATAAGAGAACAACCAACAGCTTTGAGAGATACTTTACTTTATTATCTACAAGGTGATGGGGCTGATAAACTGAAAAGTGTTGTTGATATTTGGAACACAGGTAAATATGATAAAATCATTTTTACAGGAATGGGGAGTTCTTTTTTTATTTCCCATGCCGCTACCTGTTTGTTAAATAAGCACAGCATAACTTCATTTGCTATTAATGCAGGAGAATTATTACATTATCAGCTTTCATTGGTTAACAGTAAAAGCTTATTGGTTTGTATTTCACAGTCAGGAGAAAGTTTTGAAATAGTAAATCTCATTAAGAAACTCTCAAAGGATGTAACAATAATCTCTGTATGTAATGAAGAGAAAAGTTTTTTAGCTGAATATACAGAAATTTCACTTTTGAGCAAAGCGGGCAAAGAAGAGATGACATCAACAAAAACTTTTGTTTCCAGTTACTTGGTTGTCTATTTTTTGTCATTAGCTTTAGTTGGGGAATTTGATGATAAAATAGTTCCTAAAATTGAAACGATGATATATGTTGTAGACTATCTGATTAATCATTGTGACCAATGGCTGCCTGATTCTATGACATTGCTTGCTCACGCGCCATTTATTCAGTTGATAGGAAGAGGGCCTGTTTATGCAACAGCAAAGCAAAGTGCCTTGATGTTTATGGAAGCAACAGGCACTCCTTCTTCGGGGATATTAGGAGGTGAATTCCGACATGGTCCGATGGAAATGGTCAAAGAAGGTTTTAAAGCTATAGTTTTTGCTCCATCTGGAGAAACATACACTCAATCTATATCTATGGCAAAAGATATTTCAAAATATGGAGGAAAAGTTATTTTTATAACCAATCAAACTCCAATATTTAATGATAGGAATATTTTTAATATAACAATTCCATTTCTAGAAAGTGATTTATTTGCCATACCGGCTGTTATTCCATTACAATTAATTGTTAATCAATGGGCTATAGAAAATAATACGATACCTGGAGTGTTTACTCGCGGAGCAAAAGTAACATCTATTGAATAATATTTATTTAAGAGATAATTTAGTGCGAAAAATATATTTTTTAGTAAAAGGAATATCATTTTAATCACAACCAGATGCTAAATTGATTAGTAAGATGAAAGACAATAAAGTAGCTATTGGAGTAGATATTGGTGGAACCAAAATTAAAACAGGATTAGTTCGCTCTGATGGCCAAATAATTGGAGAATCTATCACAATCCCAACTATAGCTAGTGAACAGAAAGAAGCTATAGTTGGGCGAATTATTGAGTCTATAAATTATACCCTTCATATAGCCCAATGTGAAAATCTGGATATTCAGGGAATAGGGATGGGGGTTACTGGCCCTTTGGATATTAAGAATGGGAAAATATTACAATGCCCAAATCTTCCCACAATGGATTTTTATCCCTTGAGAGAAACCATACAAGAATACTTTAGCATTCCTGTATTTATGAACAACGATGCAAATGCAATGATCTTGGGAGAAACTCTTTGGGGAGCAGGTAAAGGTTTTGATTGTGTGCTAGGAATAACTTTGGGTACAGGACTGGGATGTGCTATCATTAAACAAAATAAAATATGGATAGGAGCTACGGAAACAGCCGGTGAAATCTGGATCTCACCTTACAAAAAAGGGATTATTGAAGATTACGTATCAGGTAATGCAATTAACCGCATTTTTAAAAAAAGATCAGGGAAAGATTGCTCAGCTATAGAGGTTGCCTATTTTGCAAGAAAAGGTGATGAGCTAGCTATAAAAACATGGAATGAGTTTAGCAAAGCTCTTGCTTATGCACTAGCGTGGTCTGTGAATCTTATTGATCCCGATGTGATAGTGATTGGAGGTTCAATTGCCAATTCAATGGATTTATTCCTTTCTCCTATGGAAAAGATGTTGCGTAAACACATCTGTTCAGCTCCGGCAGAAACTATTCGTATTGCAAAAGCTCAATTAGGAGATAATGCCGGGTTTGCAGGGGCTGCTGCATTAGTCTTTTCTTAAAACATCCATTAATAATGGCTATCAATCTATGAAAAAACTTATTATAATTTTTACGTTAATCAGTTCAGTTGTTAATGCACAGGAAATAGTGCTTAAGAATAACTGGTATATTAAAAATTCAATAGAAGTTAATGCGAAGGATAAAGATGTTTCTTCTACTTATTTTCAGCAACAGGACTGGTACAAAACATCAATAGCTTCAACTGTATTAAATACTTTCGTGAAAAACGGAGTTTATCCCGACCCAAGAGTGGGGATGAATAATTTCTTGATACCCGATGTTTCCGACTTATTTAATTCTAAGCATGGACTTTCAAAATACAGCTATTTAAAAGGTGGACAAAATCCCTGGAAAGATCCTTATTGGTATAGAACAGAAGTCATTCTTCCCAAACAATATAAAGGGAAGAAAATATGGCTTACATTTAAAGGTCTTAATTATAGAGCCGATATTTGGGTTAATGGTCATCTAGTTGCTGACCATAGTCAGGTAGTTGGAATGTTTCGGCGTTTTAAATTTGATATAACTCCATTTGCTGAAGCTGATAAGAAGAATTGTATTGCAGTTAAAATCTATCAGGTAGACAATCCGGGAACTCCTGATCCGGGAACTCAATTTGAGGTATTTGGAAATACACGAGGTCATGCTACTGATATTTTTAAAGATGAAACAATGAAGATGTCTGGCGGGTGGGACTGTGCACCTGTGGTCAGAGACCGTAATATGGGTATTTATCAGGATGTAATTATTGATGCTACAGGAGACGTTGCTATTGAAAATCCTTATGTGATAACCACTTTGCCGATGCATAATACATCCAGAGCGGATATACAATTGAAAACAGAAATCAAAAACACTTCAAATCAAAAGGTAGAAGGAACGCTGACAGCAAAGATTGATTTACTAACTGAAATAGAGTTTCCTTCTTATACAAAACATTTGGGAGGGTATATGCCTTCTATTAGGATTTCTAAGAAAGTATCTATTAACCCTGATGAGACAAAAGAAATTGAATTTGATTCTAAAGACTATCAGGCTCTTTCCGTAGAAAATCCTTATTTATGGTACCCCAATGGATATGGAGAGCAATATCTTCACCATTTAAAACTAACATTTCAAGCAGAAGGGAAAGTCTCGGATACAAAAGAACTTAATTTTGGAATTCGTGAAATTACGACTGATTTAAAACAAATAGGAGATGACTTCGGACGAATATTCTATGTAAACGGCAAACGTGTTTTCTGCAAAGGAGGATGGTTGCAACCAGATGTGTTGTTGAATTCTGACAGAAAAAGGATTTTTGACGAGGCACGATTATTGGCAGAAGCTAATGTGAATATTGTTGGTAATGAAGATGCGCCTTCTCCTTCAGATGAAACGATTGAAAGTTACGATAAATACGGTTTGATGTACTGGGAAGTCTTTTTCCAGTGTTGGAGAATGTATCCCGGAACAGAAACGACTCATTATCCTTTAGATCATAATCTGGCTGTTGAAGAGGTGAAGGATATTATAAAAAGATATCGGAATAGTCCGAGTGTTATAGCATGGTTCACTGCTAATGAGGTCATTGTTGATGAAGATTTATATAACTCTGCAAGAAAGGTTGTTAAATCATTGGATACAACTCGCCCATTTATACCAACAACAAGTCATGACTGGGATATTGAAAAACTAACTCCATACATGAAAGCAGATTTGCCAACAGGCACAACTGACGATGGAGCTCCGGATTACAACTGGAATCCGGCATCATATTACTTTAATAAAGTAGAGGAGGTTCATTTGCAGATGTTTCGCAATGAATTAGGAGTTCCTTCAATTCCCCTTTATAGCAGTTTACGTAAGTTTATACCTACGGTAGTTTTAGATTCATTTAGAAACAAGAAGAATCCAATATATCCTTTGGATAGTATATGGGCTGAACATGGTGCCTGGGATGGACCTAATTATTGTTTCAGATCCTATGATAATGCTATTCGTACATTATATGGTAATCCTGCAACGGCGCAAGAATATGCTATAAAAGCTCAATATGTGAATGCAGATAGTTACCGGTCTATGTTTGAGGCGGCTAATCACCGGATGTGGGATATCACAAGTGGAGTAATGCTGTGGAAACTGAATTCATGTTGGCCCGATGTGGGTTGGCAGATCTATGATTGGTATCTGAATCCCAATGCATCGTACTTTTTTGCAAAAAAAGCGATGGAGCCTATTCATATTCAAATGAATGCAAATAATTTCAGATTATCAGTTATTAACGCTACGCACAAATCTCTGCATGGTTTAATTTTAAATGCAAAAGTCATAGATAGCAATATGAATACAAAATGGTCATTTACTGATACGCTTTCTGTTGATTCCAATAGCTATAAAGAGAGCCGTACTATTCCTAAGATTAACAATATTACTCCAATTTATTTTGTTAAGCTTGAGCTGAAAGATAATTCAGGACACTTGATCTCTGATAATATATATTGGCATTGCTCTCAGCATGAAGATTTCTCTCCGCTTACCGTTTTGCCAAAAGTTAAATTGAACCAGAACGTTGACATTAAAGAAACAGATAAGGAATATAAAATAACTCTGAATTTAAATAATAGAACAAAGCAACTTTCGTTCTTTAATCATTTGATTCTTCGTAATCCTATTACTCACCAGGAGGTGTTACCCGTTTTTTGGAGTGATAACTTTGTTACCCTTTTCCCTGATGAAGATAAAATTGTTACTGCAGTAGTTGCAAAAGCGGATATGAATGGTCAGAGACCGATTGTTGATATAGAATAACTAATCAAAATATTGCTATGGATAGACGTAATTTCTTAAAAACCTGTGGACTGACATCTGCATCATTATTAATAGGTAGTGATGCATTTGCCAATCCATTTTCTGAATGGAAAAGGACTCCTCAGATTAAACCAATAATGGGCTCTTGGTTTGAATTTACTCACGGATATGCCCCAGAGGGTAAATATTGGAATTCTGTATTACCTCAATTTACAGAAGCACAATGGAAAGCAAAGGTTTGGGAGATAAGTGAAACCGGTATGCAGTATCTAGTCTTGATGGCTGTGGCCAATGCTGGAAAAACATTCTATCCTTCAAAACTTCAACCTCAATATGATTATGCTTGTAGTGATCCATTGGAAGCTATTTTATCAGCAGCCGATGAATGCGGAATTAAATTTTTTGTCAGCAATGATTTTTGGGGTAACTGGGAAGATGGAAATAAACTGATGACAGATTCAGACGTTCTGAAGTTACGTGAAACTGCTATGGAGGAGATTGCAGAAAAGTATTCTCATCATAAAAGTTTCTATGGATGGTATTATCCCAATGAGTCCGGGCTGTGGAATACTATTGATGAGACTACTATAAACTATGTGAACCGATGCAATAAAGTTGCAAAGGAATTAACTCCTCATTCTGTTAATCTGATAGCTCCGTATGGAACAAAATCAATTCGTTTAGACGATAACTACGTGCGGCAACTAGAAAAACTTGATGTTGATATTATTGCTTATCAAGATGAAATAGGAGTAAAGAAAACCAAGGTTGGATATGCCGGGAAGTACTACGAAGGCTTATATAAAGCTCATGCCAAAGCTGGTAGGGCTAGGTTATGGGCCGATATGGAAATTTTTGAATTTGAATACGATGTGTATAAAAGTGCTTTGGTTCCTGCTGATTTTAACAGAATATTAAAGCAAATGGAGGATATTTCTCCTTTTGTTGAAAATATTTTGGTTTATCAATATATGGGTATTATGAATAAACCGGGATCTTCAGCTTTTGTTGGTCATCCAGGTTCAACAAAGCTGTATACCGATTATATGGATTGGCTTAAAGCTCAGGAATAGTCGTATAACTAATTTAATACGCTAAAAGATGAAAACTAATAGAAAAATATTTTTATTACTATTTTTGTTCGTAACAGTCTGTTCTTTTTCACAGAATAAATGGACTACTCTTAGAATTTCGGATACTTATTCTCCTAAAAATGATATCAGAGCCATTCAATTTGATAAGGGTGGCATTCTGTGGGTAGGTACCTGGTGTGGATTATATAAAATGATTGATACTAAATGGCAACTGGCAGGACCTCCAAATACTTACATTCAAACTCTTTATATTGATCATAAGGATACAAAGTGGACAGGAGTTCTGGGAGGTGGTCTTTGTAAAAGTGATGATGGTGTGTCCTGGACTGCGATAAAAGAAATTCAACCTGCTGGTGAGGTAAACATTATTAGTACAGACAGCAAAGGTACTCTTTGGTTTGGCGATTGGAGTTGTGGTGTGTTTTCCTTTAAAAATAGTAAATGGACTTCATATAAGTCGGAGCAAATAAGTTTGGGAGATAATACGGTGACTTCAATTGCGTGTGATTCTAAAAATAATAAATGGTTTGGAACTTATCATGGCGTTACAGCCTACAATGAATTGACAGGTTCTAAATTATATAACAGAGAAAATAGTAAGTTACCGGCCAATGATGTTTATTCATTATGCGCAGATTCAAAAAATAACATTTGGATTGGCACAACAAATGGTTTAGCCTTGTTTAATGGAAAGAGCTGGACTATATATAAAAAAGAGAATGCAGGTTTACCATCTAATCTTATACTTAGTGTAGCAGAAGATCAGAAAGGATTTATCTGGGTTGGAACAGATAAAGGAGTCAGCCTTTTCTATGGAAAGAAATGGATCACTTATACTGTTGAGAATAGCCCATTGGTCGATAACAGAGTACAAACTATAAAAGTACATCAAAACAAAATTTATATTGGAACCGGTAAAGGTATCTCTATTGTAGAATGTAACTAAACCTATAGAAGATGATTATAGATAATAGTATATCACAATTTAGTAAAAAGAGCTCGTTCAAACATTTAATAAGTATAAGTACTTTATTAATTGTTTGTTTAATTAGTGTGTTTGCTATTTCTTGTTCATCCCCTAATGATGAAAAGACAAATCCATCGCCTAATGATTCAATAGACATTCCTGATTCAAAAAAAGCAATCGTTGATGGAACATTTATTCCCTATTACTTGATAGCGGATTGGGATGATAATCGTTGGGCACTCGAACTAACAAATCTCAAGAAACTTGGTATGCATTACCTGATTCTTTCACCAACAGTTATTACAGATAAGAATAATGTAACGCGAACTATTTATCCAAGCGACTATGCTCCGTCTTATTACACAAAAGATGTAGTAGAAAACTGTCTTAGAAATGCATCGAAGTTTGGCTTTAAAGTTTTTGTAGGTTTAAATTCTAATGAAAAATGGTGGTCGTGGTGGTCAGATAACACGGAAGACTGGCTGTTTAAACAAATGGAGTTTGGCAATAAGATAGCCAAAGAATTAGTTGACAAATATAAAAGCCGTTATCCGGATACGTTGTACGGATGGTACTGGGATTGGGAAATTGATAATCTCAATTACACAACTTACAACCGCCAGCTATCTCTTATCAATGCTTTAAATATAAACATAGATTATTTGAATAATCTTACTCCCCAAATGCCGGTTATGCTATCTCCTTTTATGAATTACAAGGTAGGAGATAATGCCTTTAATTACCGAAAAATGTGGGAGAAAGTGTTTGCGGGAGTTCATTTCAGGAAGGGAGACATCTTCTGTCCGCAAGATTGTATGGGAGCTGGCGGATTAACTACTGATAATGCCGGAGAGTGGTTTAAGCAGTTGGCCGAAGCTGTAAAAACCAAGCCTGGATTGTTATTCTGGTCTAATGCCGAGAACTTTGATCAACGCTTCTGGATATCTGCTACCTTAGACCGTTTCATTAACCAGCTTCAGATAGTAAAGCCATACGTAAGTAACTATGTTTCCTTTACTTATAGCTATTATTATAGCCCTTACAAGGTTAATAAGTCCTTTGATGAGGCATACTCATACTATGTTTTAAATGGTTCTTTACCATATCTTTCGATCCCTTCTCCAGTGGAAAATCTCACAATAAAATTAGATGAATCCAATACGATTAACCTAATTTGGAATGCCCCTTACGACAAAGACAATATAGTTGGCTTTCAAGTCTTCCGGGATGATAATTTGATTGCAAATTATCAGTATAACATGTATCAGAATTGCCAAACAACTTATGCTGAGAACGAAAGGCTAGTTGCTGGAGTATATAAATATAGTGTGTGTTCTTATAATGCTATTGGTAAATGTTCATCCAAATGTAATGTGCAATATATCATAAATCCATAATAGTCAGCTTTTAAAAACTTTTTCAATCGATATTGTTTGTTAGTGCGTATATTATGAATGCATATTTCTATTAAAAAATGAGACTTACTACTTTCCTGAATTTAAAACTGTTGGTGATGGCTGCGATAACCGCAGACAACTCACTACAGCTGCAACTATAGCAAATGTTCCGGCAAGCAACAATGCAGCCTGAGTGCTATTCTCCGGGACCAGCGTAAACATCATTGCTGCAAGTGTTGCACCAAGAGTTTGTCCCAGTAGGCGGGCAGTTCCCAGCATACCGCTTGCCCCTCCACTTCTGTGCTGCGGAGCAGAGGAAATAATAGTACTGTTATTGGGCGATTGAAATAATCCGAATCCAGCTCCGCACAGAACCATTCGCCATATTATATCCAGTCTTGTTGGGTTATCAGGCAGAAAAGAGAGTAGGAGCAGCCCGGCAGCAAAGATTGCCAGACCTATCCCTCCAAGGATTCCGGCATGAACACGTTCTACCAGGCGACCGGCGATGGGGGCAACTACTATAATTGCCAAAGGCCACGGAGTAAGCAATATACCAATCTCGGAACTATCATATCCCAGTGTGTTCTGGAAAAAGAATGGAAGTGAAACCGTAGCTAGCATCTGAGCAGTAAATGAGCAAATAGAGGTTCCTATAGATAATGTAAATATAGGAATACGAAGCAGATCAACGGGTAACAGGGGGTTTTTCTGCTTCAGTTGTCTTCGGATAAAGAAAAATCCCACAATTAATAGTGCAATAAGTTCCATAACAATGAAATGCAATTGCTGTTCGTGAGTGATTCCCTCCAAAGTAAAAATCAGCAAAGCAAAAGTCACTGCATTAGCAATACTGCTAAGATAGTCAAACTTACGCTCGCCGGTTTTTTGCGGATTATATGGCAAATGCCTGAATGCAATATATAAAGCCAGTATACCGATAGGTATGTTTATGGCAAACAACCAGTTCCAGTGTGCAAATGCCAGAATCAACGAAGCTACGGTAGGTCCCACTGCCAGAGAAAAAGCAACAACCAGTGCATTTATTCCCATTCCCCTTCCTATATAACGTTTCGGATAGATTATTCTCAGCAAGGCTGTGTTTACGCTGGTAATTGCTGCGGCACCAAATCCCTGTGAAACACGAGCCAGCGTTAATGTGACGAAAGAATCGGAAAGAGCACAAGCCAATGATGAACAAGTGAATAGAATAAGCCCGAAAATATATACTTTGCGATAACCGAAAATATCTCCCAAAGAAGAAAAAGACAAAAGTGTGATTGTTATTGCCAACTGATAAGCATTTACTACCCAAATAACATTTGTGGGCGAAGTATTCAGGTCTTGGGCAATAGTTGGCAGTGCTACATTAGCAATGGTACCGTCAAGTACAGAAACCGACACGCCAAGTGCTATGGCCAAAATAGCCCAATATCGCTTGGGGATAGGTAGTCCATCTGTTTTTTTTTCTATATAGTTTTGATCTTTAGTCATAATACAAAAGGAACAAATTTTGGGAGAAAAGTATCAGGATCAATGTAAAATAAAAAAAGGCCATCATCGCTCAATTGCGAAGAAAGCCCAATCTATCATTAAAAAACTACTCTCTAAAGTTTGTGTTATGCTTCTGCTAAAGTTTGTTTTTTGATTAACTTTTGCAATTTAGCATTTAAAGTCTGGCACATTGTACCTTTACCTGCAGCTTGGTATCTTTTAATCTGATACTGAAGCATTGAAATTTCATCGATTCTTTTTTTCATAATTTTCATCTTTTGTGCTTACCACATTTTGATAAGCGGTTTTACTTTTTCTTTCTTTTTACGCTGCAAAGATACGAGCTTTAATTGAATAATATGTTTTATAACATGTAAAAAGTGTAAATTTGCTCTGTATTTAACAATTATTTATGTTTTAACGGGAATCTTAAGGCTCTAGTTACTAAAATATGATGTAGAGATGTGCTGTTCACGGGCAATTCTTATTTCAGGAACCACAGATGGTGCCGGGCTTGGAGTTCCTAACTCTCTGGAACCTATGCTCCAAAAGCCTCAGCTTTCTCACCTTACCCGCAAAAAATCGTATATTGGGTTGATACTTAATAGAACATTTCCATTAATAGTCTGATTTGAATTACAAATAATCCCTATATTTGTGCTAAACCTAAAGTCACTTATTTCTTAAGTAAATAAGTGACTTTGGTATTCAAAGAAAGACAAATACTATGTACCAGATAAAATTAGAAAAGGAAGACTATTTAAGATTTCTGCTTTTTACAGCTTCGAAATCTAAGCGTATGAGAGCCAAAAGAATTCGGAGCTGGATTCTAACTACACTGGTGTTCTTATGTATAGGACTAGTCTTTTATCAAAAAGAAGATAAATTTACAGCATACTATTTCATGATTTCGGCAGCCGTATGTTTACTTCTCTATCCATTTTACTACAGGTGGAGGTATAAACAATTTTATGAGAAATACATTCATGAAAACTACAAAAACAGAATTGGAGTTACAACAGAAGTTGGGTTTGCCGATGGATTTATGACCTCAAAAAACCGTTTTGGAGAAGAGAAGATCAGGCTCACCGAGATTGAATTTATCTATGAGATAAAGGACAATCTTTTTATAAGGATGAAGAATGGCGAAACCATCATCATTCCTTGCAAGAGTCCTGATTATGCCGAATTTAGAAATAATCTGATGATGCTAACAAAAGATTCGGGCATTGTATGGCAGATTGAGCTGGATTGGAAATGGAGATAAAACACCCCATTGCTTTTGTTTTATAGATATTATGAGTACAATAATAGTTTCTGCAAGTCATTTCTTATAATAAATAATATTGCTTGTAGCTTTAATGACTTCTGATATTTATAAATTCAATAATAATGAAAATCTTACATTTTATAGTCAGCGCAGGACTTTTGTTCTCTATTACCTCCATACCGGTAACTGTTTCTGCACAAACTCCAGCTTTCCCAACTGCAGAAGGTTTTGGTAAATTTGCAACCGGCGGACGTGGCGGCGAGGTTGTAGAAGTAACAAATCTTAATGATAATGGAGAGGGATCATTAAGATGGGCGCTTTCACAGTATCCCGCAACTCCTCTTACCGTTGTATTCCGTGTATCCGGAGTGATAAAATTGAATTCTGATATTCGATCCAAAAGAGATGGACTGACTATCGCCGGACAAACAGCTCCGGGCGATGGTATCTGCATTCGCGGTGGTAAACTCAATTTCGGAGGTTCAAAGAATCTGGTTATCCGTCATATTCGTTCCCGTATTGGTGGAATGACCGATAAAGGAGTCTTTATTCCGGGTGGTTCTATCGGTGTAGAAAATGCTTCCGATGTTATTATTGACCATTGCACATTTGGCTGGTCGGCAGAAGAGAATATGACTTTTTATGATAACAAAAGAACAACTGTTCAGTGGTGTATAATCCATGAAGGTTTGTATACCTCCGGTCATGCCAAAGGAGAACGTAGCTATGCAAGCCAGTGGGGAGGAGTGTTCTCTACATACCATCACAACCTGTTGGCACACAACAATAACCGTTCTCCTCGCTTTAACGGAGCCCGTGGAGCAAATGACTTGCATGTTCTTACAGATTATGTGAACAATGTGAACTATAACTGGGGTAAACCCAATTCCTGCTATGGTGGCGACATAAATAACAATACATCATGCCACATTAATATGGTGGGTAACTATTATAAACCGGGACCAGCCAGACCAATAGGCAACAAATCATATTTCGTTCAACCCTATTATGGCAATGCAACTAAAGTGTCAAACTGGTATTTATCCGGAAATGTGATGGAAGGAGATGCAGCCATGACAAAGAACAATAGTATAGGGGTAGATCTTAGCATGAATCCCGCTGCAAGCAGAGATACAATGATTGTAAAGGCTCCTTTCTTTATTAAACCTGTTTATGCAGTAAAGACAGAAACCGCTAAAAAGGCGTATGAAAGCGTATTGGCAAAAGCCGGAGCTTTCCCTCGTGATGCTGTTGATTTACGCATTATCAATGAAACACGCAAAGGCATTGCTTCAGGAAAAGGAACAGTAGAGAAATACTTTTCTTCCAAATCGGATTCTATCTGTAAGAATCACTACTATGGCTTACCGTTGGGAATCATCGACTCTCCATCGGCAGTAGGAGGGTACCCTTCTTATGTAACCAGAAACAAGATAACCGATAACGATCATGACGGTATGGACGATGCCTGGGAAAAAGCTCATGGTCTTAATCCTAATAACAGAGATGACAGGAATGTTCGTATGAAGAATGGTTATACTGCGTTGGAAGTTTATTTGAATAGTTTGGTGGGGGAATAATGCCTGCAAAGATAGAATTATTACACCCATAAAATGGCAATTATTTATCACATTTTTGGCAATAAACACATTCTATTGCCAAAAATGTGATAAATATTGCGTGAAATAGAATTCTGATATGATTAATCTATTATTAATTAATATTCCGAGATTTGTCAATCCAAAAGTGTACAATGTCTATCATAATAGATCTAAAATATTTATTATATAATCTGAACAATGGAAAAATTATCTTCGTTATTCGCTTCCAATTTTTTAAGTTCATTCTGAATTTCAGTAGCGGTACTTGTTGACAATCTTAGTGGACTTATTGAATTATAAAGCCCATCAGAACTAATGCTGATATTGTCTCCTTGCCGGAACTGTATTTCAACTATTGGAATCGGGGCATCTAATTGAGATCCCGATAATGACCTTGTGACGATATGTTTATAACGCTCAATTTCTTTGGCGGAAATCACTCTATTTTTCTTCATTTCATTAATTAAAGAATGACTTTCGGAAATGAAAAACTGTTTGTTGTCTCTGAAATGTTGAATCTGTACATCTCCTAACCAAAATGCATACGCAATGTTGTCAATCAGAAGAACACCAGCTAAGGTTGTTCCCAATTTAGCATGGTACTGATTTCGTTTTGAAAGAATTTGATTATTCGCAAATTCAACAGCTTGTTGAATTAATGCATGTATATCGCCCTTAATTTTGTTTTTGGTTATAAATTGATATATGGATTCTGCAGCAATCTGAGAGGCAATTTTACCAAACCGATAACCTCCCATGCCATCCGCAACGATATGAAGTGAAATGCTATTGGATAGCATTTCACTTTTTATATAGTCTTCGTTGGTTTCCCGTTTTCCTTTACCTGTATATGAATAAACTTTTATCATTAAATGGCTTTCTTTGTTTCACCTTTTTTTATTCATGGTTGTTTTTAGTTCTTGCAGAAGATTTGTTAATGCTTCCACTATAATATCATATTCAATAGTTTTATGTGTCTCAATAATTTGGTTTATTAAGAGACTTTCATCTTCCAATTTCAATTCATCTTCCAATATTTGAATGAAAGTATTTATGGTTCCTTTATTCCCTCCCAGTATTGATTTTATATCTCTACCAAGTAGAGTTGCTCCGGTAGTAAATGTGCTGAAGTTTTCAGTTTCGTAAATATCGTAATGTTCCGCAAATGCTCTTTCTTCATTGATTCCCAGATAGTTTTCAATAATAAAGGCCAAATCATCCGCATCTTTATTGGTTTCGTTTTTTCTATCGTTGAATGCTGTCAATTTAAGAATAAAAATGCCTGGTAATGAAGCTACTTTCACAGTAAACTCTTTGTCAATCGTAACATCCAGAGTATTGTTGGCTACTTCGGTAAAACCTACTACTGACATTGCAAACTCTTCTTCAGGTGGCCAGTAAATGTTGTTATCTGCTTTTGCTACTTCTCCAAATGGAACAATATCAATAATATATACCTTGTTAAATTTAAATCGCTGTTTTTGTGAGGGATCTTTAGTGAATCCTTCTATTTCACAAAGCTCTTTAGAAATCTGGTTGAATTTCTCCCAATCTTTTATGGCAATAGCTATATCCAGATCTGCTGTTCTTCTTGTAGAGGTTTGATTGTGAATACCACTCAAAATTATATCTCGGGCAGTCGCACCTATTACATAGAAATCTGAGCCAATAAACTGAAAGTAATTTGTCAGTTTCTGTAACAGCTCTTTGAGTAGTGGATTATTAAGGTCTTCACTTGATATGTTGCAACTCATTTTCTAAGATTATTTGTGCTGTTTCTATATTTCGGCCGTAACCGCTACCTATTAAATCTGCATATACCAATAATGGAGGAGTGGTTTTTTTATTATCCGTTTGACTCTGCTTCCAGAAGATCTGAAGTATCTCTACCTTGCCATTTGGATCGGGTACCAATCCCATATCGTGTCCAACATTCTGCCAACTTTGAGTCGTGTAGATACTGAATTTTTCGGGGATTAAATGATTTGTAAATATAGATGCCGCCGGTTCGGCTCCCCAAAGAGTAATACCTTCCTCATTATCCAAATAAAGCTCTTTCCAGTTCTGAGCAGCGTCGGTTTTTATAAAACGCATTTGTTTCTTTACCAATCGGGGACGAAGTACATCTTGATAGGCAACCACCCAACGTTCGAGCAAAGTTATTTTATTTTTCAAAACTCGTTTTATTTTAGTCTTGAGAATAAAATTTTGTTCTTCCAGTTCATTCATAACATTGCTGACAGAACCAATAGAAACATCGGCAATTTCGGCCAACTCACGATAAGAAAGTTGTAGGTTTTCGGGGTTATTTAGCAGATTGAAGATGATTTTTATACCTGCTTCCTGAAAGGCTTTTGCCTGATTGGTTTTTTCTTTTTTGTGTACTTTTTGTCCGATAATATACAAAACTAAGTCTTGATGTTTTATGAAGCAGTTGCCAGCTGCATCCAAATAATTTATCTCTTTTTCTCTTAGTTCAAGTGCAACTTCATTTGTAATGTACTTGGCAATAATCAAAGTGGGGCGTTTGGTTTTTGTTTTAAGCTCGTCCAAATGTGCAAACAAGAAACCTTTGTTCTCTTTTCGCAATTCATTCTTAGCTTCTACAGTAAAAGCATGACCATTAATATCAATAATGCCATCATATTCATTTCGGCGGCTTTCGATATTGATATTTAAGCCAGTTAATTGTTCTAAAGCTACACTTGCATCGTAAATATAATCGTTGTTTGGATACATAGTGATTTATTTTTTGTTCAGTAGAATAAAGCGTTCATTGTCAATGAACACGCAAATATATTGAACATGTTTGGATTAACCAAAGGATTATTAAGAAAAAAATGAATTATTGTTGTAGAGAAAATTCTCATTCACAAAATAACGTTCATCAAATTAGAAACTGTATTTTTATATTATTTCTAAAAGCAAGAAATATTGATAAAATTCTTTATGTATTTTGGATGGATATTAATCTTTTTATTACTATACAAGCTCATTTTCTCCCTGTTCTAAATATGATAAGATATTTTTAGGAGCACACAATTTCCATTCTCCAAAGTAAGTGGACGATTCTTTCCGGTTAGTTAAGTATTTGACGTGTGGACCTCCCTTTTGTTTGCACTCTGAAATAAAGTCATCGCTGAGTTTAACGTTATCCTTGAAATATTGCAATATAAAGCCCGCCTTTTTGTAAAGGAACGCCTTATCATATTCATTCAAATAGTAGAGCAATTTCTTTTCATCCAAATAAGTGATAAGAGAAAAGCAGTGAATAATTTCTTCCAAACCTCCTGCACGATCTATCCTATCCAAACAATCTATAACCGTTCGTTCTAAATCAGTTACTTTTACCATGGAATTCATCTGTGGAGTATAGACACCTAATTCAAAAGAAGATTTGCAATAATTATAGTGTATATCTTCAAACTCGAACTCGTTAAAGCGCTGCTCGCTGGAAATAAATAAGTCATAGAAAACCTGATGTGCAACTCCATGATATTCTAATGCGGAGTGATAAGATATATATGCAGACGGAGTAATATGACTTCCAATTTCAAATTTGGTAGCCATATTTGCTTTAGTTGCCAAATCCGTAACAGTATACAGGTCCCTGCGTATTTGATTTACTAGGCCTTGCTTCTTGTAATCTTCTTGTTATTTTATTAAAGCCATATGTAAAATATAAACTTTAGTTAATCCAAATATTTTCTAACAGTTCATTTATAATACGATTCCGCTTAGTAATGAATTCTATAACGTCATTATTTTCTATATCAGAATATTCAGGCAGATATCCGTTCTTTAACAAATACTTGATTTTATTGTTAAAACCTTTTTTATTGCTAAATGTGTCAATATCATACCTACGAATAAGACAAAAATTTCCTAGTGAATTAGTTAAAAGTTCTTGCATATTTTCATCTTCTATATCATCATCTGGAAATATTTGAATTAAGACAAATGAAGATTGTTTTCTGCTTCTTATTAATTCTCCAAAAGAATATTCTTCTTTACATAAGTGGTAAATAATTCTTGCGTAGAAATAATGATAATATCCCCAGTTATCCATTTTTCTATAAGAATTCTGGATATATAATTCGTTCAATTTCATATTTTCTATTTCTAAAATATTCTTTAATTCTATTTTATTTTTATCCCTAATACTTTTTATTAGCTCATAAAAATAGCTTCTTATAGAACTTTGAGTTATAGGCTTCCCTGTTAACATTCTTATATTTGTATATCTGTCGAGGAAATGATTTATTAGTTTGAACTTTTCTTCAATAAGATCAGTTAAATCAGTTTTAAGGATTGGAGCTAAAAAAAGAGGATACACTAAAGAATCTGCTATTGCGTAAAAGTTTACAATATTAAACTCTTCATATTGCTCTGTTGATTGATTTTTTAATCCGTACAATTTTAAATAGTTTTCAGCATAAAATCGAAAATCAGAGATAATAAAATGATAGTAATCTTTTGGCTGTTTTAGATATATTCTTTTTGCATTAGTCTTTATCCATGAATGAAACTGTACACCCATTTTTTCAAAGTCTTCATTTTCGGCTCCTTTATGGGTTCCTCGCTTTGTTAGTGCATACTTTCCACGAAACCATGCTCTAAAGAAATCTAAATCAGAGTCCTGTCCTATTGCTTTTTGAATAGTCGCAATTAATTCCTTCCAGATTTCATTGGCTTCTTCGCTTAGTTTTTCATCTTTTATATTTGACAATAAATATGCCTTTAATATTTCAGTGGGATTCAAACTTAACCCTCTATCATTCATCGTTTCAAATATAGTGTAAGCATTGTCTAAATTATATGCTTTTATTTCAACCACAACAACTCTATGTAGCAGCCATTCTATAAAAATAGGAAGTATGAATTCAGAAGTTAATTCAGGAGGAAAGAATCGAACAATATCTTCATATCGACCTTTAATATTTTCTAAAGATTCTTCATTGATGTCTTCATCTAAATTTTCTTCAGAAGAATTCTTATCACTTTTTATGTATAGATGATTTGGCGTTTCATATAATTCTTCAATTAAATTATTTCTTTTATTAATGTTAATAACCAATGTTTTTTTGCCTGCTTTTTTAACAAAAATATAATCGCTTAAATTTAGCTTTAAGTCATCATTAATCTCTAATGAGTTTTGTAAATGATTTAAGAATATAAATAATAGAGTGAAAGATGTTAGCCTTTGTTGCCCATCTACGATTGATAATTCATTTAGATCTTCGCATAAGACAATTGGTCCCATATAGTAACAGTCATAGGTTGTTGCAGTTTCAATATCGTCACCTTCATTATAACTATTGAAAAAGCTCGAAGACAAATCACTAATCAATGCCTCTATCTGTTCCCTTTTCCATCTGTATTCTCTTTGGAAAACATCAATTTTATATCGATTTCCATAAAAAATTTCTTGCAATTTTTTATCTTTTGCATCTATCTTATTAGCTATATGTGCCATATTGTCTAGTTTAAAGATTTGATTAATTCTTTTTGAATATTATATGCACATTCATATATTCCCATATAACTGTGTTTAGGCTCAATCTCACCATGAAAAATTTTGCATCTTAATAAATATAACATTTCAATTATAAATTGACTAACTCTGTCTTTGTTATCTATAAAATACAATTGATCTGATATTTTTATTCCTTTGTTTGATTCTGATACAATAGAACTAGGCTTGTTAGGGTTAATTTCATTAAATCCGATTTTTATAATTTTTTTTATTTCTTCTCTTTTGTTGATATAACTGGGATGTTGCTCTATCTCTCGGATAGAACAAGCATGCAACTCTATTATTTCTTCTGAGACTTGATTTGAATTCATTATGTCACATTTAAACCTCTTCGTCGTTTTTGGCTGCTGAATTAGATATTCAAACTTATAAAATTTACTATAATATTTCTTAATAAATTGTTTTTGTTTATTATCCTCCAGTTTCATCTTAGAAAAAGATATTCTATTCAATTCATTTGGAATTGTATATGATTCTAATAAATTATGTAATTTCCATATATTATTTTTAAATTCAATAGCTTCTGGTAAACTATTCGGTTTTATTAAATCTAGAATTCGGCTTTTATACGGATTGTCTTGAGTTTTGATGATAGATAAAATATTTCTATCACTTATTATATTATTATCAAAATCAAAATATTCTTTCATATACCAAGCATTAAAAGGTATCCATGCCCCCATAAACATTTGATAATAGTCAATATCGACTCTTTTTAGCCAATCAGTGATAAAGATTTGGTTCATTAATTCTTATTATTTGATATTTTTAAACAGATAAATCATTTTAGTACCATGTTGTAAAGTATTTAATCTGATTTTATAATATCGACAAATATATTGTATTTTTATAAATATATAACGCTTTAGTTAAAATAAAATCAATTTAGAATATATTTTTTATCCATTTGTTAACACAGTTTTAAGTTCTAAAACTAAAATGAATGCTTGTATCAGAGTAAATAAACGAATCGGTCAATTACTTATAGGCTTGGGAACATTAGTTGTCAATTGGAATCATTTTAATATAATGATCCCACGCAATTTCCAACTACTTGTAGCCATATCTGTTGGGCAACATTAAAAAGCATTATAACGTGAAATTAAAAGATTAATAATTATGGGATTTTTGAGTCTGTTATTTGGACTAAAGTCATATGGGCAAAGCAAACTGGTTGATATTACCTCAAAATATGAAGTAGGATTTTGTGATTTAGTTTTTAATATTACAGATAAACAATTGGATAAAGATAACTACTGGATTTTGATTGCAAAAGGTCAATATAAATCGACTGTTGTTGGATTAAAGATTAAAATGGACTTAATCCAGAATTGAATAATGGTAAACTAAACCAGTCAGGCATGACAAGAAATGCAGGCGAATTTATTAATATTGGACTAGTGTGCGATAACTTTATTCAAATTGTATCAGGATTATATGGATTCATAGGCAAAGTTTCTGTTAAAAGGGGGCGAATTCGCCCCCTTTTAAATTAGGGTTGTTTAAGCGTTCTTATAGTCCAAGATATTCAAGAGTGTTTTTTGATTATCTTTTTATCTCTCACTCTTCTCAAACCCACTAACCCCAATCCTCTTCTTCATCTTAGTAGAAGCCCGAAAATTCACACTCTTCACCTCAATACTCTCAGCACGATGAGGCTCTTCGGGATCAAAATCCTCCCGGAACTGAGCAGAAAGTTGAAAAGAACCATAATCAGTGATGGAAACAGTGTAACCATTACTTAAAGCTTTTTCAATAGCATTGAATGTTTTGGCAATGGCCTGTTCTATCTCAGACCTTTGCGGCATATTGCTTCCGGCGATGTATTCGGCTAGTGCTTTGCTGTCTAGCTGTTCCCGACTTTTCACTATGGGGTGTACGCCGCCTTTTTTCTTTACGTCTTTACTTAAATTATCGTTTATCTCCTTGAATTTATATGGAATGCCCATGGTAATTAATGTTTTATTGGTTTATAGTTTCTCCAAACATCTAGATGTTTGAATCCAATCATGTACATGTTTGGGAGCAAACATGTACATGATTGGGCTGATGTCTCGTTTTGTTTTTACTAATTTGTTTAGTCATATTTGCTAAATAGACTATGCTTGATTACTAATGCTTTAACGCTATTTGTTATTGACTGATTTAGAGCCTCTTTCTACTTAAAAGTAATTCTCTGGGGTGGAGAGGGTGGAGTAAAAAAGAGTATTTTAGCTTTCTGAAAATTAAATTTTGAAAATTCTGCAAATTGCGGAATTTTGAAAAAATGATTTTTGAAAACGGAAAAAGAACTATTTCTCTCCACCCTCTCCACCCCAGTCTTTTAAAATAACCATGTATTGGGTGGTTCCTTTATATATTCTGAACTTGTAATTCAGTGATTTCAAGTTCCTTCCCAACTTGACGATCATTTTCTTACTAACAGCAATCCCAGTTTTACTCTTAATATAATCCGCCAATTTTGCAGCAGAAAGGTAAACCCCTTCCTCTTCACCCTCCGGTTTGCGGTAGTACTCATAGAATAACTCCATATCCGCATCAGTCTCCATGTAGTGTTGATTGTGCTTTTCTACAATGTCGTTCTCTTCCGTGTTGAAGTAATAACGGAAACCTTTCAGAATCAGGTTCCATGCCTGAGCATAAAGCTGCTTGTAATCAATAGTGAAATCAAAGTTGATGGGGCCGGTTACTTCGTGGCACAAATATCTACGGCTACCGGTGTAATCTCTCAGAATATCCAGGTGATTCGTTGTGCCGAAGAAGGAGGCATGCCGCACAAAGTTACGTGGCGGACGGTCCGGCGAAGTGCGGATATTGATGTTGAAGGTAGTAAATAGCTCTTTCACCGTCTCCTGATCGTAGCGCTGAACGGTGTCCAGCTCATCAATATTCAGAATGGCACCCGTGCTTAGTTTCATGCGGGTGGCATTGGGATTATTGGAAAATACGTTGGCATCGAAATGACTTTTTCGCCATTCGGGAGGCAATAACCGCTCCGGCCAGGTGGATTTTCCCATACCGTGTTTGCCGCCTATCAATACCAGAATCTGGTGGTTAATCACACGGTCGTTTATCAAAGTGGCTACCAAAGCCACAAACCATTTGCGGAAACACCATTCAAAATACTCGGGATCTTTGGTAGGCACGGTGGCTGCCACATCGGCAATGTAATCGTGTCCGTCCCATTCGGTGAAAGGAACAAAGATATAATCCTTGAAAGGGTGATGGGAGGGGGTGATCTCGGAATCGACCATTGCCTTCACGTCATTGAGGGTGCAGTTTATTCCTTCCTTATGCGCCCGGATATAGATGGTGTTGAGGTGATGGTCGCGAAGTTCTGTCCATTCATGGCTCGACTGATCGGCATAACGGAATTCAATACCTTCCAGAATCACATTACGGCGAAGCATAAAGTTGCGCTTGATAAATCGTTCGAGCATGCGTGTCTCTTTCTCCACTTTTGTCAGTCCGCTGTCAGCTCCGGCGGCATCTTCGTACTCTTTGTACTTAATGCGGATGGTGAGACGAAGATCATCGGCGGTAAAATGTTCGGTGGTGCAGCGTTGGAGTGCCAGTTTGGCTGTTTCGGCTTCCGGAATACCTGCCACACAGCAAAAGTATGCCAAACCGTACACAAACTGTGACCGGTTATCTTCCCTGAATGACTCCACATTGAGCGCGTTTGAGTAAGCACGGTCAAAAGCCCTCTTTATTTCGAGGTCCCGCTGATCGCCCACCGGCAGATGTGAAAAGGAAACAGCCTCTCCCTCCATGTTTCGGAGTAGCTTCGTAGTTTTCTTTTCGAAATCTTTCTTGGTGGCTATCAGAAATGTTTCGGCTGAAGGATTAAAAAACAGATCAGGGTCGTAAGTGGCTGAGGTTAACTGTAATAAGGAATGTTCGTTTTTCTTAAAGTCAATATACAAACACGATTCATAATATAAGCTGACAACGGAAAAGGTGTGAGCGTGAAATTTGCTAATCTCCTCATTACTATCGGGTATGGAGCCGTCCGGACTGGAAATGGGAGATAGAATTACAATTCCTGTACCTTCTGTGGTAACAAATGCTGCCAACGTATTGGGCTCTTGTGCTGCTTTGTCTCGCAAACGAATGGCTTGTTCCGGTTCCAGTTTGCCACTGTTAAGCTGAATCACTCCGTTGTACTGCTCCATATTTGTTTTTGTTCGCCCACCCTTGAAAGAGGCGGCAAAAGTAAAGGAGGGGAGTTGCTCCCAAGCTTTGGTGAAATCACTGTTTTCATTGCGGATACTGTCAACCAGTGTTGCGTACTTCAGTGTTTTGAACGAGTTGATAACAGTTTCTATAGAGAGGTTTTCTACAAACGTGGGACGTCCTTTGTTCCCACCGTTGTATAAGGATACATTCATAGTATTGTGATTTTAATATTTTTATCTGGTTAAAAGGAAATGTATAAACAAAAGTCGTGCCAAAGATTTTTATTTTTTGAAATAGAGCTTACTAATATGCAAAAAGGGGCACCCCTTTTTGGAGTACCTCTTAACAAAAATCAAAAATATCAATTATAATGCATGAAAAGAAATTAGTTAAAGTTATTGCCTTTTTCGCTTAACACCCATAATTAATTTGTTGTTGTATGGGATTGAGAAAAACTTAAAACCGTATAGGCTCAGATCTCCTTTTAAAGAACGGCTTTTTGAACTAATGGATCTGAACTCAAAGGCAGTATTGATTATGTTTACATAACTCGAGCGTTTTTAATTGTGACTTTATAGATATGCTTATTTAATATAGATTAACACTTGTCCAGGGTCACAACTTATTAATAATTACTATACCTTTGTCTCGGTTTTAAGCCTCGTCTAAGGGACGATCAAAATTATATATGAAAACTACATTGAATACGTCTTCATTAATGTATAAAAATAAGTTGCACAAATTCCATTCTTGGGGAGTAGAGGCAACTTGTTGATTTTTAGATAGCTTTTCGTAGAGAATATCCAATTATTTTTTAATAAATCATTTATATATGAGTAAATCAGTAGAACTCATAATGGCATTTTGTGTGTCGTTATGTGTCCAACAATTGTATGCCCAGAATAGCTCCCGCTATACCTTGGGCATAGATGAAATGTTTCGTTTGGCCGACGAGAACAGTAAGAGTATCCGTACTTTTAATACGGGCATTGAACAGGCTAAAGAGGGAATAAAGGTAGCTAAGAATAACTTGTTGCCCAGTATTGATGTGGGGCTTTCGTTTAGTTATTTGGGAAATGCTTATATCACGGATCGTGACTTTTCAAATGGTGCGAAAGCTGAAATGCCTCACTATGGTAATAACTTCTCAATAGAAGCATCGCAGGTTATTTATGCCGGGGGAGCTATTTCGGGTGGAATTGCCATAGCCGAACTTCAGCAAAAGATGGCGGAGCTTGAAAAAGTAAATAACCAACAGGATATTCATTTCCTTCTCACAGGTTATTATCTGGAGTTGTATAAATTAGGTAACTATGCAAAGGTGTACCAAAAGAACATTGAGCAAACTAAAAAGCTGGTGCATGATATTCAGGCCAAGCAGAAGGAGGGTACTGCTTTACAAAACGACATTACACGTTATGAGTTGCAACTAAAGAATCTGGAGTTAGCACTTACTAAAGTAAACAACAATCAGTCTATTATCAATCATCAGCTGATAACTGTTCTGGGATTGCCAAAAGAGACGATAATTCTTCCCGATACAACTATATTGAAAAAAGAGTTGGCCGTATCCGGAGAGGATGACTGGCAACAGATTGCATCTTCTTCACTGCCAGCATTAAAACAGTCGGCATTAGGTGTAGATATAAGTAAGCAGCAGGAAATAATTCAAAAAGCAGATAAACTGCCGCAGATTGCCCTTGTTGCTGCTAATCATTTTGATGGACCTATAACCTTTGAGGTGCCGCCTATCAACAAAAATCTGAATTATTGGTATGTTGGTGTGGGAGTGAAATATAATATTGCTTCCCTTTACAAGACAGAAAAGAAATGCAGGCAGGCTAAACTTGCTACCCGCCGTGCTCAGGAGCAATTGTCGCTAACCAGGGATCTAGTTGAAAATGAAGTACAGGCTGCTTATACACATTATCTGGAGTCGTTTACTGAGCTTGATACGCAAATGAAAAGTCTTGAACTGGCAGCTCAAAACTATTCGGTCATCAATAATCGTTATCTCAACGATCTGGCATTGATTACAGATATGCTGGATGCCAGTAACTCAAAACTGAGCGCGGAGTTGCAGGTTGCAAATGCCCGGATTAATATTCTTTTCAATTTTTATAAATTGAAAAAGGCGTCAGGAAACTTATAAATAAACAATTAACATCATAGAACAATGGATCATAAAAGAAAAAAGCTAATCAATAATATTGTTATCGTACTTGTACTTGCTTGCGGGGTTACCTGGGTATGTTCACGATTCGTTCATCTTGGAAATGTAGAGTATACAGATAATGCACAGGTGAAGCAATTGATTGTACCGGTAAACTCACGTGTTCAAGGGTTTATTAAGAAAATTTGCTTCGAAGAAAATCAATACGTTCATAAAGGCGATACTTTGGTTTTAATTGAAGATACTGAATTTCGTTTCAGAGTAGCACAGGCTGAGGCTGATTATCAAAATGCTATATCTGGTAAAACAGTCATGTCTTCAAGCATTAACACTACACAAAACAATATCTCTGTATCAGATGCAGGTATTCAGGAAGCTAAAATCCGTTTGGATAATGCCGAACGTGAATATAATCGTTATAAGAATTTGTTGGGACAAGGAGCAGTTACCAAACAGCAGTATGATAATATCAAAACAGATTACGACGCTTCAAAAGCACGATATGAATTGTTAGTTCGTGAAAAGCAATCTACAACTTTGGTTAAACAGGAGCAAACACATCGGTTAGGTCAAAACACTGCAGGAATCAAACTTGCCGAAGCAGCATTGGGACTGGCAAAACTAAACCTTTCCTATACAGTTATCACAGCTCCATGTGACGGAACAACCGGACGAAAGAATATACAGGAAGGAATGTTGATTCAGCCGGGACAAGCTTTGGTTGATTTGGTTGATGAAAACGACAAGTGGATTATTGCTAATTACAAAGAGACTCAAACCGCAAATATACACGATGGTCAAGTGGTGAATGTGGAAGTTGATGCAATTCCGAATGTCGTTTTTAAAGGTACAGTGGAATCTCTTGCGCAAGCTACAGGAGCAAGTTTCTCTCTATTCCCACAAGATAATTCAGCAGGTAACTTTGTGAAAGTAGAACAGAGGATACCTATACGCATTAAATTTTCAAAAGAAAACAGCTCTGAGAATTTGAAGCGTCTTCGTGCGGGGATGAATGTGGAATGTGAAGTAAACTATTAATTTATGCATGATATAGGTCCTTTTTCTATCCCGGCTATGCGGCCTTTCGTCCCCGAAAAGCTGAGGCCGTGGATAATAATTGTTTTTGCTATCGTTTTTCAGCTTTCTGGAGGTATTTATCTGGCAATGGTTAGTGAAATGGTAGGTTCTACGGCTTTGATGCAGGAGGATATTACGATGGCGGGTGCTGCTTCTTTAGTAGGACTGGCGCTGACGTTCACCATTATGTTCCGGTTAAAGTTCCGTTTTCCGTCGAAAGTAACCTTGCTTGCTTGTTGTAGCGGTATTATTATATGTAATTTGATTTGTATGCATACAGTTAGTGTTCCTGTTCTTGTGGCAACCAGCTTTGTGGCCGGAGCTTTCAGAATGTGGGGAACATTTGAATGCAACTCAACTATCCAACTATGGATTACACCTAAAAGAGATCTTTCGATCTTCTTCTGTTACATCAATTTATTAGTGCAGGGAATGCTTCAGTTTACGGGGCTGACTGCCATCTATACTTCATTCCTGTCAAAATGGGAATACATGCATTGGGTGGTGGTTGCATTACTGCTAATGGTGATGATTGCTACTGTAATTTTATTCCGAACCTATCGTTCAATGAAGAAACTGCCACTTTTCGGTATCGATTGGTTAGGCGCTCTTTTATGGGGATTAACAGTGTTATGTGTTATTTTTCTATGTGTGTACGGAGAACATTATGATTGGTATGAATCTCAATACATAAGAATGGCTACTATATTTGCGATTGCAATGATACTCATTAACTTATGGCGTGCAAAAACGATACGGCATCCGTATATTTCGTTGCCAACATGGAAATTCAAAACAGTATATCTAACTGCTATTATATATCTGATAGTTTTCATACTGATTTCGCCTATGCATGTGTTGGAACATGCCTATATGGTAGATATACTTGGTTACGATTCTTTGAATGTTATTTCCACTAATTGGATAGCCATTTTAGGTATTATTACGGCAAGTATCTTTATGTATAAAACATTTGCTCTTAAAAAATGGAGTTACAAAAGAGCTACAGTTATTGGTTTCTCAGCGATTGTTGCCTATTTGATGATATTCTATTTTATCATTGATTATAATTTGCCGAAAGAGTCATTGATTTTACCTATATTTTTACGAAACTTTGGCTATGTAGTGATTTCTATTTGTTTTCTTACAGCATTGACACAAGTTCCTTTTCAGTACTTCTGGGAAGCATTAACCATACAAGCCTTTGTTGATGCTTGTTTTGGAGAGTTCTTTGGTGCAGCCGTACTGGGACGTGCACTGAAATATGTAATGGCAAAGAACGTAACGTTATTGAGTGCAAATTTAGATCATGTAAATACTCTGGCTAGCCAAATGCCTCGGGAAGAATTATATGGAGCATTGCAACAGCAGGCGTTAATGATTTCAATGAAAGAGTTGTATGGCTGGCTTGTAATATCAGGCCTGTTTTGTCTGGCGATATTTATGCTGAAAGAGACCTCTCTTCGTCCTAAATTTGCTATACATCCTAAGTTCAGGACTATCAGGAGATATATAAAACATGAGCTGCGTGAAAAAATAAACTAGCGCTCAGGCTATTGTTTCCACCCGGGTGTATGATAATTCTCCATCCGGGTGTAGAAGTCTTTAGTACTGAAAAAAATCTTATTATCTCTTTATAAATGTAACTAATAGTTAAAGACTTCGTAATTTCTTCGTCACTGCTTTGAAACATAACAACCGTTCCTTTGTGCAAACAAAAATAACGATGTTATGAAAAAAGTAATATTATTATCAGTACTTATTTCTTTACTGGGTGTTTTGGCAATGCATGCACAAACTAATAGTACATTGGCTATGTACGAAGGGGATAAACACTCAAAGGTTGACTATTCTGATGAGACTGCTTCATCTAAGCCTGCTGTTCCTACATGGGAATTTCTTTCCGGAATCACTTCTCAATTCTCTGCTGAGGAGATTAATAACAACAATTGTATTTTTGGTGGCAAGATGGGTTGCATGATGCAGCTTGTGAAATCACTCTATGTTACAAAGGAAGAGGTGGTTCCGGGAGATCCTCAGACCAGAACGATAATTAAGAAACCTGAGATTTACAATGCGGTGAACAATGTTGAAAAGTTCCTCAGAAAACAGGTGAAAGATAAACAGATGTCAATGGAAGATGCACAGCGAAACCTGAATCAGGTAATGGAGGTGGCACTGGCTGCTATTGATACGGAAGAAACAAACTCTTTTGAAGAGGCTCTACATAAAAACAGGAAACAGGCCGACTCTCAATTAGAGGTTTTTAAAAAGGTAAAGGTAAAAAGTATCTATTAAACTAACTAGTAATGAAGATTAAAATTCTACTTTCATTTTGCTTATTGTTTTTCACTGGCACATTGCTTTATAGTCAGGTTACAGTAAAAGGTGTTGTGAGGGATAAGTCGGGAGAAGCGCTTCCCGGAGTTTCGGTAAAAGTACTGAATAAGGCTGCTACAGGAACAGTTACCGGCATGGACGGACAATATTCCATTGATGTATCTCCGAAGGGAACACTTGAGTTTTCATTTATTGGTTTTTCCTCACAAAAGGTGGCGGTAAATGGCAAAACAATTATTGACGTAACAATGAGTGATCAATCTACAGAACTCGACGAAGTTGTGGTTACAGCTGTGGGTATTAAACAGCAGAAAAAGAAACTGGGCTATACTACTCAGCAGATTAATGCAAAGACTATAGAGGAATCCAGCTCTATAAATCTGGGTAACGCACTTACCGGACAGGTTGCCGGTCTTACAGTTACCAATCCTACCGGACTTTTTCAGGCTCCGGCATTTACTTTAAGAGGAAAAACTCCGCTGATTGTAGTGGATGGTATTCCTATTGAATCGGACTTGTTCGATGTTCCTAACGAGGATGTGGAAAATATCAATGTACTGAAAGGTACTTCAGCCTCAGCTTTGTATGGATCAAGAGGTAAGAACGGTGCTATTCTTATCACAACAAAGAAAGCAAAGAAAGAGGGATTGGAAGTAACTGCAAATGTTTCTTCCATGATTTCTGCCGGATTTACAGTGTTTCCTGAGACACAACATCAATATGGTAGTGGGTCGGAAGGTAAATATGAGTTCTGGGACGGTGCCGATGGTGGTATATCTGATGGTGATATGACCTGGGGACCTAAATATACTCCCGGATTGCTGGTAAAACAATGGAATAGCCCCATCCGTAACAAGCAAACAGGTGAAACAATTCCCTGGTGGGGAAATGTAGCCGGATCAATTTATGATAACCGTGCACTTTACGAACGTGTGCCTATTGCTTTTGAGCCTCATGATAACCTCAAAGAATTCCTTCGCACAGGTATTGTTACAAAAACTAATTTCTCGTTGGCTTACAAAGGAAAACGTTCAAATACTTATTTTTCGGGTAACTATGCCAATCAGCGCGGACAGGTTCCTAATACAAGTGTACAGACTGGCGGGCTGACTTTTAATAATGAATATAACGTTACTGATAACGTGAAGTTTAATGTGAATATGTCTTATAACAAAGTCTATTCACCAAATTATCCACGTTACGGTTATGGCCCAAAGAACCATATTTATACCATTGTACTGTGGATGAGTGACGATGTGGATATACGTGAATTGAAAAAACATCTTTATCGCACTGATCAGGATGGATATGTGCAGGCCAATTATAACTATGCATGGTACAACAATCCTTATTTCATGACCGAAGAGCTTACTCAGCAACATAACCGCGATGTACTTGATGGTCAGGCTAAATTAACATGGGATATCCTTCCAAACTTTACAATCCAGGGACGTACCTCGGCTCGTTCACAAACACTCTTTGAAGATATGTGCAGTCCAAAATCATACATGAATTATGGCGACTCACGTGATGGAAATTATAAGGATTGGAACACCCGTCAGCTGAATGTGGATGCTGATGTATTGGCTACTTACTCTTATTCATTTTCAAAGAATCTGGCATTGACTGTTAATGGAGGTGCTTCTTCTTTCTATCGCAGATACCAGCAGGAGTATCAATCAACTGATGGTCTTATTGTCCCCCGTGTTTATAACTTGAGCAATAGTCAGGGTCCGGTTTCTGCTACAAATAACCTTCAGAAAAAAGCGATCAACAGTCTTTATGGAACAGTGAATCTGGATATTTACAATGCAGCTTTTCTTACTGTGACAGGACGTAATGACTGGTCGTCAACTCTTCCAAAAGGAAATAACTCTTATTTCTATCCTTCAGTAGCATTGAGTACGCTTATTTCTGAATATGTAAAACTGCCAAAGGCCATTGATTACCTTAAAGCACATGGCTCATGGGCAGTAGTATCAAGTGATCTTGATCCTTATAGTATTACCTCTTCTTACAATAAGAGTACAATGTATGGTTCAACTCCTTCGGTTACTTATCCTTCTGCATTGGTTAACAGTAACATCAAGCCACAGAAAACAACCTCTTATGAATTGGGATTATCATCTTCTTTCTTAAAGAATCGTTTAAGTGTGGAACTGAGCTATTATCATGTAATTGATGAAAATCAGATTATCGACTTACCTATCTCTGAAGCTTCCGGATTTACCACTAGAAAAGTGAATGGAAACGTGAGTACAACCAACGGATTGGAGCTTGTGCTGGGTGCAGAGCCGATAAAGGGCAAAAACTTTAGCTGGAGCTTTACTACCAACTGGACTATGGATGCAAGTAAGCTTACTAAAGTATACAATGATATGGCGAAATACGGTAACCTGAAAAAGGGTGATCGCATGGATGCTCTTTATGCTACACAATGGATGAAAAGTGCTTCCGGAGAAGTTATCCTGGATGCAACAACCGGCATGCCTACCAAAGACAGTTATGTGAGTAATATTGGTCATGCAAATCCTGATGCCCGTTATGGATTTCAGAATGTATTCAAAATTAAAAAGTTCCGTATAAATGTAGACTTTGATGGCGCTATTGGCGGTATGATGGTTTCTACAACAAATCAGAAAATGTGGTGGGGCGGTCGTCATCCAAAGTCAGTAACATGGAGAGATGCTGAATATGCAGCAGGTAAAGCTGTTTATGTTCCCGATGGTGTAGTGGTTACAGGTGGTTCCTTGGTAAGAGACGTAAATGGAAATGTTACTTCGGATACACGTACTTATCAGAAAAATACTACAGCAGTGAGTTGGCAGACATGGTGCCAGAACTATCCTTACCGAGCAGTGATTACTGAAAAAGAAAGCAAGGAGTTTGCCAATACCTTTGACAGAAGTTATCTGAAATTGAGACGTCTGGCTGTTTCTTATGACCTCACTAACATTATAGGCAAGAAAACATTTAAAGGACTCGATCTGACCGTTTTCGGAAACAACCTGTTTGTGCTGAAGAATGTTCCTTATGTTGATCCTGATTTTGGTTCTTCGGATAGCAGTTTGCAAGATCCTTCTGCTCGTTATGTAGGTGTTAGTGCAACAATAAAACTATAACTATTCAAATTAAAACAGATAAAATGAAACGAATCTTATCAATCATATTTACATCCTTACTGGTGTTTTCTTCATGTACCAACTTTGAAGAATTGAATACTGATCCTAATAACCCAACGACAACGCATCCCAGACTATTGTTGACCAATATTTGCTGGAATACATTCAGTGAGAGCAGCCTTGATCCGCTTTATGCATCAAGATATATTGTTCAGTCTGATGGTGAGAATAGTGAACAGTTCTATAAATGGAACCGAGGCTCTTTTTCCTATTATACCAATTTGAAAGATGTGAATAAGATGCAGCAAGAAGCTGAAAAGATATCTGCCAACGGATATGTGGCTTTGGCCCATTTCTTCCGTGCATATTACTTCTATAACCTGACAATGACTTTTGGTGATGTTCCATATTCTGAAGCTCTGAAAGGAGAAACAAATGCTAATTATACTCCCGTTTACGATACTCAGGAGAATGTGTTCAAAGGAATATTGTCTGAATTGAAATCAGCAAATGAAATTCTTTCAAAAGAATCGGATAATCTCTCAGGAGATGTTATCTTTGGAGGAGATATTACAAAGTGGAGAAAGACTGTGAATGCTTTCCGGTTAAAGGTATTGCTTACACTTAGCAAACGGGCAAATGATGCTTCCAGTACTGTGAAATCAGATTTTGCTGCTATTGTGGCCAGTGAGCCTTTGATGACTTCATCTGCTGACAATGCACAGTTAGTATATCTGGATCAGGAAGGAAACAGATATCCAATGTTCAATAGTAGTACGTTTGGCTCGGGAATGTATATGGATTCTACTTTTGTGGCTTTGCTGGCCGACAAGAAAGATCCACGTTTATTCACATTCTGTACGCAAACAAAGAATGCGAAGAGTGGCGGATTGGCAGTGAATGATTTCAGTGGTTACAACGGTGGTGATCCTGCTGCACCTTATGCAACGGTAAATGCAAAAGCGGTGGCCGGAAACATTTCGAAGCCTCATTCCCGCTTTTATGCCAGTGCAACAAATGAGCCTCAGATATTGATTGGCTATTCAGAGCAGGAACTTATTCTGGCTGAGGCTATAGTACGTGGATGGATTACGGGAGATGCATCAACTCATTATGAAGCTGCAATTAAGGCATCGTTTAAGTTTTACGAAACGTATGCAGCTGATTATGCAAGCTATCTGGGAGAATCATCAGTTTCTGCCTATATTGCTTCTTCAAAGAACTCTTTGGCAGGATTGAGCAGTGAACAAAAGATAGAACGAATTGTTGACCAGAAATACATACAATCCTATTTTCAGGGTATGTGGACGCCTTTTTTTGAATATCTACGCACTGGTTATCCTGCATTCAGAAGACAGAGCGGGGTGGAAGTTCCTAAAAGATGGATGTATCCGCAGGCAGAGTATAATAACAATGCGGCAAATGTGAAAGCTGCTCTTGACAGGCAATTCAGTGGTCAGGACAGAATCAGCGATGCACTTTGGTGGGAGAAATAAAGAATAGAATATGAAGAAAGTACAAGTATTATTGGTAATGTTGCTGCTTGCAGTGACATTACCTTCATTGGCAAAATCTCCTGAATTAAAGTTCAGGAATGATAAGTTTAAAATAATTCAGTTTACAGACATTCACTGGAACAGCGATCACAAGTACAAAATCTATAATGATAGTACAGAGATGATGATGCGCCAGGTGATTGAGGCAGAAAAGCCCGATCTTGTAATACTCACAGGCGATATTTCTGTATCCAAAGGGGCTAAAGAGGGATGGGAGCAAGTAACCCGTCCAATGACCGACTTAAAAGTTCCTTTTGCTGTAACATTTGGCAATCATGATACCGAAAGTGACATGCCAAAACTGGAAGTTCTTAAATACCTACAGAGCAATCCTTTCAACTTGACTCAGGATTCAGGGGAGGAAGTAGACGGAGTGGGCAATAGCACATTGGCTGTAAAGTCATCAGAAAGTGATAAAGATTCATGGCTCATTTATCTTTTCGATTCTCATGCATATACAAATGATTCTATAATGGGATATTATGACTGGATAAAGAAAAGTCAGATTGACTGGTATGTAGATCAAAGCAATAAGTTTACTGAAAAGAACGGTGAAGTGGTACCGGCACTGGCATTCTTTCACATTCCTTTGCCGGAATATGAGTATGTGAGAAATCAGAAAAGTACATTGGGTAATCACTCAGAAGAAGTTTGTTCCCCACGAATTAACAGCGGGCTCTTTTGGGCATTCCTTCAGCAGAAAGATGTGATGGCTACCTTTGTGGGACACGATCATAATGATGATTTTATTGGCTCACTGGCAAATATTCATTTGGCTTATGGAAGGAAATCCGGTTACGTCAACGCTTACAAGGAGATTCTTGAAAGAGGAGCGAGAGTGATTGAGCTCCATGAAAAAGAGAAGGAAGTCAGGACATATATCCGAACTCTGAGTGGTACTTCTTTGGAATATAGTTTTAAGAAATAAATAGAAAAACACCTTTGTATTTACAGTTTCGTCTAATGAGTGACGAATCATTATTAGGGAATGTCCGTGAGGATCTTTCCTTTTTTTTTATAATTTATGTGAATTATGGAAAATATATACATTGCAAGTTAAACTAAAGGGTAACTTAGTTGTCAGACGAACAGTTTATAATGCTAAGCTGTTTATTTTATAATATTATAGTGTGTTCAAAAAAAATAGAATTATGTTCTTAGAAAGCTTTTTTGAAAGTTCATTATTTTTATATCCCTGTTCAATAGCTATTGAACAAGGAGACACAATTTATACTTATGTTGAGGTTGATAAAGCTGCCAACAAGTTAGCTCACCTGCTTAAGTCGAAAGGCATTGGCCCGGAAGATAAAGTTGTTATTTTGTTGCCTCGGATGGCTCTGGTGCCTATTGCGATGCTTGCTGTATTAAAATCAGGAGCAGCCTATATTCCGCTTGATCCTGAAATACCTGCAGAAAGAGTAAACTTTATTATGCGGGATGCCAGTGCCAAACTGCTTATTACCTCAGATACGATTCTTGGCCGTGTTGGAGCACAACTTAATTCTCACCCGATATTCAATATTGATAAGCAGCTTTCTGAAACAGATACTTTCCCCGATACCAAGCCCGAAGTGCTGAACCGTTCGGCAAATAATTTATGCTACATTATTTATACCTCGGGAACCACCGGACAACCCAAAGGGGTGTTACTGGAACACAGGAATGTGGCAAACTATATTTCCGCAGTAAAGAAAATCTATCCTATAGATGATACCGACCGGGCCTTACAAGGATTTTCTGTCTCCTTTGATGCTTCTGTGGAAGAAATATGGGTACCACTTTCAGTAGGTGCCACCCTGGTTATAGGAACGTTTGAAATAATGCGTTCGGGTGATAGGTTTGCTTCCATACTCAACAGCCTTGATATCACATTTCTTTCATGTGCACCTACCTTGCTTTCAATGGTAAAAGAGGATATTCCGGGTTTGAAAATACTCATTTTCGGCGGTGAGGTTTGTTCCAAGGATATTGCTACCCGTTGGTGTAAACAGGATCGGGTAGTGTTTAATACTTACGGGCCAACAGAAGCTACCGTCATTGCAACTTATTCAGTATTGAAACCATTTGAAGAAGTAACAATAGGCAGGCCGCTACAAGGTTATGATGTTTTACTGGTCAATGAACAATTGGAACCCATTGCAAATGGTGAAGAAGGTGAGATACTTATTGGTGGAGAAAGTATTGCGCGTGGATATTTGAACAGAGATGAATTAACCGCTAAGAAATTTATTGAAACAGATAAATTCAAGGGAGTTAGTGAACGATATTACCGCACTGGCGACTTGGCAAAGTACGCACCTAACGGTGAACTTATTTTCTTAGGGAGAGCTGATGCACAAGTCAAAGTTCGTGGGTTCAGAGTAGAACTGGCCGAGATTGAAGGTCTGCTTACTAAATGTGAAGGTGTGCAAGCGTCTGCTGTGGCACTTGACAGTAACACTCAGCAACTGGCCGCGTATGTGGTGCTGCGGAAAGATGAAGATATAGACCGCGACGGAATAGCTAAGTTGTTGCGACAAACACTTCCGTATTACATGATTCCTTCTACGCTTGATGTTATTACTTCTTTGCCCATGACACCGAGCCAAAAGATTGATAGAAACAAATTGCCGTCTCCACAAACACCATTGACTTTTTCTGCGCAGAAAACAATTATACCGCCTTCATCGGTTATAGAAACTGAGATGGTAAAAATCATTGCAAAAAACATTCAAAGGGATGATATCTCAATGGACGACAATTTCTTTGATGACTTGGGAGGCCATTCATTATTGGCAGCAATTGTTGTTTCTGAGATGCGTGAATTGAAAATGTTCGAGAATATGTCGGTGGTCGACGTTTACAAATTTCCTATACTCTCTGATCTGGCTTGTGAACTGGAGAAGAAAGTACCAAAAGACACCGTTCTTCCAAAAGTACGAGACATTTATACACCATCTAAACGGAGCTATTATACTTGTTCCTTCTTTCAGGGATTATCCCTGCTCTTTTTGATCCTGCTTTTTGGAATGGAATGGCTAGGACCATTTATTGTATATTCCTACTATTACCAGGCCGAAAGTGGAGTTACATATTCTTTGTTTATGAGTCTTTTAATGTATTTTGCCATATTGCCGGTACTTTCAGCATTTGCCATTGGGTTTAAATGGGTTGTTATCGGGAAAATAAAACCGGGAAAATACAAGCTGTGGGGAAGTTATTATTTTAGGTTCTGGATAGTGGATAAGGTGATTAATATTTGCCCGATTATCTACTTTACAGGAACCTCTATAATGAACATTTTTCTTAGATCAGTGGGAGCAAAAATAGGGAAGAACACTTATATAAACACCTCTGCCATATCAGTATTCGACTTGTTACATGTTGGAGACAATGTGAGCATTTGCACAGATTCTCACTTAAGGGGGTATGTTATTGCAGATGGTTACTTAAAAATAGGTGCCATAGAAATTGAAGATGATGCTTTCATCGGTACAAGATGTTGCCTGGCTCATAACACAAAAATGGAGAAGAATAGCTCTATTGAAGATCTTACGCTTATCCCCGAGGATTGCACTATTCCCGAAAATGAAAACTGGGGCGGATCACCTGCTTCTAAAATTGGGATTAACCAACACCGGGATAGCATAAAACTTTGGTCGTGGAAGTATTCATTACTTTCACTGATAGGTATTTTTCTTATTCCACTTATCACAATGGTTGCCTATTTCCCAGGGATGATGTTAATAACGCATTTAGATTATTTGTCGGAAAAATATCACTTCCTTTGGATTACAATCGTAGTAGGTTTTTCATTTGTAGTGCTGCTTGCCCTAATTATTACGATACTGAAATGGGTGATGCTGGGAAATATCAAAGAAGGTAAATATCCTGTAAATAGTTTATTCTATTACAAGAAATGGTTTTTCGATCAGCTGATGAAGTTAAGTCTGCAAGTAATAGGTACTCTTTACACCACGCTTTATCTTCAGATTTGGTTTAAGATGCTGGGAGTGAAGATGGGTAAGCGTGTGGAAATATCAACCGTAGAGTTTATCTCGCCCGACTTGTTGGTCACCGGTGACGAATGTTTTCTGGCCGATTCTGTCTCTGTCGGTGCATCTTACGTCCGAAACGGATATATTGACATAGCCAAAACATATATAGGAAACCGTACTTTTGTTGGCAATAGTGCAGTGATTAGTCCAAATACACATTTAGGAAATGATGTGTTGGTTGGGGTACTTTCAAAAATGGAAAATAAAAACTTACCGGCAAAAGACGGTACATCATGGTTTGGATCTCCAGCTGTTTTCTTACCCAAAAGAGATATTAACCGGGACTTCTCGGCCGAGCGTACCTATAAACCCACCAGGAAACTCTTTTTTCTACGTTACTCCATAGAGTTTTTCCGTGTGATTCTGCCTGCAACACTTTTCATTCTTTTTGCTGCACTCATCACAAACGTTATTTCCTATTTGCAAGTAGAAAAAGACTTTGATCAGTTACTTCTTGTTTTTCCGTTCCTCTATATTGGTGCGGCTATTCTGGGCATTTTGGTTACAGCTTTGCTAAAGTGGATTGTTATAGGCAGATATTCACCCGCTAAGAAACCCCTTTGGAGCAATTACGTGTGGAGAAGTGAACTTATAACCGGTGTTTATGAAAACTTCTTAGTGCTTTTTGTTATGAACATACTCACCGGAACACCCTTTATAAAGTACCCATTACGTTTGTTAGGCTGCAAAATAGGAAAGAGAGTTTGCCTGTATACCACCCAAATTACTGAGTTCGATTTAATAAAAATAGACGATGATTCTGTTTTGAATGACAATTGTACACTACAAACGCACCTTTTTGAAGACCGGGTTATGAAAATGTCTTATGTAGACATTGGAAAAGAGTGTAGTGTTGGTGGTATGGCAGTAGTGCTTTACGACTCAAAAATGGAAGATTGTTCTATTCTGGAACCACTATCAGTTCTGATGAAAAACGAAACACTCCCGGCAAACAACTGTTTTGTTGGAGCTCCGGCTATCAAGACTTAAGCATTTAAAGAAGATGAATATTTATAAGCGGTTTATTAATTAACTGGTAATTTTCATTGATTAGAAGATGGAAAAAAGCAGAAAATCTTTAAAGTCAATAAAGTTATCAGTAGTTTTGCAACCAAATTAATGAAAAATGAGAAACAGAGATCTTTCTTTAGATTTGCTCCGCATACTCTCCGCTATATCAGTAATTACAATACATGTTGCAGGTGATTATTGGTCTACTGTCAGCATTCACTCTTTAGAATGGCAGACATTCAATTTCTATGATAGCATGGCCCGATTCTCCGTTCCTGCATTTGTTATGATCAGCGGAGTTTTGCTCTTGGATACTTCTTATAAATTAACTGTTTCTAATTTATTTAAAAAGAAGATTCTAAGATTTATCCTAATGTTTTTCATTTGGAGCTTGTTCTATACCTTTGTTTTTACTCCTCCGCATAACCTAAAAGAACTCCTTGTAAGTTGCTTTTCAGGAGCTACCCATTTATGGTTCTTAAAGATGATTATTGGATTATACATATTAATTCCCATCTTGAGAAAAATAGTTAGTGACAAACAAACCGCAAGATATTTCCTTATTGTATATATTGTTTTCTCTTTATTTGTTTACCCATTACAAGGCGTAAACTATTTCGGAATAATTTATGAACAGTTTATAGATAATGGTTATATGTATATGCCCTTGGGCTTTACCGGGTATTTTATTGCTGGCTACTATTTAAAACGGATGGTGACTTTTAAAAAGAATGTCCGGGTGTGCATTTATCTTCTTGCCATTGTAGGTTTTATAATAACAGTAATAGGTACAGGTGTTATTTCAAATGCTAAAGGAACTGCAACAGAATCACTATATGATTACTTAACCCCAAATGTAGCAATGATGACATTGGGCGTTTTTACTTTTTTCAATTATAGAATGCCAAAGATAGAGTTTAGTGATAAAATGAGAAGTCAGATCATTAAGCTCTCAAATTATACATTGGGAATTTATCTGATTCATCCTTTTTATGTATTTATTCTCAATCGTTTTCATATAAATGCATTATCTATGAATCCAATAATTTCGGTGCCATTCATCGTATTAATTGTATTTGTTTTATCTTTAATCAGCGCTACTCTTCTAAAGAAGATCCCTGTTGTAAACAAATGTATTGTGTAAAGACGTAATACACTAATTATAAATATACAGAACATGAAGAATTTTTTAAAATCAGTTTTATTTTCTTCGTTGTTGGCAATTACCACAACAAACACATTTGCCGGAGATATATTAAAAAAGGGAGCCGACGAAAAGACAAAAATCAGTTATAGCATTGAAAGAGGTAGCGATAAGCTGAAAGTTACATTAGAATTTGGTGATAAAATGCAATTGGCAAGAGTTGTGCGCAATGGCTTTTCTCTGTTTATAGATGAAAAAGGGAAAAACAAACAAGACAAAGGGCTTATTGTAGCAGGAATTATTCCACAAAATATGGAAACCCCAGACGATCTACGTGCCGGATTCTTTAGAGACGGAACCTGGAAAGATGGTTCAAAGGAAACTTTAGTCGATCTGTTTCTGGCTACTCCACCATTCTCGGCAGTTTATCAATCCGATTCCCTGAAATCAACCTGTACGGTGAATATCCCTATAGAATACATCAGCAATAAAGACATCAAGGACATCAAAAAGTTATCTATTGGTTTTGTGTCCAGCCATAAAAAAACTGATGGAAATAGAGTGCAAGGTGAAGAAAATGGTTCAGGCGCAGGATTTGGAAGAGGAGGTCAACGCGGTGGCGGCGGTGGTATGAGAGGCGGCAATATGGGCGGTGGAATGAGAGGTAACAGAGGTGGAGAAATGAGAGGCAATAATTCCGGCTCAATGGTTAGAGGTGCTATTGAATTATGGATGGAGATTGAGAACAAATAATACTGCTATTGATTTAAGTGCGCGGGCAACTATGCCATTTTTTTGTTTAATTTCATTGGCCTCGAATTCTTTATCACATTCTCATTCACCTTGTCAATGGAACGCTCCATTGCCTTGAGGTTGAAGTCCAGCTTCTCACGGATAAAGTCACTTTCCATTTTCTCATAACATTCATAAAGAATACGGTCGTCCTTGCTCGATATTAATCGGGCAAGCAAATACTGATATTTGGATCAATGGGCGATTGAGGTGCTCCGTACCTATCCGAGATAGTAATAACGTGAGGTACTACATCCGACATAATATATAACACATATAAAACCTTGCTTGTGAATAAGTTGAACAGCATTAGTTCATCTATCAGCATAGACTTTTTCTTTTTCTCGCCTTCCACAGTTTAAAAACAATTTGTATGCCATAAAATATGTATATAAACAATAATTAAACTAAATTGGATATTTAAATAATAATAATAAAATAGCGACTGTTGAATGTGGGTAGTTAGTATATATTTGCTATTGACATAATGCTGTTATTAATTAAAATAGGCTTTCTAAATTAACCTATAATAATATTTTTGCTTTCTTTATTGCATATATTATAAATTATTTATATATTGCCGATGAGTTTATTTTAAGACGGTTATATGCATCTTGTTTTAAGCTTGCTCCTTCAAAGTTAGTAGCTTACTAATGCAGACTAAACTCTTTTTTGTATTTTATAATAAATTTATAATCAATAGTTTATAAATTTATTTGTTTCTCTGAGAACCAGATGTATTGATGTGTACCCTTATTGTGGTATGTAAGATCACTATTTTAGGGTATTTATTAATATCAAAATCACTATTTTATGGTATTTATCCGTATATTAAAAATAAATATTTTTGCATAAAAATATTTTCATGAATATTAAATATATTAAAAAGTCAAATATTAAACCTAATCAAAATTAAGATGGTAAAAAAAACGCATGGTAAAATACTATTTACTGCCATTATTTTTCTGACTTTTATCTTGCAAATAAAAGCTCAGAACACGCAGCACGAAAAATTTAAGATTTTCGGAACAGTTTATGAGGAGACAACTAGGGGAAAGAATGCTACGCTTCCTTTTGCAACTATTTCAATTCCAGATTATTCAATGAGTGTATTAAGTAATACAAACGGAAATTTCTCTTTAGGGAATATACCATCAGGAAAAGTAAGGGTAAGTGTTTCATTTCTAGGTAAGGTTACTGTAGACACATTGATCAATGTTAGTAGTAATTTGAATCTGAACTTTATTTTGAAAGAGGAAAACTTTAGATTACAAGAGATTGTTGTAACAGCAGAGAATAGCAAAGCTGGACAATCTACAGCCTCCAAGATATCGAGAACGGCAATGGACCACTTGCAGGCTACCAGTTTAAATGATGTTTTGTCTTTACTTCCAGGTGGAGTGACAAGTAATCAAACATTGAGTGAAGCGTCTCAGATAAATATTCGTTCAGTTTCTGCAAATGCTGCAGATAAAAATATGAACGGACTAGGTGCTGTTATTATACGAGATGGTGCACCTATTTCTAATAATGCAAATCTACAAACAATGAGTCCTTCTGTTGTTGGAGCTACTGCCTCATTAGGTGGTACATCTTCTCCATCGGGAGGTTTTGATATACGAGGAATTTCTGTTGATAACATAGAATCAATAGAGGTTATTCGTGGTATACCGTCTGTTCAGTATGGTGACCTTACTTCGGGGGCAGTTATTCTGAATTCTAAAGCAGGAAGAGAACCTTTGCGTGTCAATGCAAAAACAAATCCTAATGTCTACGAATTTTCTATTGGCACAGGTTTTGAACTTGGTAAAAATAGAGGAGCATTGAATATTAGTGGAGATTATGCTCATAACGTGACTAATCCAGTTAGATCATATCTTTATTATCAACGTGCAGCAGCCAAAGTTTTATATTCTAATGCGTTTTTTAATAATAAATTGAGAAGTAATACATCTGTAGATTTCTTATACGGAAACAATCAACGTGATTTGAATCCTGATGATGCATCTTCAAAAATAGCTTCACAAGGAAAAGATTTAGGGGTAACTTTAAATACAAATGGTTCATACAATATAAATAAAGGCTGGTTGAAAGAAATAAAATATGTGGCTTCTGCAAGCTATACCTCCAAAAAAAGTTATTATGAGGAACAATATACAAATGCAACAGCTCCCTATTCAATGACAACTACTGATGGTGCTATTCTGTCGAACACTGCAGGAAAGGATATTTATGATAATCTAGGTAATAAGCTAACCAATTTTAGTGGTGCAGATGCAAATAACTATGCAATCTATCTACCTAATTCATACTTTGCACACCATGATATTGATGGAAAAGAAATCAATATATTTGGTAAACTAACTACTAATTTTTTTAAAAAAATAGGGAATCTGAATAATAAGATTATGCTTGGAGCTGATCTTAAGGTTGATGGAAATGAAGGTGACGGAAAAACGTTTAGTAACACAGCTCCTCCTTATCGTAATCTGTCAGCTGTAAATGCTTCGTTTCGTCCGCGCAGTTATAAGGATATCCCTTATGTAAAGCAATTGGGCTTTTTTGCAGAAGAAAATTTTAGCTATGCATTGGGTAACAGATACTTAAATATTCAGGCAGGGGTGCGCTATGATAAAATTTCGAGCGTTAAAGATGTGATCACTCCACGTATTAATGCTTCTTTTGATATTTTACCTGATAAGCTAACTATTAGAGGTGGTTATGGTATTACAGCCAAAGCTCCTACTTCATTATATCTCCATCCAGAGAATGCTTATTTTGAATATGTGAATATCAATGAAATGGCTAATGGGACTATTTCTGAAGATCAACGTGTATATATGACAACAACGCGTATATTCAACACTGAAAATAAAGATTTAAAAGTAACAAAGAATAAGAAGGCTGAATTGGGACTAGACTTTAAGTTAGGCAAGTCAAAGTTTGGAATAACTGCTTTCACAGAAAGAATGAATAATGGCTATGGAATGGAAGCTCAGTATTCACCTGTAACATTCAATGAATATAAACGTTCTTCTGCTGATGCGTCAACCTTTACTTTGTCTCAAAGTAATCCCGTTTTAGCGTGTTACTATACACCAAGCAACAACCGCACATTAAATACCAAAGGATTAGAGTTTGACTTGAATCTGGGACGTTTTGATGCTATTCGTACTGCCTTTACATTGAATGGAGCCTGGATTCAAAGCGAGAGTTATAATAACGATTACACTTACTTTGATGGCTATAGCGGAACAGGAGGCTCAGACAGAACTCATATTGGTGTTTATGAAAAAGGGATGAGTAAGTCCTATAATGAACAGCTCTCTACAACTTTAAGGGCAACACATAATATACCAAGCATTGGGTTTGTTGTTACATTAACCGCTCAAACTATCTGGAAAGAATCTAATTGGTATAAATTTGGTAATGACACTATTCCTATTAAATATATATCTAAAGTTGACGGGGTAATGCATGATTTTAAAGAAGATCCAATATCAGCATCTGAATATACTAATTTGTTAAGACAAAGACAGGATAAATATTATATTAAAGAGTCTTATAGTCCCCTTTTCTGTTTCAATATTAATGTAACTAAAGAGATTGGTGATTTTCTGCGTGTATCGTTCTTTGCGAACAATATGTTCAGAAGTTATCCTATACAAAAATTAAAACGTGAAACTGCATTTAAGGTTCGCAATAATCAGTTCTTTTTTGGATTAGAACTTTCTTTAAAACTGTAATAAATACTTAATGTATAAAACTTATGAAGAAAATAAATATACTATTAGCTTTAATATTACTACTGTTTATAAATGCATCCTGCGATTCTTTCAACGATGCTTTTGACACAAAAGAAATTGCACCACTCAGTGTAAATGTAAATGCTATAATGTCTATAGAGGGAGTTAATTCCAGTGAAGGGCTGAAAGTGAAATTTGATAATTATAGTGAAAATATTCACCTGGAAAAAGTCTTGGGGAAATCAACTACATTGGTTGAGGGGCTATTACCTGGAATATATAGCATAAATATTACCGGGAAAGTAACAACTTCTTCTGGCGATGAATATTATGTAAATGGAAGCAAAATTAATTATGCAATCACTAAAGAGGGAGAAGTGTTGGATGTTTCTATCAATGGATTAAAGATCAGTCCGTTAATATTCTCTGAAATATTTTATGCCGGTACAGCTACTTTCTACTTTCGTAATCAGTTTTATGAGATATATAACAACTCATCAAAAACTATTTATCTGGATGGTATTTATTTTGCCAATCTTACCCCATCAACAGCTACAACTAAATTGCCTAAATGGCCGGATGCGGATGGAGCTAATTACGCATATGCTGAACGTGTATGGAAGTTTCCTGGAAGTGGAACTGACTATCCTGTGAAACCGGGCGAATCAGTTGTTATATCACAGTTTGCTGCAAATCATAAACTGGCTCAATATAACCCTAATTCACCGGTTGACTGTTCTTCCTCTGAATTCGAATTTAATATGAACAACAAAAACTTCCCAGATCAGCCGGCTGTAGATATGACTCATGTGTTCTATAATGGGAAAAGTGTATTAGGGTCTGTTCCTCAATATCTTACATCTGTTATGGGAGGCGCATATATTATATTCAAAGTACCCGAAGGTGAAGCATGGGATCCTGTAAACAATACTAGTCTCAGCACAAGAGATCTTTCAGGAACATCTACTACTCTTTATGCAAAGGTTCCTATAAAATATGTGCTTGATGGAGTTGAATGTGGACAGAATGAAACCATGATTGCTGCTAAACGTGTACCAAGTGTTCTTGATGCCGGAATGACATATGTAGGTGCAACGTATAATTCTTTAGGTGTTGCACGTTACAAAATTGGGGAAAATGAAGATGGTACACCAATCTTAATGGATACAAATAACAGTACCGATGATTTTGAACGCGGAGTAATTCCAACGTTTCGTCGTTATGGTTCAAAGATGCCTTCATGGAATCATACTCTCAAAGGCAACAATTAAGATATGTATTTAATATTTAAAACCAAATCAGATGAGAAAATATATTAAACCTATTATAATATCTGCACAATATGCGTTTCTTCTGCTAATAATATCACCTGTATTAAAAGCTCAGGAAAACAAAGTTTTGAGTACTCCCGCTGCTTATGAAAGCTACAAATTAGGAAGTTTGTGGCAGCAATCAACAAACGCAGCCGGTTCACTGATTGATAATCCGGTTCAGTTCTCAGAATTGAATGCTGGATATAAGTTAGTAAATGGAAGTTTTCACCGTCCTCAGGAAGAAGCAAAAGGAAGTAGTATTTTTATAGATACAGAAGGATCTATAAAACTGAAAAAAGCATATGTATGGGGACGTTTTAACTATTCTCGTGATGAAAGAAAGGATGTAACTTATAATTCATCCATTATTGATCCGTTTAGGGGAATGCCTTATTACGTTGCTGATTCGCTTCCTGCTAACTGGAGTAATCAGAAATACGATTTACAGTTTCGTGTTGCTACTCCTAAACTGCGAAATGTACTTTCATTAGGCCTCGAAGGAAGTTACAAAGCATACCTTGGAGCCAAACAACGAGATCCACGTACTGAAAACTATTTTTATACTTTAGAGTTGAAGCCTGGTATTGTTTATTCTCCTAATGATAAACATAATATAGGCTTAAATTTCAAGTATGCTAGTTTAAAAGAGGAATCTGAAATGTCTCAGGAGAATAGAAATGTAGATCCTGTTTATTATGAGCTTTATGGATTAGGAACGGCTGTGAAAGGCTTAGGGTCAGGACGAACCACAAACTATGTTGGAAATGAGATAGGTGGAGGATTGCAGTATAACTATTGCGGTGCAATCAATTTGCTTTTTGGTGCTAACTACTCTGCTAAAGTTGAGGATGTCGAAATCTCATTTTCTACTCCTCGTGATGATTCGTCTACTAAAGACCAGATATGGAATACAAACCTTACGCTATATACAAATGGTAAAGAGTATACCCATTATTTGAAACTGGATTATCAGGATCGCTCTATTGATGGCATTCAATACATTACTAAATACGATAATACAGAAGGATGGCAATCTCTTTATAAAAGTGTTCGCTCTACTTATAAAACAAAAACAGCAAAAGCCCTTTATACATTAATGGCCAATCGTGATGAAGAATATAACTGGCGTGTAGATGCAGGTGTTAATTATGAAAAGAAGAATGATACTTATATACTTCCATATTCAGTTAAAAATGCAGAGAATATAGCATTCAGCTTAGGAGGAAAAAAGAATTTTGCTCTTTCGGACAAACTGACTAAACGTTTACTTATAGGTACTGGTGTTGCATATAACAAGAACCTGTCTGGTGAATACAATTATAATGGCCAGCATTCCGATTATTCTGTAGTGAAGTATTTTGAACAAACTGATTTAAATTATCTGATTTCAGATTACTACACAGTAAACTGTTCGGCTGTATATTCACAGAGATATAATGAGACAATAAATGCAACTGTTTTTGCTAAAGCCAATTTCAGTTATAGTAAAACGAGCGATTTTGATTTCAGTAATCGCACACGTGCTGAATTTAGTATCGGACTAAACTTTTAATGCTTATGCAATTAAAAAAAATAAGGTTATGTATTATTGGAATGGTGTTGCTGGCTGGTTCTGTTTATGCACAGAAAAGAGTTAGCCCCTCCATTCCCATAAGTAATTCTTCGTTTGCTATCTTTGTAGATAAAGGCACTTTTAATCAATGCCGAAAAGAAATAGAAGAATATAAAAAGGTATTGGAAGATTCACGTCTTCCAACCTTTATATTTTATGGAGATTGGAAAAATCCGGAACATGTAAAAAAGGAAATTGTAGAACTCTATAAGAAGCAAAAACTCGAAGGAATGGTTTTTATTGGTGATATTCCAATAGCAATGGTGCAAAAAGCACAACACATGACGTCGGCTTTTAAGATGGATGAGTCAAAACCAAGAATAGAATCATCGGTCCCTTCCGATCGTTTCTATGACGATCTTCACTTGAAATTTGACTATATTAGTCACGATAGTGCTAAGACTCTGTTTTTCTACTATAATTTATCGGCAGATTCTCCGCAAAGAATTCAGTGTGAACTTTATTCTGGTCGTATAAAACCGATCAATAACGGAGTAGATAAATATGAACAGATAAGAAAATATCTTAGAAAGGTGGTGAAAGAACACCAGTCTGATAATAAACTTAATCAGTTCGTTTCTTATTCAGGTGAAGGCTCTTTTTCAAATTCTCTATCGGCATGGACGCCCGAAATATTTAATATTTCCGAGCAGTTTCCCGATGTGTTTGAAAAACAAGGGCGGGCACTTTTTTTTCGCTACAGTATGAGTGATTTTCCAAAAGAAGAGCTGCTTAATCAAATTAGAAGGAATGATCTTGATTTTATGATTTTTCATGAACATGGAATGCCCGAAAGACAATACATTTCTGCTGAGGCTAATACGACTGAATTCGATGATCACATAACCTCAATGAAAGCTGCTTTGAGAGACAGACAAAGGCAAAGTATAAAAAACGGGAAAAGTCCTTCTAAACTATATACAGAATATGAAACTAAATACCATCTTGACTCTGTTTGGTTTAGGGGTTATAACAATCCTGAAATAATTAAGGGCGATTCGCTCACTGATATTCACCGGGGCATTGTGTTAGGTGATATTACAAAAGCAGTACCTAATGTTCGTTTTGTTATATTTGATGCTTGCTATAATGGAGACTTTCGTGAAGATGACTACATAGCAGGAAGATATATTTTCTCTGATGGAAAATGTGTATCAACTTTTGCTAACTCGGTAAATGTATTGCAAGATAAATCGGCTAATGATCTTTTGGGACTATTAGGATTGGGAGCGCATATAGGACAATGGGCTAGATATACAAACATCCTTGAATCTCATATTATAGGCGACCCAACATTTCGTTTCAACTCAAATTCATCGTCTATTGATGCCACTCAATTAATTAGGGAAAATTATAATGAGGCCGAACAACTAGAACTGTTGCAGACTTCATCATTGGCTGATATTCAGAATCTTGCATTGTATAATTTGTATTGGAACAATTATAAAGAGATTTCAGCTCTTTTACTGAAAACTTTTGAAAGTTCGTCTTTTGCCACTGTAAGATATAGCTGTATGTATTTGCTTGAAAAAATTAACGATAATAACTTCTACGAGGTTCTGAAAAAAGGATCGTCAGATAGCTATGAGTTTATTCGCCGTATTGCGGTTACTAGAATGGGAAGCATTGGCCTTCCAGAGTTTCTGCCATTTATTATTCAATCATATATTAACGATGATCATTCGGAAAGAGTTGCTTTTAATGTAAAGATGGCATTGCGTCTTTATCCGGAAGCGGATGTAAAGCGTATAGCCGATTCGTGTTTTAATCAGTCTTACTATATTAACAAAGGGCAAGAGGCAAAGAATCTGCTTTCGTTGTCAGGTAGCTCACTCATAAAGGAATTAAATCAGGTAGTGGCAGATAAAAAAGCAAAAGAATCTAATCGCTTGTTCTATATCAGCGTGCTGAAGAATATTAATTATCATCCCGGTATTAGTCTATATGTGTCTCTATTAAAAGATAGTTCTGAAAATATTAAAATTCGCACGGCTATGTTAGACGCACTGTCTTGGTTTTCTCTTTCTTATAATAAAGGATTAATAATAGATGCTTGCAAAGATTTAATTAAAGACTCTTCTACGCCAAAAGTGTTGAAAAAAGAGGCTTTGCGTACATATAACCGATTAATAAATTAAAGATACTATGAGAAAAATAGTTCTATTTATATCACTCTTTTTTCTGGTAGCTTCTCTAGAAGCGCAGATAGTAAAAGAGAAACCTTTGAAAAGGGGAGCTACTGTTTTTGCAATATTTACTGACAGCAAAACCTTTGAGAAAACAAAAGGTGCTATTCATAAATATCGTGATGCAGTAGAAAACGATGGACTTTCAACTTATATCTATAGTGCCGACTGGAAAAATCCTGAGCAAATAAGAAATGAGTTAAAGGCTCTCTATAAAGATGAACCTACATTAGAAGGTGTTGTGTTTATAGGAGATATACCTGTTGCATTAATCCGTAATGCCCAACATCTCACAACAGCCTTTAAAATGGATGAAGTGAAGTTCCCGTTTCCTGAGTCATCTGTTCCAAGTGACCGGTTTTATGATGATCTTCATTTGTCATTTGAGTATATATCACAAGATGCTACCCAACCTCAGCATTTTTATTATAAGCTGAGCGAGACTTCTCCACAGGATTTACATCCGGACTTTTATTCGGCACGTATTAAGTACCCCGAGAAAAAAGGAGGAGATAAGTATGAAGCCATTGCTGTGTTTCTGAACAAAGCAGCCGATTTTAAAAAGGAGAAAAACAATAAGATGGACAACTTTGTATCTTTCACCGGTAGCGGGTACAACTCGGAATGTCTTATTGCATGGGCCGACGAAATGAAAGCTTACCGCGAGAACTTTCCACTAGCCTGGAAAAGTAATCTTAATGCACGTCAATTGAACTTCCGAATGGATGATTTTATGAAGTATAAACTATTGAACCAACTTCAAAGACCGGAAGTAGACTTGTTTATGTTTCATGAACATGGATTGCCCGAAAAACAATTAATAAACAATGAGGTTCCGGGTTCTTCTTTTGATAGCCGCTATGACAATGTTCGTTCGGATATATTTGTTGATGCCCGAAAATCTATATCAAATGGTAAGATTACGCTCGATTCCCTGAAAAACTATTATGTAAAGACGTATGGACTGCAAAACAGTTTTTTTGATTCATTGTATTCTAAAGGACAAATACGAAAAGATTCTATTCGTAATGCCGATATATACATTAATCTTTCCGATCTTAGTCATTTGAATACCTATCCTAAATTTGTGATGCTTGATGCCTGCTATAATGGCTCCTTCCATTTAAATAATTATGTTGCCGGTTACTATTTGTTCAATGGTGGAAACACACTAGTGGTACAGGGCAATAGCAGAAATGTTCTTCAGGATCGTTGGACCATAGAAATGATAGGACTTCTTTCTTACGGTGTAAGAGCCGGACAGTATAATCGATTAATTGCAACTCTTGAAGGTCATCTTTTTGGTGATCCAACTGCTCATTTTGCTTCGGCAGTTACCGGAGATATTGCTTCTGATATGATTTTAAAGAGCAACGATGAAATAACCTGGAAGCATTATCTTAAATCAGATTATGCCGATATTCAGTCGCTGTCTCTAAGAATGCTGGCCGATAACGACAAACAAAAGGGCTTTTCTTCATTCCTGTTAGAAACATTCAAAGAATCTAAGTTTAATACAGTTCGTATGGAAGCTCTCAAACTGTTAAGCCGCTATGCAAATGCCGATTTTACCCAAGCTGTAGCTATAGGATTAAATGATTCCTACGAATTGGTTGTTCGTCAGGCTGCTAGTTATGCCGGACGCATTGGAGCAAAGAATTTATTAAAACCTATGGCCGATATATATATTAATCAGAGTGAAAAACAAAGAGTTGCTTATAGCCTTAAAAATTCTTTTGAAATATATCCTTTAGAAGATGTATTGAAATCTATTAAGGAAGCAATTGAGAATTCAAACCTGCTTGATAAGCAAAAGGTGCTGAAAGAAATTTCGGCGGACTTTACACAAAGTTCAAAACAACAGAAAAAAGGACTTGGCATTATAATGAATCCCAATGCAGATATTCAGAAACGAATAAGCGAGATACGTTTGATACGAAACAATAACTATCATTTCATGCTGGATGATTATCTGAAGTTGCTTTCTGATGATAAAGAAAATGTGACAGTAAAAGTTGCTTTGGCAGAAGCTTTGGGCTGGTTTAACTATTCATACCGTAAAGGAGAAATAATTGAAACATGCAACAAACTTATTGCTGCTGGAAATGTTTCACCGGAATTTAGTAAAGAGTTAATACAAACAATAAACCGATTAAAATAACAAGTAGATTATGATGAAAAAATTATTTCTGTTCATGCTGTTTGTGCAATCCTGTTTTTTATTAAATGCACAGACCATTGTAAAACCATCTATAAAAAGCAAAACTTCATTTGCCATTATTATAGATAATCAAAGTTACAATAAAGTAAAAGAGGCTGTTGAGGCTTATCGTAAGGTTATTGAGAAAGATGGGCTGGGAACCTATATCATATCAGATGACTGGAAATCACCGGAAGATATACGTGCGTTGCTCATTAAGTTACATGATGATAAGAAATCGCCGCTTGAGGGAACTGTTTTCGTAGGTGATATTCCTATCCCTATGCTTCGTGATGCACAGCATCTAAGTTCGGCCTTTAAAATGAATCAGGCGCGTGACTGGAAATTATCAAGCATACCAAGTGATCGTTATTATGATGATTTTGGATTGCAATTCAAATTCCTGAAACAAGATGCTGATAAGCCGCTTTATTACTATTTCTCTCTGAAGGCAGAATCCGATCAGGTTCTTTCTTCCGATATTTATTCAGCTCGTATCAAACCATTAGAACTGCCAGGAAAGGATAAATACCAGATGCTGGAAAAATATCTTAATAAAGTTGTGGCTGAGCGTACTGCTAATCCGGCAAATGTGATTGATAATCTCACTATGGCTCGTGGACATGGATACAATTCGGAATCACTCGATGCATGGTCGGGCGAACAACTTGCGTTAAATGAGCAATTTCCTGAGTTGTTTAAGGCTGGAAATCGCGTGAAATTTATGGACTTCGAATCACGCTGGCCTATTAAAGGATACTATCTTACAGAGGTTCAACGACCGGAACTGGATATAATGTTATTCCATCATCATGGTGCTGAAGACACACAATATTTGAATGGTTACAAAAATGTAAGTGATGCTACAAATTCCATTGAAAATATAAAGCTGTATGTCCGTGAGAAAGTGTTGTCCTCTTACAAAAAAAGTAAAGATAAAGAAGCAGCTATTCAGCAATACGTAAAATATTTAGGTATTCCCCGTGAGTGGTGCGAAGAAGCTTTTGATCCTAAAAAGATAGAAGCCGATTCTATTTACAACTTAAATCTCGACATTCACACTACAGATATTCATAAGATTACCCCAAATGCACGTTTTGTAATGTTCGATGCATGTTTCAATGGTTCTTTCTATGAGAAAGATTATATTGCCGGATCTTATATCTTTAACGAAGGGAAAACATTAGTAGCGCAAGGTAATACTGTAAATACAATTCAAGATAAGTGGCCGGATGAATTCTTAGGTTTGCTCAATTCCGGATTACGCATTGGTTTATGGGGCAAGCATGTTCATTTTCTTGAAACGCACATAATAGGTGACCCTACATATCATTTTGCAAATCACTCTAATGTTAAGTTTGATATTAATGAAGCATTGACACTTTATAACAATGATGTTCCTTATTGGCAAAAATTGGTTAACTACCCAAATGTAGATGTGCAGGCAATGGCTCTTAGAAAGCTATACGAAAATAAGTATAAAGGCATTTCTTCTTTGCTGAAAGAAACTTATTTTTCTTCTCAAAGCGGAGTTGTTCGCTTAGAAGCATTACGCTTATTGGGCAAGTTAGATGACAAGCATTTTATTGAAGTATTAAAGGCTGCAATTGATGATAGCTATGAACTTGTTCGCCGCTTTGCTGCCGAGTACCTTGGCAAGAATGGTTCAGATGATTTGATCCCGGCATTTGTTCACAGCTTTATTTCGGATGTTACTTCTCCCCGCGTTTCTTTTAAAATAAGCGAAGCCTTTGGCTCAATGAATTTAGATAAACTGGAAGCTGAAGTAAACAAGCAGGCCGGTAGTGCCATATTATGTAATCGTAGTGAAATAGATAAGCTACTGGAAAACATGGCACGTTTCAAAGAAACTGAGAAAAAAGAGCTGGCTACTGTTCTCGACTCTACCAGCACAGTGAAAGATAAACGCTTTGTTATATCTGCATATCGCAATCACCCCGATGCTGTAGCTGTAGATGCTTTACTTTCTTTTGCATCAAATTCTTTGCAAGACAAGAACCTTCGGGTAATAACTGTTGAAGCACTGGGATGGTACAACTTTAGTTTCCGAAAAGATGAGATAGTAAAGGGATTACAAAAAATAGTATCATCAGATAAAGATAAGGAAATTGTTAATGAAGCTATTAAAAGTATTAATAGGTTGAAATAACAGATTTTCTCATAACATTCATAAAGAGTGCAGTGTGGGAGGTATGGCAGTAGAGTTTTATTGGAGCTCCGTCTGTCAAGACTCAAGCATAGATTATTGGAAAATTAAAAAGCCGGCTGAAAAATAACTCAGCCGGCTTTCACTGTTAAAGTACTCCTTAAAATAAGGAATCGAGTGAAAATATTAGTTTAGTAAGTTAGGGTTTGCTTCAGTTGCTTCAGTAGGGAAAGGAAGTATATATCTGCTATCTCCTTTTGTCAGTGTATAACTTTCTCCATTGAATGTTTTAGTTATTTCCTGCTTGCCGAAGTAACGTAAATCATACCATCTGAATCCCTGACAAGCCAATTCCCTGAATCTTTCATCGGCTACGCGCTGTAAAAAGGCATCTTTACCCATTGCGTCGATAGCTGTAGCTTGACTATTGTAATAATCTGCCTTCAGACGTTTGGAAAGAAGTTGTTTCAGGTAACTTTTCGCTTTGGTTAGATCGCCACCCGAAACCTGAGCTTCGGAAGCTGCCAGAAGCAAATAAAATTCTGCTGTTCTCATTGAAACTTTATTGGCCAGTGTATAGCCTAATGAACAACGATACCCTGTTCCTTTTGCTTCGAAATATTTGGCAAAACGAAGGTCGTTGGTTTTATCGAAAGCACTGATTAACTTATCCGATACATTGAATCGGGTTTTTAACTCAGAATAAAAGGTTTGCTCCATAGCCAGTACATTTTCATCAGAAGCATAATTCTGAGGAAGTTTTGCACTGCTGCTGTTCAAGTCAACAAGTTTGTTGTTAATTTCATAAGCTTGCAGGGCATATTTTCTGGCGTTTTCCCAGTCTCCGGTATAAGCATACACACGTGCTGCAAATCCATAAGCCGAGATTTTAGAGAAACGATAGTTTGTTCCCTTAGGTTGTTCGTCTACATTAAGCAGTTTTAATCCATCTTCAATATCAGAGAAAATTTGCTTATACACCTCTCCGATAGTATTTCTTTCATAATTCTTCCATATATCAATGGTAGTTGCCAATGGTACTGACTTCTTATTCAGATTTTCAGTACTATATACATCAGAATACAGACTTGCCAGTCCGAAGTGCATATATGCTCTCATCAGATAAGCTTCGCCTCTGACCTGGTCAATTTGTTCTTTAGTACCGTCAGCAGCTTTTTCTCCATCAATAATTACCTGATTGGCATTTAATATTGCTTTATAAAATTGCTGCCATGGAAGATCTTTTGTATTGGCATCTGGATTAATATCTTTCCAGATAAAAAGACTGTGATAAGGAAGGTAGTCTCCCCAATCATCATATATCAGTTGTAATTCATCTCCTCTTACTGTGCTCAACGAACGGTCAGTTGGAACAGTTTCGTAAGCATTGGTCATCAGGTCACGATAATCCTGATAAGTAGTAGGGATTACTTTTCCCACAGGCTTTATATCCAGAAAGTTATCACATGATGTGAAGGCCATTGCGGATAAAGCTATTATGTATAAACTAATTCTTTTCATTTTTCCAGTTTTTTGAGATTAGAAAGTAACATTTAATCCTACTGTAATTGATTTCGGCATTGGCTGAGCATAAATGTTACCCAGAGTTTCCGGATCAAAATATCCCTCATAGTTAGATGCAATAACAAATGGATTTTGTGCCTCTAAATTTACTTTTGCATAAGAGATGCCTACCTTTGTGAGTAAGTTCTTAGGAATTTCATATCCAAAACGAATACTATTTACACGTAGGTAATTGATCTTTTTATACCAGATATCCAGATCGCGGAATACATTGGTAGCAAGTACATATCCGGTATTAAATGCCATATAGTCGCCCAAGCGATTGCCGTCTTCCGTATTTGGTCCGATCATACGCGGATAGATGCCCGATTTATTGTCTGGTGTCCACACTTTGTTCATCATAGTCGAGCGATTTATTCCTCTGTCCATCTCTACCATATCATAAAATGGTTCTGTCTTTATCCATTGTCCCAGATTGAATGAGCAGGAAATGTTTAGAGAAAAGCGACCAAGCTCAATATTATTAATGAAACCACCTGAGATTTTTGGATCTTTACTGCCTACATAAGTGTACAAGTCACGTATCTGTTCATTACTCAATGTACTTTGATACATACCCCAACCTTCAGGATCAACTAATCCGAAGAACTCGGTAGCTGTTACTTTCTTATCGCCTTTCTGAAATAAAGGATATCCTTGTTCATCAAGTCCGGCTGTTTTGAAAGCAAACAAAGCATTAACCGGATATCCTTTCAGTGAAGGAGTAATTTGATTAGACGGTATTTCAATATTGTCAACGTTGTTTATGTTTTTAGCTACATTAATAGTGGTGCTCCATTTGAAATCCGAAGTATTGATATTTTTAGTAACCAAACTCAATTCCAATCCTTTATTTGTAACTCCTGCCCAATTGATTGTAGCAGTTCCAAGTCCGTTTTCCAAAGCTACAGTTCTCATTCCGATAAGATCGGTTGATTTTCTGTGATAAGCATCAGCACTGAAATAGATTCTGTTATCGAGAACGGCTATATCAAATCCGGCATTCCACGTAGCAGTCTTTTCCCAACGTAAGCGGTCATTCGGTAAGTTGGTTGGAGTAATTGTTGATTCTGTTTGTCCGGGTAGTAAAGTTGCTGTTTTCCTGTCACCAACAATGTATTTAGAAGTTCCTTTATCAATATTACCTTGTAAACCGTATGATAAACGAAGCTTAAGGTCGTTAATCCATTTTACATTTTTCAGGAAAGATTCTTCCTTCACTCTCCATGCACCCGAAGCCGCCCATAATGGAAGATACTTGTATTTAGGATCAACACCGAATAGATCAGACCCGTCCATTCTTACACTACCAAAGAATGTGTATTTGTTATTGTATGTATAGCCTAATGTTCCGAAGAATGATGCATAAGCATTTTCTACATAACTTTTCTTGAATAAAGGGAACGTTGAAGAGTATGACTGGTCCGGGAAAATAACAGGTTGAGTGGTAAGTGTTTCTTCATTGAAGCCATATCCGGCAGAGAATATATCTTCTTGTTTTGTGCGTCTCAACTCATTACCGGCCATAAAGTCGAACTCATGCTTTTCAGCCAATGTCATTCTATATTCAAGAACCGTTTTCAGATTCCATTGTGATAAAGTACTTTCAGTGTTTTTGATAACCCCGCCCTCAGGTACAAAATAAGAATCCCCCACACGGCTCATAGCTCTTTCTCTGCGAGAGAAATAGCTGTTTTTTCCGCCGAATTGCTGTAAGTTCTGATTGTCACGTTGCAGTCCTAATTGTGATCTAAGATTTAGTTTAGGCAAAATTTCCCAATCTGCATCAAAGATTGCATTCATAGTACGGGCCTTCAAATTATTAGAGGTGTTGTTTCTCTCTTCGATAATATTGTAATTAATGGTAGTTCCACTATAAGTAGGTATCTCCGGATCATAAACATAATTCCCGTTATCATCATAGATTTTCTGATAAGGATTGGCCGATCTTGAATATCTTGATGGGTTAGTTATTAATCCTGTTCCGGTAAGATAAGATCCTTGTTTTCTTTCGTTAGCAAAAATAGTAGCTCCCACTTTTAAGTTGCTGGCCAGTTTGTAATTTCCTTTAAGAGTGAAGTTCAATCTGTTCAGCGATGTACCTTTTGTAGTACCCAATTCATTATAATAGCCGGTTGAAAAATAATATGAAGCTTTTTCTGAGCCTCCGTTTATACTAAGGCTATAGTCCTGATTAGCTGCTGTGCGGTAAAGTTCATCTCCCCAGTTTGTATTAACCGAACGTAAATTTGCAATTTCAGTCTGTACATTTGAAGGTAAGCTTTCAACTCCTCCGTTACGGTATTGATCCCATAAACTGTTACTATCGAATAAGCGTGCTATTGCACCTTTTTTTGTAATAGAATTGTCTGAATCCAGATCGTTGTATTTTGCCAGTTGCAATTCCAGATCAATCTTTTCTGAAGAATTCATCAGATTGAGTTTACTCATGTTGGGTTTTGCAGTAAAGGAGAGTTTTGAACTAAACTGAACAGTTGGTTTTCCTTCTTTTCCTTTTTTAGTAGTGATAAGAATAACACCATTAGCAGCTCTGGCTCCGTAGATAGCTGTTGCAGCAGCATCTTTCAGTATAGTAATATCTTCAATATCTGCAGGGTTGATACCTGCGATTGAAGAAGAAAAGAGCTGGTCAATGTTCTTATCGGACATATCGGGCAGGTTTGTGCCTTCAAGAGGCATACCATCCAATACCCAAAGAGGATCTTGCGTACCACTTAAAGAAACAGTACCACGGATTCGTATTTTTGCAGGAGCACCCGGTGCTCCGTTTACTGCAGTTGTTTGCACACCGGCAACTTGTCCGCTCAACATCATATCAACACTTGAAACACCTGCTTGCAATATATTGGCAGCTTTGATAGTAGAAACAGCTGAAGTAAGCTTTCGTTTCTCTATTTTCTGGTATCCGGTTACTACTACTTCGCCAAGCTTACCCTCAGATTCCTTCATGGTAATATTGATAAAGGGTTTATTCTGAATCTTAATAACTTGTGTTTCATAGCCAATAAAACTGCAAATCAACTTAGTGTTCCCTTTTGGAACAGCCACAGAGAATGTACCATTCACATCTGTTGTAGTTCCAAGATTGTAATTAACTACAACTCCTTCAACAGATGACTTTTCGCCAATAGTACTTTTGTCGGCATAGACAGAAGCACCAGGTAAAGGACTTCCATCCTCCGCCACAACTTTTCCCTTTATCAGAACCGTTTCTTGTGCTGATAAAGTAAAGGGAAAAATAAAAAGAAATAATAACACGATTAATCTCATTACCTTAACATTTAAATAATTGTTTTCACTATATACTTATCCTCTCTTTTTTATCTTAACGATTTGTCAATACGAAGCAACATGTCTTCATAATGATAACGTGTAGATTGCTCTGCTTTCTCAACTCTTGATTTTAAAAGGCGTTCAATGCGAAGCAATATTCCTCTTTTTACAGAGATGGCTTCAGATGCTCTTTGTGGTCCAGAGAAAATGACATTAGAGCTAAAACTTTCTGACTGTGCTGTCAGACTTTTCTTTTCCTTGCTTACTTCATTTCTGTCGGCTGCAATGATTAATGCATCAATAAATGCTTTCTGAGTAGCTGTTTCAATTGCATCCAATGAAATGTTTCTGATAGTCTTTGCAAAGATAGCTTTATATAAATCATCCATTAATTCAGAAGCGGTATATGCTTTTTGTTTATTCTGAACTTCATTGGCTATCATTCTGTCCATTCGTTCATTAGTAAGCAAATCCCATAGAATATATGATTGTATATTCTTGAACATTGCAAATGGATTATATTCCTGATAGCCTGATGGCGATTCCTTTATAGGACCTACATACTTGAATAGCTCATCGCCAAATAACCATTTCGGATAAGTAATAACTTCATCGATCAGGTATTTAACAGCTTTCTTTTGCATTTCATGCGGAACATATTCATAACTTTTTGTTTTATCGCCATAAATAGTATTGTTCAGATATATACCTCCAACATTAGTGAGCACATGATATGAATAAAGATTCCATTGTCCGATTATATCATTGATTAGTTTTCCAGCTTCAAGATAATCGTCGCCTTTAGATGTTGTCCATTTTAAAATATCGGGCATAATTCTTTTCAGATTCTTTATTCCATATTGACTGGCTTTAACCGCATCGTCTCCTAAATCTTCGCTTTGAGCTCTGGGGTCGATGCCTGTGCGCATGTCTTGTTGAGGAAGATAGCGACAATCCGGATTTTTGTAGGCTTCGGTCACCACATTCTTTAGTGTTGCCAATTCCTTATGAGCATCTTCTTCCGGATAGTAACGATATCCCCATGCAATGGCAAATTTATCATAAACACCGATCTTTGGAGTCAATGATTTTACGTTATCTCCCGGTTGGGCAATATAATTGAAACGGGCATAATCCATGATAGAAGGAGCAGTTGCCATCTTTGCACAGAAAGTCTCATTTCGCAAAGAATCTACAGGGTAGGAGTTAGATGCTCCCATATTGTGTTTTAAACCAAGAGTATGACCTATTTCATGCGAAGAAATAAAGCGAATAGCCTCGCCCATGTGTTCATCGCTGAATTTATTACTTCTTGATTTAGGATCAATGATTCCGGTTTGTACGCGCATCCATGAATGAACGGAAGTCATAACATTGTGCCACCAGATTACATTAGATTCTAAAATTTCTCCTGAGCGTGGATCAAATACTGATGGTCCCATGGCATTGGCTTTATCAGATGCTACATAGGTAACAACTGAGTAACGAGAGTCATCACTGTCAAAGTCCGTATCATTGGGAGAAACTTCTTTCGCTATTATGGCATTTTTAAATCCGGCAACTTCGAATGCTTTTTGCCAGTCGTATACCCCCTGAATAATAAATTTCACCCATTGTTTTGGAGTAGCCGGATCAATGTAAAACACGATAGGACGAACAGGTTCTGTAAGTTCACCGCGTGCATAAGCCGCTTTGTCTTTTGGCTCCAGTCTCCAGCGAGTAACGATGCTCCTTTTTTCAAGTTCATGCTGTTCATCATTAAAATACCATCGCGGAGTAGAGAAATACCCAACTCTGGAATCTTCAAATCGTGGCGACATTGGAGTTTTAGGTAACAATACCAAGTTTGATGTAATCTCTACAGTGAGGTTTGCTTCCGATTGTGCCGATGGAATTCTTGTTGTAAGCATTGATTTCACCACAATGTTGTTTGGAAAACTCTTCATAGAAGATATGTATGAGTATTCACTGATTGGAGAAGTGCCCAAAGAAGCTATTCCAAATATATTATTAAAACTGGTTCTTTTCCCGTCATACACCTTATTTGCTTTTATCAAAACGGCTGTGCTGTCAGCATTGTAAGCTTCAATATCAAATGATTCTAATATTGATTTAGCAAAGTTACTGGCAACGCTTTTACTTATTTTAGATGAGTCGGATGATTCTACAAAGGGTTTGTATTGCAGTGCGAATACTTTATTTTGTTCTTTGTTGATCTGGAATTGTATTACAAGATCTTCGAACTCCATTCCTTTATTAAAACCTGCATCATTGAAATTAGCCGGAACTTGTGAAATCTTGTTTACGATTAAGAAATCACGTTTTGTAAGGCTGTCGGGAACGAGAAAATAATAATCTCCATTCTTTTTATAAACAGTAAATAGTCCGGAATCAAGAGTGGCACTATCTGTTAATGATTTAAACTTATTGGATGTTTCTATTTTAACTTCCGGTTTTGATTTATGCTCTTTCTTTTTGAATAATCCTAGATTTGCATTTGCTCCTAGTGAAGAGAACATAAAAACTGTAATTAGCAAATATTTCATAAACTATAACTTTTTTCCAAAAGTAATAGAGAAGTTTCTTTTTAGAAAAAGAAATGTAGTGAACTGGGAAATATGTGTAGTGAATCAGGCAATATGGTGTGTTTATGAAATTAAAAGAAGTGGAATTTTAGCAATATAATATCCGTTTACTACTCCGAAGTGGCAATTTGTTTGTGTTAAAAAGGAGTATCTTTTAATTAAATTTTCAATACCCATACCCGAATGTTTTATTTCTGATTCACGCGGATTGTAGTTGTTTGTAACAACCAGAAGACCATTCTCTTCGAAAATATTAATCCGGAGCGGTTCATTATCTGATATTTTGGTGTGTTTTATACAATTCTCAACTAATAGCTGAAGTGAAATGGGAGGGACTTTATAATTCATCAAACTGTCTGCTAAGGAGATTTCTGTAACAATTTTATTTGCAAATCTTATTTTCTGCAGACTGATGTAATTTCTAGTAAACTCCAGTTCCTCTTTTAAAGCAACCACATTTTGGTTTTCCTGCTTTAACAGGTATCTGTATAAGTTCGATAAAGTAATTGCAAAGTCTTTTGCCAAATCAGAATCCTTACTCACCAGCACCTTCAGACTGCTTAATGAATTGAATAGAAAGTGAGGATTCAGTCCACTCTTCAAACGTTCCAGTTCCGCGGCAACTACAGTTTGCTTATATTGTTCGTCTCTTAACTGTAAGCTAAGGTTTTGCTGTTCTATTTCTCTACGGCGGATAAACTCTTTTCTCCATCTTAAAATGCCCAGACTGAAAACTGCAAGAAAAGCAAAAGTTGCCAGCAGAGAAATCATAAGAAAATCATTGCCTGTTTTTTGAATGGACTCAAATAGATCTAGATTTGGAATATTTGCTGTAAATACCCATTTTTCTCCATTCATATCCATAGGATAATAATAACGATACACAGGCATATCCAGATAATCTGAATTCACTTTCTCAATAATGTGAGTATTTAGTAAAAGAGCTTTTTTTTCATTATTAATATCTTCTTTATTAATTCCGGTTCCGATTTTCTTTTCTTCAGGATGATAGAGATAGACCCCGCTTTTTGTGATAGTGATGTAGGCATTTACCTGTTTTGTATCTGTTTCGGAGAATTTCTGATGAAATCCCATAAGATCAACAAGCATGCTTAGTTGCGATTTTGAATCAATGCGAAGTGAGAACTTTAAATAATATCTTTTGTTTTTTACAAATACTTCATGCTGAATGTCTTCATTGCTTTTGTGTAATGAGTTGAGTGGCTCTATATAGATATCGTTGATACTTGAGTCACTTTCTTTCATCTTTAAAATGGTTTCGTAAAGAAGATTTCTTGTACCGGCTCCACTCAATGTGGCTTTCAGAAAAGAGAGGCGCTCACCATAGTTATCCAGCATATTAGTTGCTATGTGGATATTGCTTACTCCAATATCTTCAATCATCACATTAGTGCGCTCAACCATTTCTTTTTTCACCTTAACATTGATGTGCCAGGTTGTAATAAAGAATATTATAAGTATCAGAATACTTATTTTGAAGTGGATATTAGTGAAAAGACTATTAGTTATCTTACCAGCCATTGTTTAAATTCTTTTACTTTTTCAGAGCTTATAATAATATCTTCATCCGGTTGGGGGTTAAGCTTTACTTTTACCCGGCTTTTAGAATAAGGAGTAAAGGAATCAACACTGGCAAAATTAACTATGAAGCGTCTGTTTAGCCGGAAAAACTCACGGTTGTTCAGTTCCTGCTCCAGTTTGTATAATGTACTTTCACAAAAATACCTGTCGCCGGCCATAGATACGGCAAACAGATAGCGCCCGTCGGCCATGAAGTAGGCTATATTATCAACATTCATGGGCATTTGGGCATTGCCGGAACTAAGCATAATACGGCTTATGAAATTCTTTGATTCAGTCTGCGATTTTCCAAGATAAGTTAATAGGCTTTCAAAATCTGCCCTGAACATACTTCTTATCTCTTTGTACTTATTCAACGCTTTTTCCAGATCGGCTTCATCAATAGGCTTGAGTAAGTAGGCTACACTATTAACCTCAAAGGCTTTAATGGCATACTGATCATAAGCGGTGGTGAATATAACAGGGTACTTTACCTTTATCTTGTCGAATATTGAAAAGGATATGCCATCATTCAGATGCACATCAAGAAATATAAGGTCACAGTCATTCTGTTGCAGCCATGCCACGGTAGAGGATATGCTATCCGTTTGCCCTACAATATTTATTTCGCTATCAATATTAGCCAGTCTTTCTGCTAATTCTGTAGCCAGCAGTTGTTCATCTTCTACAATAAGTACATTCATAGAGAGAAATGGTGAAATTTAAATATCCTGGTTGTTGGTCAGTCAGCACAAAGTTATAAATTTTAGTTATATCCCCATCAGAATGCAAGGCTAAATTGTAATTTAGTTGTGTGTATCTTTTAGAGCGCGGAAAAATACCCTCTATTTTCTGTTATTATAGGGGGTGGGAATAATTTTTACGCGGCTTATAATCAATTAGTTAACTCTAAAAGTAAAACGTCTTGTCAGAAAACTTCTTAGATAAGTTGTTCCTCAAAATGAAAAACGTGAGTTAAAAAGTGTTTAGTCTCTCTTTTTCAGTATTTTAAACTGGTCAATTTCGTGTTTTCGCACCTTTTCCACCTCAAACCAACGGTTAATTTCAGTACTTGTTACGCCACTATTTACAAATACTCCCTGTTTTTTATATACTTGTGTCAGTATCACTTTTATCTCATTTCGGGAATAATGCCCTCCTATATCAAACAGCTGGTGAACAGCATTTCGCATGGGGAGTGATTTCTTTATCGCATGTTCGTTTTGTTTGTTGATGGAACGCTCCATTGCCTTCACATTGAAATCCAGCTTCTCACGGATAAACTTACTGCCCAGTTTCTCGTAACAGGCATAAAGTGTTTGATCGTCCTTGCCTGTTATCAGTCTTGAGAGCAAGTGGTGGTATTTCTTTTGTGCTTTTTCGTTGGGATTCATTCGTAATTTCTCCAGCGCTTCAAAGCGTAACAAGAGCAGTGCAAAACGCCCTTTACGGGTTCGCTGACGGTGCAAAGCCAACCGGTCGTCATCACTGAAAAGATGTTGCTGAGTCTCATGTTCTATATTAAAGAAACCGGTGGTACGATATGCTTCATATAAATTGGAAGGGTAGGTGTAGAGCGACTTCACAAGTTCAGCCTCGTATAAGTTACTGATAAGAAAAGGGTCGGGTTTGCCGGCTTCGTCTAAATAAGGAAGATAGCTGTTGCTACCTAAAGCTTCCCTTAACAAAGTTCGCTTTCCATCATTTGTAGTTTGTTTCAATAGCTTCTGCCAATCGTTATAGATTTCTTCAGCTCCTTGCAACCAACGATTGATTTCCGGTTCACTTTTATATTCCAGATTTGGACGGATGGAGCTGATGTGTGTAATGCTTTTTACACCATTTCTGAATCGTCCCACAATCTGTATGGCTTCAGTCTTAGGATCAATAGCCGATTGTTGTGCACCGTACATATCCGAGATAATAATCACATGAGGTGGTATTTTCGACATAATATCCACCGCAGAGAAGAAGCGTGAGGTGAAGAAGTTGAACGGCATCAGTTCATCAATTACGGTCGATTTCTTTCTTCTTCCTGCTTTCCATAATTTGAATGTGCTTTCCTCACTACAAAAAGTATAAGAATCTTGTATTTCCGGTATATCAATAAAAATGGAGTCTATGGTATCAATCGAATTGACGAAAATGCAGACACGGGATTTCTTGTTGAGTTTTAGTTGGGTAAGCAAATCGGCAAGCGATTCACAAATATTGTTGGTGGTAATAAGTTTCATCTTTTTCTTATAATCATACGTGGGCACCACTTTTAATATGCGGAATCCCTGATTTACAAGTCGTGCATCCTCGGCTATGATAGGAGTGGCCGAAACCATTGCTTTAGATTGAAAAAGGAAAAAGTCGTTCATAGGGCTGGATATACTTCCCCGATAATCAACATCCTGCACCAGCTTTTCGCACTCATCGAACAGCATAAAACATTCGCTGTGCATATTAATCTGCTGATCGTCCATAGCCTCCTTTACCTTCTGAAAACTTTCCGGTGTGGTAAGAATCTTGTAATGTTGTTTTTTGTTCTTTTCCAGAAAATCAGCAATATGTTGCACCATTACCCCCTTGTGAACAGCCAGCGTATGCTTGTGCTTCTTCGCCTTATCCACAATAACCGGCACATTAGGTTCAATGATGATAGATTTTCGCGGGGAAGTAAGTTCGCAGTAAGTAGCTCCCAGTCCGGGAAGCATCTTGTTAATCACACAGTTAGTAGGCAGGGCCGCAAAACCTTCACGCTTCAAAGCATCAGACAGATATTCCTTTTCGTGAATCTTGATAATTCTTTCTCGTAGCATTAAATTTATTTTGATTAATAAAGGGCGCGAAGGTAACTTTATTTATCCGGATTTATACTATATGTTTTGAAAATATATAAGGGGGTTTTGGTCAGTTTGTCTAGTTGTTTTTTTATTTTCTGGCGGGAGATTTTTAGCGGGTGGAGTTTGTTCCGCTCGGGGGGGAGCAGAAAAATTATAAGGAGAAATAAAGAGTTGAATAATGATTAATTATTTTTTTTGTTTAGTTGTTATATCCATTATTGTTGAGTACATTTGTTTTATAAAATAATAGAACCTATTTAATAATATTGGATATGAATACAAATTTTTCAGAAGAATATAAAAATTGGATAGAAAAATTGTCAGAGGAGAATTTTAACGAACTAGTACTTAATTATGTTAAAGAGTATTTTGATACAAAAGATGCTTATATATCAAATGGACCTTATGACGGAGGATTAGATTTGATAGTCACAAAAGATACAAAAGAAAGAAAGAAGAATATTCAAATAACAATACAAAAGAAAGGGCTTGAAAAGAAAGTTCTTGATGATTGTAAAAAAGCAATGGATAATCATAATAAATATGATTATTTGAATAAACTAGATTTTTATATATCGTCTAGTGTTACTCCGGTGAAAAAAAATGAACTAATAAAGATAGCTGAACTTGACTATCAAATAGATTTAAGAATTATTGATGCAAATGAACTGGGGGGCTTGGCTAGTGAATATAAATCGATACGACAATCAATTATTAAATTTAATAAAACCGCTTTTCCAAGTGAAGACTTAAATATAAATAAAAGTACGAAAATTTTATTTGATACATTATCCATAGGAAAAGATGTGACTTTGTTAAAGAATAATTTTGTTCAATCGCTTATTATTTCTCATTTGTACCAAGTCTCTAAAGCCACAGTTGAAGAAATCTATGATGGGTTAAAAGGAACCTTTTATGAAAAATATAATAAAGCATTCTTTCAAAGTGAAATAGGTAAGCTAAAATCCGCTAATAAAGTTGTAGATATACCTGGTGTTAAACCAAAACAATTTCAGCTAACAGAAGATATGTTGTTGAATTTGGAAAAAGTAGATCAAAATACTCAGATACAAGAAGCTTGTTTAATTAATGATTTTAGTGAAGTTTTAAAACGTTATAATCTTGATCAAGAGACAAAAAAAGTTTTTGAGTATATTTTTGATTTATACAATGCAAATTACGAAATTGATGAAAGCGAAGTGTTGAATGAATCTAATAATCATGGTAAAAGGATACAGCATATTTTTAGTACTTTAATTTCGTATTTACAAAAGAAACATGAAATAGACAAAGAGACTTCAAATAATATAGCGCGCGAACTATTAATTATATGTAATCGGAACGATTTTTTGAATAAGACTAGCATCTCAAAAATGTTTATGAATTTATTTAAATCGGATAAATTAGATGTTTATATAAATACATCAAAAAGAAAAGTTTATTTAGATACTCAAATACTTTTACAAATGATATGCTGTCAATATGAAAATATTGAATATGATAATCTGTTATATAATGATGTTAAATATTTTAGTGATATAATTGAGCAATCTTCTGTTCAGATTAGTTTGTATACAACTATTGGATATGTTGAAGAAGTCGCTTGGCATATTTATAAAGGTCTAAAAATTGAACGATTTCTGGAACTTGACTTTATTAAAGATTTGGGTCCCTCTAAAAATGTTTTTTTTAATTTTTATTTAGAACTAAAAAAAAGACATGATTTTTCTTTTGAAGATTTTGGTGAGTTTATAGAGGATATATTTGATGTGGATATTAAAACTTGTAATGAAAGCTATTTTATTGAAACCCTAATACAAAACTTAGTTGATCGTCTCGATATATTAGGTATTGAAGTTGAATCTCCACCAATGTTTGATAATCATGAAAAATATAGAAGAGAATATGAAATAGCTTTAAGTTACATGAAGCATGATCAAAAATCTTATGATGCTAGGAAGCATGATTTAAATACAATACTTACTTTATCTGATATGCATTTTAATTCAGATGACGGTACTTTTTCTGAGCCATTCCTTATTACGTGGGATACCTCGTTTTATGAGATTAGGAAAGTGTTTAAAAAATTCACGGAGTTAAATCATTGGTATATATATTCTCCCATGAAATTTGCAAATACTATTTCAGTTATAAATTTAAAAATTGATTCAAAGGCTATAAATTATAATATTATATCGCTTGTAGAAGAAAACTTTAACTTATCAAATGAGACTATTAGTTTTCTTGATTTAATAACTGACTTGTCTAATGGTGCAGATGTTAAAAAGTGGAAGCTTGTGAATAAACTAGCTAAAATGAGGAAAAATCTATTAAACGGGATAGAATCAGATGATTTAGCTAATAAAATGAATAATAAAAATCTCCCTATCGACGAATTGTTATTTCTTATTCAAAACTTTTATCAAAATCCACAAAATAAAAAAAGCTATAAGAATTTATCTGAGTTATTTCAAAATGATATCTATGCTGATAAAATATCAGCTCTATTTGAGAAGAACTTATCTGACTTTCAAACAAAGACAGGCTTAAAATCGTGTATTATAGAAGAAATTGATTTAATGATAAAAGAAAATAGTGATTTATGAAATATCTGCTGATTAATGTATATTTTATATTTATTGCATATACTGAAGATATATCTCTCTACAATATGGCAACCGATAATTAAAATATTAACCAGGCAAAGGAGCTGTGAAAGGTACTTATTACAGCATTTTGAGGCAATTGGAGCTTAACCCTCTCCTCTCTTGTTTCTAAAATATAGGAGGTAATTATGAAAACAGTAGAAGTGATTATAGAATATGCAGCATCTATCTTGAACTTAAGTTCAAGATAGATGCTGCTACCTTTATTAATTACTATAGTAATATATTTACGAAAGCTGCATTGAGCAGAATTACTGGAATTAATGAACGCCAGCTATGGCATTATGCGGCAGGAGTGCATAAACCTCGTAAAACTCAGCTTGAAAAGATTCAAAATGGTATTAAGGCATTGACAAAAGAGCTTCAGGCAATTAGTCTTGTATAGTTTTCTATTAGTTATATCTAATAAAACAATAAAAATAGAGTATTTCGTAATTTATATCTAATTAAGTTCTATATTTGCATAAATCCATTAGATATAAATCATGAAAGAAAGTATTATAGAAAGATCCTATTATACGGAAAAGATACGATCCTATATAGGACAACCGATTATTAAGATATTAACCGGGCAAAGGCGTATTGGGAAAAGTTGTATTCTCAGACAACTGATGGATATTATCCGTGGTATGGATAGCGATGCCAATATTATCTATATTAATAAAGAGCTAAAGGAATTCAGAGAGATTTTAACCGATGATGATTTATACCAAGCGATCACTTCTCAACTGGATAAAAGCAAAAGCAATTATGTCTTTGTTGATGAAATACAGGAAATTCCATCTTTTCAGCATACATTAAGAAGTCTGCTTGCAGAAGGTAGCTGTGATATTTATTGTACCGGAAGCAATGCGAATATGCTTTCCGGTGAATTGGCTACTTATCTTGCCGGTCGGTACATGGAGTTTCCTATTCATTCTCTTTCTTATAAGGAGTTTTTGTTATTTCATCAGTTAGAAGACAGTAACCAAAGTCTGCAGAAGTATTTCAGAATAGGTGGTATGCCTTATTTGATTCATTTTAAAGGTGATGAACAGTTGTGCTTTGACTATCTGCAAAATCTTTATTCAACAATCTTGCTGAAAGATGTTATTGCAAGGAAGCAAATCAGGAACGTAGACTTTATGGAACGCTTGGTTGGGTACATAGCCGATAATGTTGGTAGTTTATTTTCTGCATCTAGTATCAGCAAATATATAAAGTCGCAACGTCAGCAGTTACCCACTCAAATGGTGATAGACTATTCTACTGCTCTATCGCAGGCTTATTTTATTTATAAGGTTCCGCGCGCTGATGTTCAGGGGCTGAAAATATTTGAGATAGGAGAGAAGTATTACTTTGAAGATTTGGGCATTCGCAATGCTATTCGTGGTTTTGATCCTTTGACTGAAATTCAGAAGTGGATGGAGAATGTTGTTTACCTGCAACTTATAAGACAGGGATATACTGTTTATGTGGGAAAGGTTGATAATCTGGAGATTGATTTCGTAGGACAACGATTACAGGAACGAATCTATGTTCAGGTATCTTTCCGTTTAGATGGTGAAAATACAAAAAACAGAGAAGTTGCTAGTCTGCTAAAAACGATGGATAACTTTCCTAAATATATTGTTACGCTTGATGAATTTGCATTAGGCACAACTGCCGAGGGCATTCGGATTATTCATCTGCGTGACTTTCTGATGAAAGAGTAGTTCTTTTCTGTTTAGCATTTTAAATAATCTAATAGATTGTTACTTATTAATAATAAGTTCTTCTTTGATGTAGAAATTATGTACCTTGCACTTCCTAAAATTAAAAGAGAATGATTAGGCATATAATTGAATCAAATTTAAAATCAGAAATAATGAAACGTTCTACTTTATCATTGTCACTTCTGACAGTATGTATATTGTTTACAGGTTGTGTAAGCAAAAAGCAGTTTGTAGGTTTGCAGTCCGATTACAGTAAACTACAGACCGAAAATAGTGATTTGAAAAAATCTTTCCAGGATACTCAGGTTCAGTTGGTGGAAAGTCGTGCAAATGGCAAAAGTCTGGAAGACCGTTTGGCTGAAGCCAGAAAGAATAATGAAGAATTGCGCTCGGCTTATGCCGCTTTGCAGGGCTCACTAGACAAGAGTCTTCAGCAAAATTCTCAGGGGAATGTAAATATCTCTAAGTTGGTGGACGAAATCAATGCTTCCAATCGTTTTATCAAGCAACTTGTTGAAACCAAGAGCAAGTCTGACTCACTAAATCTTGTGTTGAGCAATAACCTGACACGCTCATTGAGCCGTGAAGAACTTAAAGAGGTAGATGTTCAGGTATTGAAAGGTGTAGTGTATATTTCACTGGCCGACAATATGCTTTACAAATCAGGTAGTTATGAAGTAAATGAAAGAGCCGGAGAAACTTTAAGCAAGATTGCTAAGATAATAATGGATTATAAAGATTATGATGTGCTTATTGAAGGTAATACTGACCCGGATCCTATTATTCGTGCAAATATCCGTAACAATTGGGATTTAAGTGCTTTGCGTGCTTCATCTGTTGTTCAGGTTTTGCAAAACAGTTATGGTGTTGATCCGAGACGTCTTACTGCTGCAGGCCGTGGCGAATACAATCCAATTGCAGACAATGCTTCTGCTATAGGAAAACAGCGTAACCGCAGAACACAGATTATCATAACTCCTAAGCTAGATCAGTTTATGGAACTTATTGATAAAGCGCCGGAATCTTCAAATAAAAAGTAATTCCAAAGATAAGAGACCGATCTTTTATAAGGAAATTGTAACAACAAAGGAGTTGTCAGTAAAGTCTGGCAGCTCCTTCGTTGTTTAAACAATTGCAGAACCTTCATGCAGACACAGTTCCGTACACAAATATAAAGACAAAGTCTTTCTTGCTAATGCAAATTATAATATCTAATTTTGCACCCCCTTTTGGCGGTGGTATCTGCCTTAAACTGTTTTTCTAATTCCCCATATCTGAGATTCTAATCCAGGCTTGGTTTATTAGATTTAGAATGAAATAATAAATTTTGTATCGGATGAACTTGAATGATATAACTTGCGGCCTGGATTTTGGGACTTCTAATTCTGTAATAACATTAACTGATAAGAAAACCGGGAAAGAGATATATACGTACAATGATAGGTCTATATTGTATTTCCCGCAAACAAATGATTTTGTTTATTATGTTGGTAAAGAGGCACAGGATAAATATGTAGAGGATGAGATGAGAGGGCGTCTTTTGAAATCTGTAAAAACGCTTTTAAGTCAGGAACGTTTTACTCACACATGGATTTGTGGAAAGCAAGTAACGCCCGAGCAACTGTGTATGTTTATCATTCAACACCTCAAAGAAAAGGCTGAATCTTTTTTAGGAATGCAAATTGAAAGTGTTATTCTAGGACGACCTGCCATTTTTTCAGAAGATACCAAGAGTGAACAATTAGCTGTAAAAAGACTGATAAAAGCAGCACACGATTCAGGTTTTAAACAAGTTTCTCTTCAGTTAGAGCCAATAGCAGCTGCATTTCATTATGAAGCTACCATAGAGAATGAAGAAAATGTGTTAGTAGCCGATTTTGGTGGTGGAACATCTGATTTTACCATCATGAAACTTTCGCCGGAGAAACGACTTAAGAAAGATCGCAACGATGATATTCTTGCTTATGATGGCGTTTATATTGGCGGAGATATGCTTGATTTTGAAATTCTATGGGATAAAATCACCCCTCACTTAGGAAGAGGAGTGACCTATAGTTCTTATAATAAAGATTTACCAATTCCTATTTCTATTTTTCGTGAGCTTAAAAATTGGGAACGTTCCTTTTTATTGAAAGAGAGTAAGATGAGACGGTCATTAAATGGATATTATGTGTTCTCGGGCAATAATCCATTGATTGATAATCTGAGAGTTTTAATTGATCAGAATTATATTTATTCCTTGTTTAAAAGCGTTGAGAAATCAAAGATTAACCTGTCTGAGGTAGATTGTTCCTTAATATCATTTGATAAAGAAGATTTAAAGATTACAGAAACATTGTCTCTTTCTGATTTTGAACTTATTATTAAAAAAGAGACCACGGAAATAGAACAACGTGTTGTGTCAATGATGGATAGGGTAGGTATGACTTCTGATGATATTAACACCGTATTTATAACTGGAGGAACCAGTTATGCTATCCCTGTCAGAAATATTTTGCATAAGTTATTTAGCAATAGTAAAATCCAGTTTGGTGATGCTTTTAATAGTGTTGCACATGGGCTGTCGCTTAGTTCATAGAAGTTGTAGATCTTAGTAGTTGGATTGGAAGTAGTAGAGGAGAGGGATGAGGATAAAAAATAGCCAAAGAATATTAGATTTCCTTTGGCTATTCTGCAATAAACGATGAGAAACTACAGATTTATCTTTTATAAACAGCTTGCATCCCGCAATACTTGGTGCACTTCCCACATTCAATACATTTTTCTGCATTAATAACCGGAAGGTTGTGCCCATCCTGAGAGATTGCACCTACGGGGCATACTCTGAGGAGCGGACACCGGTGGTTTTGCGGACATCTGTTTTTGTCAATAGAAAGTGCCATATTTATCAGTTTTTAAGCAATACGTTGTTAATAGCTTCTTTGAATGCTGACTTAGGCATTGCTCCCTGTGCCATTTGCGGTTTGCCATTCATTGGAATAAATAGCAATGAAGGAATACTACGAATACCAAATGCAGCAGCCAAATCTTCTTCTTCCTCAGTATCTATCTTGTAGATGTAAATCTGATCACCGTATTCAGCAGCCAACTCTTCCAGAATAGGAGCAATTGTTTTACATGGACCACACCAGGAAGCGTAAAAATCAACGATTGCAGGTTTGTCACCTAAATATTTCCACTCGTTAGGGTTTGCTTCGTAATTAGCTACTTTCTTTAAAAATTCTGCTTTTGTTAAATGGATTGTTTTCATCTTATTTTCAGTTTTTAGTTTGTTATCACTTTGTTTATTTGTTTGCTGTCCGTTGCACGAGGTAAATATTAGCCCCGCCATCAGAAATATAAATACTAGTTTTTTCATTATTTCTCCGGTTTATATTGTTTAATTTCTCCTTTAAAAACTTCTTTCTGGCCGTTGTCTGTATTGGAAGAACATCCGCCAGCTCCGCAACATGACATATTTAGTACAGTCTGCAGGAGAAAAAAGCCTCCCAGGAATAGGAATGAATATTCTTTTGAATTGATAGCATAAATGCTGATGCCTATACCTGCAATAAATCTAATGATACGGGAAAAGTCCCAGTTTCTTAACATATTATTCATGGCTTTTGTTTTCTGTTTTAAATATATTAAAAAGTAATCCTCCCATAGCTGCTCCCCACAATGAACTGAATAATGGCGAGGATGTAATGGGGCAACTACCGCTTGCACACCCAACATAGCGCCAGTAAAGGTAGCCTCCCAATGCTCCGATTACCACTCCCGACAATGTGAGCCAATGTTTCTTTAATTTCATTTTTATCATTGTGATATAGTTTTAAATTATTCTTCCAATAATATTCCTTTGGAAATTTGTTCCTTTAGAAATAACGATGCAAAGATATAGACATTTTCTAATAAAACAAATTTCCAAAGGAAAATAATAAGATAAAAATATTTAATTCAACAGGATCAGGCTATTCGTAAAATGAAGATTATTATTCGTAATTTGATATTTAAGTTAACGTTAAAGACACTACTTTTACGATATAAGAAAAACTTAACCTATTAATTATAAAATGAAAAAGCAACTGATATTAATTTTGTTGATTGTATTTGCCTTTTTAGGAGAGCTAAATGCTCAACAAATTCGTTTCCATAAAGATGGTACATTTAAAATTGTGCAATTTACCGATACTCATGTAGTGCCTGGAAAGGTTGAATCGCTGGATGCTATTAAATTGATTAATGAAATGGTGGATAAAGAACAACCGGATTTAATTGTCTTTACTGGCGATGTTGTAACCGGTAAGCCTGCCCGCAAAGGATGGGAAATGGTACTTACTCCGTTGGCTCAAAAAGGTATTCCATTTTGCATAGTGATGGGAAACCATGATGCAGAGCAAGATTTAACCCGATCTGAAATAGCGGATATTGTGACTGCAACACCTCATAACCTGAATAAGAAAAGTAACAAAGGATTGTCTGATATTACATTGGAGATACAATCTTCTAAAAACGACAAGACTTCTGCAGTACTTTATTGTATGGATTCCAATGATTATTCAAAGGTTGACACGGTAAAGGGGTATGGTTGGTTTTCATTTGACCAGTTGCAGTGGTATCGTCATACCAGTGCGCGGCTTACTCAAATAAACGAAGGAAAACCCCTTCCTGCCTTGGCTTTTTTCCATATCGCTTTACCTGAATATAAAGAGGCATACAAGAATGAACGGAACAATCCGGTAGGCATACGTTTGGAAGATGAGTGTCCTGCATCTGTCAATTCAGGTATGTTCACAGCTATGCTGGAAAGTAAAGATGTAATGGGAGTATTCGTGGGACACGATCATGATAATGATTATCTGGCTTCACTTTATGGTATTGCTCTTGGTTACGGAAGGTTTTCTGGTGGAAGGACTACCTATATTGATTTTCAGAATGGTGCCCGCATCATTACTTTGAAAGAAGGTGAAAGAGGTTTCTCTACTTTTATCCGTTTGCAGGATGGAAGTGAGATCTGTAAAACCTCTTTTCCCGGAGTATTTAAATAACGAACAAAAAGTTCTTTAAGTAAGCCTTACTCTTAAATTCCAAATAGGGTTCCTTATTTCTTAGTGAACGATAATTTAAATATTCGCAAATTGAAGATTATTATTCGCAATTTGCTGTTTTTAATTGCCTTAAACCTTCTACTTTTACAAAAGTGAAATATTATTTTTTGTTAATTATACTTGTTGCCTATGAAACACACTATTTTATCTACTCTTGAGTAGATGTTGTACTTACCAGCCTATTTTAGGCATAAATTCAGCATTTATATATTTGTTTGCTATAAAAAACTATTTTGTTTGAATAGTTATATATATAATATATAGTAACAGAAATTTAACCTTTTTGACATTATGGCAAAACATAGAATAATGACCTTTGCCAAAGTTTAGAATTTAATATTTGAAACCAAAAAAACTATTTGTATGTGTATTAAAACGAGAAAAACAATGAAAAAGACGCAACGATGGTACCTGATTTGGGGTGCTTTGGCAATTGGCGTATTGCCTTTAAGAGCAGAAGTTAAGGGTACATCTTATCCGCAACAAATGCTGTCGTCTGTTCTTATGTCATCAACAAGTGAGGGAGCTCAGAGTTTAAATGCTGTTCAGCAACAACGTAAAATCGTTGGTTCGGTAAAGGATGAAAAGGGGATGGGTATTCCCGGTGTAAATATTAAGGTTAAAGGAACAAATCACAATGCAGTTTCTGACTTTGATGGAAACTTCTCTGTAACTGTTGATAATAATGCTACTTTAGTATTCACTTATGTAGGGTTTAATAACCAGGAAGTTGCGGTAGGTAACAAAAGTAAACTAGATGTTGTCTTAAAAGAAGATTCAAAAACATTGAATGAAATTGTTGTAATAGGTTATGGTAAGATGAAAAAAGGCGATTTGTCGGCAGCTGTATCTACTGTGGCAAATGTAAGTGCTTTGCAGGAACGTCCGGTGGCAAATGCAGCCGAAATGTTGCAAGGCCAGATTCCTGGTGTCTCTGTTGTATCTAATGGTGGACATACCGGATCAACTCCTACCATTACCATTCGTGGTATGGGATCACGAAGCGGTGAAACGCCATTGTATGTTGTAGATGGTGTTCCCGGTGCTCCATTCAACTTTAGCGATGTAACTTCTATTACAGTATTAAAAGATGCGGCTTCAGCGGCTATTTATGGTGCTTATGCAGGATCGGCCGGTGTTATATTGGTTACAACCAAACAAGCATCTGCTGGCAAACCAACATTTGAATATAGTGTAGTAAGTGGTTTATCTACTTCACAGAATCTGCCACAATCTTTGACCATTGATGAAGAGAGAAAGGTACGGGCTGCTGCTTTAGGTGGTGAGAAATATTTACCTGATGGATGGGATGTAACCAAAAATCCGTATATTGGAACTACTCGTACTGACTGGGTTGATGCTATTTTCAGAACGGCTGTTTATCAGCGTCATAATTTCTCTGTATCGGGTGGAACAGATGATTTCTCAAATCGTTTGTCATTGGAATATAATGATAAACAGGGTACTTTGCTAAATACCTATAATAAGGAAATTACTGCCCGCTTTAATTCTCAGTTTAAATTTAATAAGTATGTTCGTTTACGTGAAGACTTAAGCTGGCAACAGTCAAGCCCCAGAGATGTAAATACAAGCAGCGCTGAGTCGGGAGTTCTGGTTAGTGCTCTTGAAATGCCTAGAAATGCCGAAGTTTATACAGCTGATGGCTCATTTGGAGGAACAGCTCCTCAGGATGCGGCTTATATCGCGAAATATGGTAGTAATTATTCTGATATTCACGGTGATGCAATTAACCCTGTGAGAACATTGACTGCAAATTTTATAGATTATAATTTGTCGAAGGTCACTTCTTCCACTTTTCTTGATATTATGGAACCTATCAGGGGGTTGAACTTTACATCACGTTTTACGTATAAAACTAACAACTCTTTCGAAAAGGACTTCTCTCCAAGACGTTTGGAGCCAGGTAAACCAATGAATAGAAATAGTCTTTATTATGGTAGTTCACGCTCATACGAATGGAATATTGAGAATACACTGACTTATGATCGTGTTATCAACCGTCACAATATAGGGTTGATGGCATCTTCAACAACTACAGAATATAAGTACCGTGATTTTTCAGCTTCAGCTAATGATTTTCAAAGCGAGGAGCAAGCATTGATGTATTTCGGAAATGCCGGGACTTATCTTAATCCAAGCGATTCTTATGCATTTGACAGAAATTTATCTGTTGTAGGTAGAGCTTCATATAGCTGGGCCGATCGTTATTTTATGACAGCATCTATGCGTCGTGATTATGCCGGTCGCCTTCCTCAAGGGCATAAATATGGTGATTTCCCTTCAGCTACTTTAGCATGGAAGTTAACTTCTGAGCCTTTTATGCCGAAAAGTGATGTACTGAATCTGCTTAAATTACGTGCCAGCTGGGGACGTATCGGTAACGTAGGATCAATTGCCTATGGATATGGTTATCCTACTTATTCTAATTATGTATTTGGTAGCGGTGATGTTGGTCAGCAAGCTGGTAAAGATGCTCCTGTAGCTATCGGTAAATATAAAGCAAACGGTTACAATGCAAAACTAACCTGGGAAACCTCAGAACAATTAGACTTAGGTGTTGATATTGCTATGTTTAATAACCGATTGAATGTTGTAGCCGATTATTATAAGAAAAAAACAATGGGTTTGATCAGACAGCAAGATGCTGGATGGACATCAAGTATTGGATTGGGAGCAATGTACATCAATGATGGTGAAATACATAATAGTGGTTTTGAGTTTGCTGCAACATGGAAAGATAAAATCGGAGCTGTTGATTACTGGGTAAGCGGGAACTTTGCAACCCTGAAAAATGTAGTGTATAACATTGGTGCTGCTGATGCCACTGGTAACAAACCTGTATGGACAGATGGCGGAACATTTAAAGATTTGAATCCTTATCGTACGGAAGAGGGACAACCTTTGTATTCTTTCTATTTGGTGAAAAGTGATGGAGTTTTTAAAACTCAATCGGAAATTGATAATTACAAGAATGCAGATGGAAAATTAATTCAACCAAAAGCACAAGTAGGCGATTTGAAATTTGTTGATAAGAATGCTAATGGATCAATAGATAGTGGTGATAAGGAATTCATGGGTAATGCCATGCCTAAACTAAGTTATGCATTTTCAACAGGTTTTAACTGGAAGAAGTTAAGCTTTAGCATGATGTTGCAAGGTGTAGCTAATACAAAAATTTTCAATGCTTATAAATACCTTACATTGAATGAATCAGTAAGTAACTTTAATCGTTCACGTGAAATATTAAAAGCGTTGGATGGTCCAAATAATGCTGTGCCTCGTATCTCTTCTTCTGATCCTAATGGTAATTTCTCAACTGTTTCTGACTATTATCTGGAAAATGGAAGTTATCTGAGAGTCAAGAATGTTACAGTAGGATATTCACTCACTAGTCTGCTTCAAAAGTGGAATTACTTAGCTAGCCGTAACAGTTCGTTAGACTTAACATTTAGTGTTGATAACCTTGCTACAATTACGTCTTATTCAGGAATTGACCCAGAAGTAGGTGGAGTAGGACTTGATGGCGGACAATATCCTATAGCCAGAACATTCTCATTAGGATTAAAATTGAAATTTTAATAACCCTGTTAAAAGTTTAAAAGATGAAATTTAAAACTATATCAATATTACTACTGTCATCATTGACTTTAGCTTCGTGTAATGATTGGATGGATGTAAAATCAGAAGGAACTGCTACAGAAGCAAGTTTCTGGAAATCAGATAAAGACTTTAGCGATGCGCTGGTTGCTGTCTATTCAAATATGGAATTGGAAGAAACTTGGGGACGTAACTTGTTCTGGGAGCAAGGAGCATCTGACGATGTGTTTTTTTCACGTGCAAGAGGTAATGCTCAGATGAATCTGGCAAATTTACAAATGGATGGATCTACTGAGGGTAGTATAAAGGACATTTACACTTATATGTACCAGATGATGGCTCGTTCTAACAATATCATTTATAATGGTTTAAAATTACAAAGCCCTTCAACTGCTATTAGTCATCATATTGGTGAAGCTTATTTTCTACGTGCTTTCTCTCATTTTATGATAGCTTACCGTTATGGTAGGGCTGATAATGGAGTTCCATTTGTAAGGTATGAGGATTATAATCCTTATGATGATAGCACCATTCCTCCACAAAGAGCAACGGTGATGGAAAATTATGATTTGATTATTAAAGATCTGGATAAAGCAATTGAAAGATTGCCTTGGTTCAATGAATATACAGCGAATGATTACGGACGTGCCACGAAAGATGCTGCAATTGCCTTAAAGGTAAAAACCTATGCTTACTGGGCACAACATGATAAATCAAAATGGTCACAAATCCCTGCATTAGTTGATCTCTTGGAAACGGGAGGTGGACGTGGTTTGCTTGATAACTTTGCAGATGTATTTACTGTTGCAAATGAATGGGGGAAAGAATCAATTTGGTCTGTAAACTCTACTGGTGCAACAATAGCAGGAAGTATTTTCCCTGGCATCTGTCTTGACAATAAAGGATGGGGACGTTATAATGGTTGGGGGAACTTTAAACCAACTTTGGAATTATGGGCTGAGTATGACCAGAAAGATTTACGCCGACCGGTTACAATTATGCAATATGGAGATGAATTTACTTTCTTTGGTGAAAAACGTAAGTTCTATTCTTCAACCGATCTTGAATGTGGATTTATGTTTAATAAATACATGGATCCTTATAAGTATGGCTCTGTTAATGAAAAAGGTGCGGGTGTTTCTTCTTATGTGTCAAGTAACGGTGATCGGCCAACTACCGATTTGAATGTACCTATCATGCGTTTTGGCGAGATGCTGTTGTTTAAGGCTGAGGCTTTGATTGAACAAGGAAAAGGTGGCGAAGCTGCTCCCGTACTAAACAGAATATCTAAACGTGCGGGTATGGGCGAACCATATACCAATCCAACAATCTATGATTTAATGCACGAACGCCGTTGTGAGTTGGCTGGTGAATATACTGACCGTGTAATGGACCTTAAACGTTGGGCAGCCGAAGGATACACTATTGCAAAAACCCGATTGGAATCGTCAAAACATGGTTTAAAGTACTTAAATCGTTCAGATCCTGCATCTGCATTGGATACTACTAATAGCGTAGAAATGACTATCAATGGAAAGACCTACAAAGGTGTTATTCAGATTATGGCAGCCAAGACTTATGACGCAACAAAAGGTTGTGTGTTGCCTTATGCAGTTAATGAAGTGATAAAAGCGAAGGGTGCTTTGAAACAAAATAATGGATATCCCTCAAAATAATTAATTTTATCAAATAATATGAATCAATGAAAGGGGATGGAGGAAATCTTCATCCCTTTTCTTATTTTCACAATAAAAAAGAAATTAATGAAGGTTGTATTCAAGTTATTAATATTGTTGTTCTTATTTTCCGGATGTAATCAACAGAAAATAGAATTAGCGAGATATGTTGACCCATTTATTGGAACAGGAGGTCACGGGCATACTTATCCCGGAGCTACTCAGCCTTTTGGGGCAGTTCAGTTAAGCCCGGATACTCGTTCCGGAAACTGGGATGCTTGTGCTGGCTATTATTATGGTGACTCTACCATTAACGGATTCTCGCATACTCATTTAAGTGGCACCGGATGTATTGATTTTGGTGATGTATTATTTCGTCCTCTTGCCAAAAGTACAGAGTCTGTTTCTTTGAAAGATATTTTGAAACCTTCGCCCTTTTTACATATAGATGAAAAGGCATATCCCGGATATTATTCAGTCATCCTGAAAGATGGGAATATCAAGACGGAACTCACGTCGACTATTTATACAGGTGTTCATCGTTATACCTTCACTAAGGGAACGCCGAAATCTATCGTTATTGATTTGGCTCATTCATTGGACAATGAATTTATTTACGAGAGCGAGATCGGAAAAACTGGAATTAATGAAATTTCGGGAATGCGCCGTACCCGTGGATGGGTAGATAATCAATCTGTATATTTTGTGGCGCAATTCTCTCAACCTATTCAGTCGCTTTCTTTTTTTAATGAAGGGGAAAAAGTCTCAGATAATACAACCCTAAAGGGGAAAAATATTCAGGTAGTTATCGGTTTTAATTCAAATGACAAGAAACCAATTGTAGTTAAAGTTGGTTTATCTATAGTAAGCAGAGAAAATGCAAGGGAAAATCTGCAACACGATGTTGCAGGATTTGATTTTGAAGCTGTACGTAACGCTTCTTTTAATGAATGGAATAAATCGCTGTCTGCATTTCAGGTTACCGGCGGGCGACAAGATGATATAAAAAATTTCTATACTGCTTTGTATCATACATTGGTGGTACCAAATATTGTTAGTGATGTGAATGGTGATTATCGTCGTCAGGATATGTCTGTTGCCCGTTTGCCTAGAAATGAAAAACAGTATTCTACATTTTCAATCTGGGATACGTTTCGTGCATGGAATCCATTGATGACACTTACTGATACTACCCTTGTGAGGAACATGATAAATTCTTTCCTCAATATTTATGATGAATCGGGTGAATTGCCCATTTGGCCTTTATCATCTGGAGAAACGGGTACAATGATTGGTTATCATTCGGTAGCTATTATTGCAGATGCTTATTTGAAAGGCATACGAAGTTTTGATGCAGAAAAGGCATTGAAGGCAATGGTGGAATCCTCTGAAAAAAATAAAAAGGGGGCCGATTATTACATAAAATATGGATTCATCCCATCAAATATAAAAAAGGAATCAGTCTCTTGTCTTTTGGAGTTTGCCTATGACGACTGGGCTATAGCACAGATGGCTAAAGCTATGGATAAAGATGATATCTATGAGACATACATAAAACGTTCTCAGAATTACTTGAATGTATTTGATGGATATACGGGCTTTTTCCGTGGTAAAAGATTGGATGGCAATTGGGATGCTCCATTTAATTCTTACGAGATTAGTCGCAATTACACAGAAGCTAATGCTTGGCAGTATCGTTTTTTTGTGCCTCATGACATTAATGGATTGGTAAGCCTTTTCGGAGGAAAAGATCACTTTATAAATGCCCTTGATTCATTGTTCACAACTAATTCTCGGCTGGTGGGCAATTTGGTTGATGTGTCCGGGCTGGTAGGTCAGTATGCTCATGGAAATGAGCCAAGTCATCACATGGCTTACTTATATAATTATGTTGGTCAACCTTGGAAAACTCAGCAGATGGTTCGCCGATTGCTAAGGGAAATGTATCATACTACTCCCGATGGTATCAGCGGCAATGAGGATTGCGGTCAGATGTCGGCTTGGTATGTGCTTAGCAGTTTAGGGCTTTATCCTGTTTGCCCCGGTTCAACTGAATTTAATCTGACCTCTCCTTTGTTTGAAAAAGCTGTAATCACTTTAGCAAACGGGAAGAAGCTAACCATTACCTCAAATAATCCGGAGGAAAATACTTATATTGAAAAGGTTGAACTAAACGGAACTGTTGTTGACAAAAATTATATAACGTATAATCAATTGATGGAAGGGGGGACTTTACAATTTACTTTGTGTCCTGAGCCTAATTATAAACGAGGTTATTCAGATAATGCTTCTCCGTATTCTTATACTAAGAAACCATTTGCGTCAATTCCTTATATTGAAAAGGATCTTGATTCTTTTCTTGATCAGGCAGAGATCACTATGGGGGCTGCTACTCAGGATTCTGATATAAAATACACGCTTAATGGAGAAGAACCAACTAAACAATCACCCAATTATGATGCCCCTTTTATCATTGATAAATCAACAGAGATAAGAGCCAAAGCGTATAAAGACGGTTTGGAACCTAGTCACACTCTGATAATTCGTGCAACAAAAGCTGTTTTTGATGAGGCTTTGAATGTAGCGCCATCTGAACATGGAACTTCATATCAATATTACGAAGGACAATTCAATAAAGTATCTGATATTTTTTTGTCGAAAGTTAAAGAAAGTGGTACTTTAGCAGAACCATCTATTTCCAGGGCTAAACAGCCTGATCATTTTGCTTTTGTATTTCAGGGATTGATTTATGCCCCGGAAGATGGTGTTTATGAGTTTCAGACAAAATCAGATGATGGCAGTATGCTTTATATCAATGGAAAAGAAGTGGTAAACAATGATGGCTCACATGCAGCTATTTCAGCCAATGGAAAGATTGGCTTGAAGAAAGGATATCATTTCTATAAGCTACTTTATTTTGAAGATTACGAGGGAGAGAGTTTAGAATGGGCATGGAAAACACCTCAACTAGGAAACTTTACTTCGATTCCAGCAACAAATCTATTTATTAAATGAAGTTTTTAATTAAAAAATAATTATGAAGAAATTTATTTTCATACTGTTACTACCTTTTCTTGTTTCCTGGACTACACCAAAACAAGATCCGGAAGTAAACGGCATTAATGTGATGACATTCAATATCAGGTATGATAATCCTGATGACAGTCTGAATAATTGGAAATTCAGAAAAGAAAATGTAGCTAATGCTATTCGGTTTTATGATGTAGACATTCTAGGAACCCAGGAAACCCTTCACAATCAGTTGGTCGACCTAAAGAATTTTCTGCCTGGTTATGAAGTTTTGGGTGTGGGTCGTAAAGATGGTAGAGAGAATGGTGAGTATAGTGCTCTTTGGTTTAAGAAAAGTCGTTTCAATTTGATTAAATCAGGTTATTTCTGGTTGAGTCAGACTCCCGAAGTAGCTGGTTCATTAGGGTGGGACGGTGCTTGTGAACGCATAGCAACCTGGGCCATTTTGAAAGACAAGAGAACAAATAGAAATTTATTCGTACTCAATACTCATTTTGATCATATTGGGAAAGTGGCTCGTAGTGAAAGCGTAAAGTTAATTTTGGATCGCATAAATAAGATTAGCGGAGGATTTCCTGTTGTGGTTACGGGTGATTTTAATGCCGAGCCATCATCTAGCGTAGTTAAATCTCTGACTGATCTTAATGATACCAAACATTTGACGAATTCACGCAATATTTCTCCACTTATTTACGGACCAGCCTGGAGTTTCCACGATTTTGGAAAGATTCCTTTTGGAGAAAGAGCACTGATTGATTACATATTTGTACGCAATGGAGTAACAGTGTTAAAGTATGGCGTATTGGCCGAGACAAAAGATTCTACTTTTCTATCAGACCACGCTCCGGTGCTGATTCGCATAGCCATACAATAATTAATAATTATCTAAAAAAGAACATATATGAAAAAGATATTTTTAAATGTAACATTCCTGACTGTCGTTTTGTTGTTGCTTCCATTTGCATCACAAGCTCAAATCCGCAAAGATAAAGAACAAACAGTTACTATTGATGAAACTTATGACGTTGTAAAACTACAGACTCCGAAAGGCAAGAAGATTAAAAATGTAATCTTTATGATTGGTGATGGAATGAGCCTGATGCACATGTATTCGGCATGGACTGTCAATAAAGGAAAACTGAATTTGGATAATGCTCAGGCAGTAGGCCTTTCTAAGACATATTGTGCTAATAAACTGATCACAGATTCCGGTGCTGGGGGTACAGCTTTTGCTACAGGTAAGAAAACAAATTATCACATGGTGGGAACAGATGTAAACGGTAATGCTCTTCCTTCACTGACTGACTTTGCCAAAGCAAAAAGACTATCTACTGGTGTGGTGGTAACCTGTCGTTTGAATGATGCTACTCCGGCTGATTTCTGTTGCAATAACGTCGATCGTGATAAAGATTACGAAATTACCGCCGATTATACCACTTGTGATGTAGACTTTATCTTTGGAGGTGGTTCAAAGTATTTTGAGAACAGACCCGACGGAAGAAATCTTTTCAGGGAAATGGAGAAGAAAGGTTATCAAACCCCACGTAAATGGAATGATCTTGCTGCTATCAAGTCAGGGAAAGTTTTGGCTGTTTTCGATACGCTCGATTTGCAGGTACCTAAAGTGCGAGGCAATATTCTTGAGAAGGCTTCAATGAAAGCCATTGATTTGTTATCTGAAAATAAAAAAGGCTTTTTCCTTATGATTGAAGGCTCTCAGATGGACGATTATGGGCACTCTAATGAACTTGATTTGTTAATGCAGGAGGTGATTGACTTTGACAAGACTATTGGAAAAGTGTTTGAATGGGCTGCCAAAGATGGAGAAACGCTTGTTGTTGTAACTGCCGACCACGAAACAGGTGGTCTGACATTGGTTGGCGGAGATCTTAAAAAAGGAGAAATTGTTGGTAAGTTCTCTACCGATGGACATAGCGGTGTAATGGTTCCGGTGTATGCTTTTGGTCCAGGTGCCGAAAATTTTACGGGTATCTATGAAAATACAGCCTTGTTTGATAAGATAAAGAAACTATTAAAAATGTAATTATATAAATTTTGTTATCTGGTTCAATGAACAGGATAGTTAACCGTTGAATACTAATCTATTAATTAGAATATTATGAAAATTGCAATTGATTTAGGAGGTACAAATATACGAATTGGACTGGTAGATAATGGTAAGGTGGTACGAAAAGTTTGTAAGCCTTGTCCTTCTAAAGAGAGTGAGACTGAGGTATTGTCTTTTTTAATAAAGCTTATTGAGGAAGAAATGCCAGAACAACTAGATGGAATAGGTATAGGTGTTCCTTCGGTAGTGGATATTGAGAGTGGCATTGTATATAATGTGGCGAATATACCCTCTTGGAAAGAAGTTCATCTGAAAGAAATCCTTCAACAGAAATTTAATGTTCCCGTTTCTGTTAACAACGATTCAAATTGTTTTGCGCTAGGTGAGAAGCTATTTGGTGAAGGTATTCCTTATTCTGATATGATTGGTATCACATTGGGAACGGGGGTTGGTGCAGGAGTAATTATTGATGAAAAGTTATACAACGGATCTAATGCAGGAGCCGGAGAAATTGGCTCATTATCTTATCTGGATCATGACTACGAGCACTATTGTAGCAGTGGCTTTTTTGTTAATTATTATAACATGACGGGTAAAGAGGCTTATGAAAAAGCTTGTGCTGGAGATTCTTGTGCTTTAGCTATCTGGAATGAAATAGGAACTCATTTAGGTAATTTGATGAAAGCTGTTCTATATACCTATGACCCTGAAGCTATTGTATTAGGTGGTGGTGTTGCTACTGCATATTCGTTCTTTTCAGAAAGTATGTTATCAGCAATGTCTGATTTTCCCTATAAGAAAACGGTAGATGATATTAAGGTCCTAATTTCAAAAAATGAGGATATCAGTTTATTGGGAGCTTCGGCATTAGTTGATTAAAATAAATTTTAGTACTATTTTTGTAGTGAAGATAGTACTAAAAGCTTATCATTAAACTATAAATAACATGAAATTAATATTAAGGTTGACTTTAGGTTCGGCCATTTTCTGTTTTTCATTGAGCTCTTTTGCACAAAGTCAGACTGATTCTGTATCTAATGAGTATAGATTACCTTATAAAGATACCTATGTCAAAGATGCCTTGGTAGCAGAGAACGAGTTTCGTGTGATGAAGCCGGAGATTATAAAGCATGGCACTTTTGAAGAAGCAAAGAATATTCTACCCACTCCAATATGGGCTGGTCATGAAAAGGAAATAGAAATGTATTGGCACGCTTGGCAAATAGCAATAGGCAATATCAAAGACCCTATTCCGGGTTCCGGTTTTACAGCAAGTTATTTGGATACAGCTTACAACGGTAATATCTTTATGTGGGATACTTCGTTTATGATGCTATTTGCCCGCTACGGTGCAAGATTCTTTCCTTTTCAGCATACACTTGATAATTTCTATGCGAAACAACATCCTGATGGTTTTATTTGCAGAGAGATTAGAGCCGATGGATCTGACTGTTTTGAGCGTTATGACCCAACGAGTACAGGTCCTAATCTTATTCCTTGGGTGGAGATGGCTTATTACAAAGAAGTGGGCGATACAGAGCGTTTGAATAAGGTCTTTCCTGTATTGTGTGCTTATTATAAATGGCTAAAATTGAATCGTACCTGGCAAAATGGCACTTATTGGTCAAGTGGCTGGGGCACAGGTATGGATAATATGCCACGTGTGCAATCAAAGTATAATCCTATTTTTAGTAATGGACACATGACCTGGCTGGATACAAACCTGCAACAATTATTTATTGCAAATGTTCTTCTTCAAATGGGATTTTATCTGGAAAGATGGCAAGAGATAGAAGATTTTGAAGATGAGGCTAAAATGCTAAAGAAATACATACATGATAATTTGTGGGATGAAAAAACTGGTTTCCTTTATGATCAATATGCTGATGGTTCTTTAGGTACCACAAAAGGAATCGGAGCTTATTGGGCACTCTATTCAGATGTTCTTGATAAGAAACAATTAGATAGAATGGTTTCGGAACTGAATAATCCTAAAACTTTTAAACGTAAATATAGCATTCCTTCTCTGTCGGCTGATAATCCAAAATATAAAGAAAACGGCCGTTATTGGCAGGGAGGAATCTGGCCAGGAACAAACTATATGGTTATGAATGGTCTGGTAGAAAAGGGATACAGAACTTTGGCAAGAGAAATAGCTGTCAATCATTATAGCCAAATCTTCGATGTGTATAAAAAAACAGGTACTTTCTTTGAATATTATGCACCCGAAAGTTGTGAACCTGGATTCATGGCGAGAAAAGATTTCGTGGGTTGGACGGGACTTCCTCCTATTGCCGAATTTATTGAATTTATCATTGGTATTCGTTCTGATTATTCAAATAAAACAGTCACATGGGATTTGAACCTGACCGAAAAAAACGGGATTGAACGCTTTCCTTTCGGTCCCAAAGGAATGGTCTCTTTTATTGCAGCATCACGTAAATCGGTAAACGATATACCTCAGATTACTATTGATACAGATGAACCTTTTGAGCTGGTATTGATATATGGTGGAAATAAAGAAAAACATATATCAGTAACAGCAGGTAAGCATAGCTATTGATTACTTTTTAAGAGTATGTTCTTTCCTGTATTCCAGGGGAGAACATCCCTCTATTGTTTTAAATTGCCGTGATAAGTTTTTAATATCTGTAATTCCTATCTGAGCGGCAATCTCTGTAACGGGAGCATTACTTTCAATAAGCATTTGCGCAAAGCGTCCCATCCTTTTTTTCATAATGTATTGGTAAATGGACATTTTGGTGTATTGCTTAAATCTTATTTCAAGCAGACGACGGGAAAGTGGAACCTGCTTTACAATGTCATCCACGCTTATCTTCTCTAAAGTGCATTGATCTATGTATTTAAGGGCCTGAGCTATCTCTTTGTCTTCAATAGGATAGATGTTAGTTGATTGTCGCTGAACTATATAAGAAGTATTAATGTAAATATCATTATAAGTGCTTAAGTTTTTAGATCTTATCATTGAATCAATAAGCCTGGCTGAATCATAACCTCCTTTTTCAATATCAAGTAACACACTTGACAGCGAAGGATCGGATAGATTACAGGTCATCTCATCATTGTCAACTCCCATTACAGCAATATCTTCAGGGATTCTCAAATTGCTCAGTTTACATATTTCGGTTATTATTTGTCCTTGAGTATCATCACATGCCATCAATGCAATGGGCTTGGGTAGAGACTTTAACCATTTGGAAAGTGGATGTTGTTTGTAGAACCAGAGCTCTTCAAGCTTTTGGTTATGAAAAGCATAGAAATTATTTTTAAAACCAAACTTTGTCACCTCATCTTTAAAACCTTCGCAACGTTCCTGTGACCAACAAGCATTTTTGTAACCGAAAAAGGCGAAGTTCTTAAATCCTCTTTGAAGAAAGAAATCGGCAACCATTTTTCCGGTAAGTTTATAATTACTTGTAATATTGGGTATTGTAGAAAACCTCGACTTATAGTCTTGTGCCAATGCTACAATTCCATTTTGTCTGAACAAATCTACATTATCCACATTATCAAACTGGGCTATAATTGCATCGGCTTTCCATCTTTTTGCCCAATTCAGAATCCCTTCAATTCCGTATTGTTGTTTGAATGCCAGTGGCATACGGCATAGTACCCAAGGCTCATTCTCTTTTGAATAAGTCATTATACCTTTTAACAGGTTATGTGCGTAAGATTCTGTAAAATCTGTAAGTAAAATGAGTCGAATCATTTTGCCGGTAAGTTTAGTGAGTTATTTATGATTGCGATAAAGATATAATTTTTCTTATTATAACTTGGATAATCAAGGTGATGTAGTCTGAATAACTTTTTATGAAGAGCACATATTAAAAAATTACTAGCTTTTCTTAAAGAGTTCTTTTAATTTAATGGTTTTATTATCTATTAATGGTCTGGCCCAAATTCCTATACTCGTAATATAAAGGATAAACACCAAAATGAATAGCATTCCTATACGCAAATTCGTAATATCAGCAATTGCACTGACAAGGAGTGGCCCACCTGCACCTCCCACAATACCCGAGCAAAGAATTCCGGCAAAAGAACCATGGTTTTTTGATACGGAATTGAGTGCCAATGAAAATACGATAGAGTACATAACTGATATGCAGAATCCGATTGTTGGGAATGCAATTATCGCAATGCTTTTACAACCAAATAGAGCCAATAAAAGAAAAATGGTTGAAAGAATGCCGGAGCCAAGAAGAACTTTCCTGCAATCATATAGCTTGAGCAATATCATTCCCACTACACATCCCACTGTCATTAATCCCCAGAAATGACTCACTGCTTTTGCTCCTTCCAACTGAGGATCTATATTGTGATATCTCTCTAAAAAAGTTGTCATAAAGTTGGCTATACCTTGCTCTGTACTTACATAAGCAAATATGCCCAAAAAGAATAGCCACACCTTTTTCTTTTTAAACAGTTTAATATAAGATGATTTTGAACCACCTTTTTCTTCATCAGTTAGTTTAATATGAGGTATACGCATGAATATTACAGCAAACAGCATCAATAGTATGATTATGGCAAAGAGCCAATACAATGAGACCCATGGTAGTTGGGGAGGAGTCAGCTTTGCTAGTAGGTCGATAAATAGATTGTTTCCCTGAATGTATATTTTAGGATTTAGTTCTTTAACCAGATAAATGTAGACTAAAGGGCTTATGAATGAGGCTATCCCGAATACGAATTGTGCTAGTTCGGCAACAAATGCATAATTCTCTTCACCTCCCGCAACCCGCTGTAAGGGGTTTAGTACTGTTTGAAGCATTGCCATGCCCAATCCAATGATAAAGCATGAAGCCAGTAACATTCCATAAGAAGGAAAACAAGCAAACATAATTGTTCCGCAAAAAGGCATTAAGAATCCTATAAATAAAACTTTTTTATCTCCTATTTTGTCTATCATAATACCTGCCGGTATAGACATAATGGCGTATGCTATGAAAAAAGAGGTAGGAATAAAACCCGCCATAGCCAAATGATTAAGATTAAAGTTTTTAATAATATCCGGAATTAATGGTCCCAAAATATTTGTAATAAATGATATTACAAACCAAAAGACCATAATAAAAGAGAGAAGTGTGAAATTCTTTTTCATTTTAGAGTTCTATAAATAGTAAGGTCAATAATCTTTCTGAAAACAGAGTTTCAAAAATAGCTCTTTTTCTTGAGACTTTGTTGGAATCAGTTCTTATTCTTTGGAGTAAAATATAAAAGTAGAGACCTATTTCAGGTGGTAGTTACTAAAGTATGTCATTATTGCAATTTAGTCTTTTAATAGATCGGGGCTAACAAAGAATGACTGAAGAGAAAATATCAATAAAACGGAAAGGTTACAAAAGAACTGAATTAACGAAGGATTTTGTTATCAGGTATTTTATCTCAAAAGTGGTTTACTTGCTGTGATAGCAAAATGAGTTGGTACAATGAGTCTGTTTATATAAGGAATGGAGATTGACTATCTCACTTTTTTAAGAACTTAAATAAAAAATATACACACTTTGAAACATGGGCAAAAAAAATGGTTGTTTCACAACAACCAATCTTTGTTAACCTTAAATCTAATACTATGAAAAACACATTGCAAAGGTACAAGTTTTAATTTAATCTCCAAATAAATGAAATAAAATCAGGTGTTTTACAACATATTTTAAAGAATATTTGTTTCGGTTAAATGTATAAGCCATTATATTATCATTTTTTCTTTGTTTTGCCTTGTTTATGTAAAATAATAGAAGCGTTTTCTACAGTAATAAGACAGCCAGATGGTAGATAGTCAAACCATGGAAGAATTTTTTCTATAAACATATCAATCTTTTCCGATTCATCGGCTATTTCCACCACAACGGGTAATTTTTCTGTGATTTCCCAGAATTTAACCGAACGGATAATGCTGCTTGAACCAAATCCCATTATTCCCTTTGTAACCGTTGCTCCGGCAAGTCCATATCGTTTGGCTGCAAAAACAATAGTTTCATAAAGAATAGAATGTTTAAACTTGTCTGTGTTGCTGATAAATATCCGCAATATCTTAGCTTCACTTTTTGCTTCCATACTTAAAATATTTTAGTGATAAGATTACCTAAATAGGTGGCTGTTAACCCCAGAAATAAACTAAAACCGGCATAAAGTGCAAAATAAAAGAAGTTGCCATCTCTTAATAGCGATACGTTTTCATTGGCAAAAGTGGAGAATGTTGTAAATCCGCCGCAAAAGCCTACGGTGAGAAACATTCGCCATTCATTGTTGATAAGGTTTCCCCGTTCAGAGAGTCCATAAAAAAAGCCGATAAGAAAGCAACCGAGTATATTTACAATAAACGTTCCGAATGGGAATGAGGAAATAATGCTGTTTTGCATAAACTTTGAAAGAAGATAGCGTGATATGCCACCTAAAAAGCTGCCGGAACCTATTATGAATAGAGTTTTTATCATTTAATAAGAAATTGTTATCTATGCAAATGTAACAATTAGAAGGAATAAAATAGGTTTTGCAAAAAGTTTTTTTATTAGAAATTGTAAAAGAAATAAGGCACCTCAATAATTGAAGTGCCTTATTTCTTTTGAGCCTCTTGTCGGATTCGAACCAACGACCCCGAGATTACAAATCACGTGCTCTGGCCAACTGAGCTAAAGAGGCGGGTGGGTAAGCTTACTATATCGCGCCGCTACAACCAACTACCTTTGCTGCGATCAAGCCCTGGAGGATTCGAAGGGAGCTAGCCGTATAGGACTTACCCGGGCACAAAGGTAGATATTTTATTTAACCCTGCAATACCTCGTTGAAACTTTTTTTGTGAGAATGAACTAAGCTGCTACTTTTCAATTATTTAAAAGAATGAAATAAATTCAATTATTTTTCTTTCTTGGCATGATGAGACAGAATCTTTATTTCATTTTAATAATTTTCGTTTCATTTATTACAACTTCTTGATGTAAAAATAGTACTTTTGTGCTCAAATATAAAAGATGATAATGGAGAATAGAAGCTATTTGAACAAGTGTGCTATGCAATATGGCACTTACATGGGAATTTACTGGATTGTAAAATTTGCTTTTTTTCCGCTAGGGCTTGCTATACCTTTTTTGGAATATATCTTTCTTCTATTGACAATAATGGTCCCTTTTGTGGGATATTATTTTACCCGGATCTATAGAGATAAGCTTTGTGGAGGTGGAATTAGCTTTGGGCATGCCTGGACCTTTACTGCTTTTATGTATATGTTTGCTGCATTACTTACATCCGTAGGACACTATATTTATTTCAGATTTATTGATAATAGTTTTGTTTTCAATACTTATCTTGTGATTATTCAAGAAGCAGAGAAGGCTAAGATAGCTGGTCTTGGCGATTCTCTTAAGCAATTTGAAGAAACAGTTAAAACGCTGGAAAACCTTCGCCCTATTGAAATAATAATGCAGTTGCTTTCACAAAATGTAATATATGGAGCACTTCTTGCTCTTCCTATAGCTTTTTTTGTAAAAAGGAGAGTTCCTGTTACAATGGAAGATAATCTGGAAGATAAAAGTAAAGAAGATAATAATCAAGAAGAAGATAATAAAGAATAAAAATATGGATATATCTGTAATAGTTCCTTTGTTCAACGAAGAAGAATCACTTCCGGAACTTTATGCCTGGATTGACCGAGTGATGGTTGAGAATGACTTTTCTTATGAGGTGATCTTTGTAAATGATGGAAGTACTGACCGTTCATGGAAGGTAATTGAAGATTTAAAAGCAAAATCTGAGACAGTAAAGGGCATTAAGTTCCGTCGCAACTATGGAAAGTCTCCTGCATTATTCTGCGGATTTAAACGGGCTCAAGGTGACGTGGTGATTACGATGGATGCTGATTTACAGGATAGCCCGGACGAGATTCCTGAACTTTACAGAATGATTACTGAAGATGGATATGATTTGGTTTCCGGATGGAAAGAAAAAAGATATGATCCGCTTTCTAAAACCTTGCCTACTAAATTATTTAATGCTACAGCCCGTTCTGTATCGGGAGTAAAGAACCTGCACGATTTTAATTGCGGGTTGAAGGCTTATAAGTCTGATGTTGTGAAAAATATTGAAGTGTATGGTGAGATGCATCGTTATATTCCTTATTTGGCTAAAAATGCCGGATTTTCTAAGATAGGGGAGAAAGTTGTGCAACACCAGGCACGTAAATATGGCTCTACAAAATTCGGGATGAGCAGGTTTGTAAATGGTTATCTGGATTTACTTTCATTGTGGTTCCTTTCTAAATTTGGTAAGAAACCAATGCATATTTTCGGACTGTTGGGCTCATTAATGTTTCTTCTGGGTTTTATTTCGGTTATAATTGTGGGAGCTTCCAAGCTCTATTCAATGTATTCCGGATTACATTATAGATTGGTTACTGATTCTCCTTATTTTTATCTGGCACTTACGTCAATGATAATTGGAACACAGCTGTTTCTGGCTGGGTTTGTAGGTGAACTAGTTACTCGCAATGCTCCTGAACGTAATAATTACAAAATAGAAAAAGAACTGTAAGCAGTTTAATATAAATATGAAACATCTATTGAAACTATTGTTTCTAGGAGTATTACTTTGTAGTGTCATTGTTCCGGCATTAATTGCCTGCGGCGAAACTACAGATTGCTCTCTTATGGGGCGTCCCTCTCCACGTTTCAATTTTGTAAATGATAGTACAATGAAAGTGAAAAAGCTGGATTCGCTTTCAGTTATAGCTCTCAATACTATTGTTGGAGATTCAATTATACTGAATAATGAGAAGAGCGTAAGTTTTGCTACTATTCCGCTGAGTTATGCAAAATCAAAAACCGCATTTGTTTTTAAGTATTCAAAGAATGTTAGGGATACTATTTGGGTTACACATACAAATACAGAGCATTTCCTTTCTATAGAATGCGGAATGACTATGTATTACAAGATAGAAGGTGTAAAGCATACTTTTCATGCTATAGATTCTGTTGCAATAATTAATTCTGGAGTTGACGTCAATGAAAAAGAGAATATTCGCGTCTTTTATTAATATAGTCGCTTTGTTGGTGATGGCTCTCCCTGTTCTTGCTCAAGGGCAGAAACAAGAGATTAAATTGCCTAAGGAAGTTTTTCCATTATATAATGGAACCTTTGTTGGAGTTGATCTGTATGGGTTAGGGAGCAAAGCCTTTGGAAGTAATTTCCTGAGTTCAGAGGTGAGTGTGGACGTTAATCTGAGAAATAGATTTTTCCCGGTACTGGAAGTTGGATATGGAGAAACTGATGCTGAGAAAAATAGTATTTCTTATAAATCATCGGCTCCGTATTTCAGGATTGGGATGAATTATAATATGATGTTCAGGAAAAAGAGTATGAGTCATCTGTATCTGGGAGCACGATATGGCTTTAGCGCATTAAGTTATGATGTAAAAGGGCCTGCGTTAAAAGATGATATCTATTCCGGAGAAGTACCGTCGTTTGAGTACACGGGTGAGAAGACAAATGCTCATTGGATGGAGTTATTATTCGGTATAAGAGCCCAGATACATAAGAACTTTCTGATGGGATGGTCTTTGAGATATAAAGCCAAGTTAAGCATTAAAGAGAATACTAGCACAACTCCGTGGTATATTCCGGGCTTTGGCGAAAATAAATCAACCAATTTTGGAGTTACCTATTCCTTAATTTATAAGCTACCTTTTTAATAATGACAAATTTAGAAAATTGGCTCATTGCAGTAGGTCTGGCAATGGATTGTCTGGCAGTGTCTATAGCAAGTGGTATTATTTTAAAGAAACTGAATTGGAGAACGATTCTTACAATGGCTTTTTTCTTTGGTTTCTTTCAGGCTTTGATGCCTTTTCTGGGATGGGTAGGAGCAAGTAGGTTTAGCCATTTAATTGAAGATTTTGATCATTGGGTAGTTTTCCTTATTCTCTGTTTTCTTGGTGGAAGAATGATATGGGAGTCTTTTAAAGACGATGAATGTAAGAAAGAGTTTAATCCGGCTAGTCTGAAGGTTGTTTTTACATTGGCTATTGCCACCAGTCTGGATGCCCTTGCAGTTGGGGTCTCTTATGCTTTTATGGGAATAAGAACGTTTGATGGCATTCTTTCACCAATATCGATTATAGGATTTGTATCTTTTATAATATCTGTTTTCGGATTACTGTTTGGAATCTTTTTTGGATGTAGACATAATATGAGAGTAGAGTTGTGGGGTGGACTTATTCTGATTGGTATCGGAACCAAGGTTTTAATAGAACATATTTGTGGGTAGAAATGAATCTATATAATCAGTTTACGGATTTAATGGGAGAATGTAACTCGGCCTTCATCTGTGAACCCATGGGTTCTCGATTGAGTGCTAATGGGTTCACAGATGAAGGCTCATGGGTTCACAGCCGAGGGCTTACTGTTACTTACCTGTGTGATAAGCTAGTTATGCTTGTAAATTGAATTGGTTATAGTATCCGGATTTATAAAATAGTGGTATTATCACTAAAAAAAAGCCTGCTACATTAAAAATATTGTAGCAGGCTTTTTAAAATTTCGTTATATCTAAATCTGAACGATTTATCAGATTACTTTGTTAGTCACGGAATCTGGAAAAACAACTATTGGCTTAAAGCTTTTAGCTTCGTCAAAATCCATCATGGCATAAGACATGATAATAATGATATCTCCCACTTGTACCTTTCGGGCTGCTGCGCCATTCAGACAGATTTTGCCTGATCCGCGTTCGCCTTTAATAATATAAGTTGAAAAACGTTCGCCGTTATTGTTATCCACGATATGTACTCTCTCATTGGCGATAAGATTGGCTGCGTCCATTAAGTCTTCGTCAATCGTGATACTACCCATGTAATTTAAATCAGCCTCTGTTACACGTACACAGTGCAGCTTTGACTTCATTACTTCAATCATCATAAGGTTTGGTCTTTTAAAAATTAAATCTCTTTATATTTTATGTTATCAATCAGTCGGACGTCTCCACAGAAAACTGTGATACAGCCCACTGCATAGTTTGTATCTGCCCAGTCTCCAAATTCTTGTAAGGTGTTTCCATCCACAATTTTAAAGTATTCCAGGCGTAGCCCTCTCTCAGCAGCAATTGACTCTTCAACAAAACGAATCGTTTCACCCACTGAGTGATCTGCTGCAAAGGTACTACTTTTAAATAATGTTTGAGATATTTTTAATGCTATTTCACGTTCTTCTGCAGATAATCTTGCATTTCGGCTACTTAGAGCCAGTCCGTCTTCTTCACGTAGAATAGGGCAGCCTACAATTTCAAGGTCATAGTTTAGCTGTTTAACCATTTCACGAATAATGGCTAGTTGCTGAAAGTCTTTTTCACCGAAGTATGCACGGTGAGGTTTCACTGCATCAAACAATTTACTTACTATTTGTGCTACTCCGTTAAAATGTCCCGGACGGAAGGCTCCTTCCATTACTGCATCTAGTGGAGCAAAATTGAATACACGTGTATCCGGTTCTGGATACATTTCTTCCACTGACGGTGCAAATACAAAGGAGCAGCCATTTGCTTCCAGTAGTTTGCAATCTGCATCCAGTGTACGCGGATATTTTAATAAATCATTCTTATCATTAAACTGAGTGGGGTTAACAAATACACTCACTACGGTTACATCATTTTCTTTTACGCTGCGATTAACGAGTGATGCATGGCCTGCATGCAAGGCACCCATAGTAGGAACTAATCCAATCTTTTTATCCTGAGCTTTCAGAGTTGTTAGCTCTGCTTGCAACTCTTTGATAGTGTGTACAATTTTCATTTTAATTTTGATTGTTTAATCTGTTGTTTTAGAAAAACGGTGCAAAATAAGCTATTATTTATCAGATAACGAAGTAATATCTCAAATTTATCTAATATGATGTATCACCTAGATGGGGTATATCTTATATTTATTTACTGAATAACAGCGACTTAACAATTGATAAGATTTTATTGGATGACAAAACTTGTATAAATGCGCTTTTTTTTTTATATCTTTGCAAAATGATTATGAGAAAGATTTTATTATAATGAAGGCTAACAAGGTTTTATTTATTACACAAGAGATTACTCCTTACTTGCCCGAATCTGAAATGGCAAATGTAGGAAGATATCTTCCACAGGCAATTCAAGAGAAGGGGAGAGAGATACGAACTTTTATGCCGAAGTGGGGAAATATCAATGAACGCAGAAATCAACTGCACGAAGTGATTCGCCTTTCGGGCATGAATCTGATCATTGATGATACAGATCATCCATTGATTATAAAAGTAGCTTCTATACAGTCTGCCAGAATGCAGGTATACTTTATAGATAATGATGACTATTTTCAGCACAAGCTACAAGAGGCGGATGAAAATGGACAAGAATACGAAGATAATGATAGCAGAGCTATTTTTTATGCTCGTGGAGTAATTGAAACGGTAAAAAAACTTCGTTGGTGCCCTGATGTTATTCACTGCCACGGATGGATGTCTGCTTTGGCACCGTTATATATTAAGAAAGTATACAAAGATGAACCATCATTTCGTGATGTCAAAATTGTACTTTCAGTATATGAAAATGATTTTAAGAATAAATTCGATAAAGACTTTATTTCTAAATTAATGCTGAAAGATATAACTGATGAGGACTTGACTTCTGTTCAAGGTGAAGTGGATTATACAGCACTTATGAAGTTGGCTATTGATTATTCTGATGGCGTTATTCAGAACAGTGAGAATGTGAATGAAGAGGTTATGAATTATGCCCGCGAAAAGAATATTCCGATTCTCGATTTTCAATCACCAGATACTTATATTGATGCCTTTAATGAATTCTATGATAAGGTTTGGGAGGCTGATAAGTAAACGCTACTACTATAAAAATAAAAAGGCCAAAGATTTAATATGGCCATGACCTCAGGCACTAGACACTAAATTATTGATGTATGAAAGTTAAATATTTATGGGCATCTTTGCTTGCCTTTGTTCTTTTTTCCTGTGATGATACCACCGGCACTTTGGGATTAGGCATGATGCCAAGCAGCGATAGCATAGCTTTAGGTGCACAAACTTTTGATGTAAGTACGGAGACTATGCTTGCCGGACCTGTTTATGCTAAAACAAGTATGGGCTATTTGGGAAAGTATACAGATCCTGAATTCGGAAGTTTTGAAGCTGATTTTCTCACCCAGTTAACTTGCACGGATCAGTTTGAGTTTCCGATTAATAGAATGGTGCCTGTCGATCCAACTGCATCTGTAAAGGAATATGAAGCGACTGCTGCAAGTGTAAATCTTTATTATACAAGCTATTTTGGCGATTCTCTAAATACTTGCCGATTAAGTGTCTATGAGTTAAATAAGGATTTAGTAAAGCAAGATCAAAGTAACTATTATACAAATATAGATCCAACTCAGTATTATGATAGTGCAAACGGGTTAATTGCTAAAAAGGCTTATTCAGCTGTTGATTTGTCTATAAGTGAAGCTACAAGAAAAACATCGACCTTTTATCCTAATGTAAGTGTAAACTACTCTTTAGATAAAGCAAATCAGTTTATAAAACTGTTTCAAACATCAAAAGCTGAAGGTAAAAACTTTAAGGATGAATTTGCCAAGGCTTTTAAAGGCATTTATGTGAAATGTGATCATGGAGATGGTACTGTTCTTTATATTGATCAGGCACATTTGAATATTTCATTTAAAGTATATGCTGTAGATTCTTTAGGTCATTTCCCGATTAAGAGAAAACAAGCTGGATATACAACGATCGATTCTACTTATACTACCACAGCTACCTTTGGTTCAACAAAAGAGGTAATTCAGGCAAATAGTTTTAAAAATGATCAAACACTGGAAGCTTTGGCTCAGGTGAAAGATTATACGTTAATTAAATCTCCTGCCGGATTGTTTACTAAAGTTTCATTGCCAGTAGGTGAAATGGCTGGTAAGTTGCAGAATGATACATTAAATTCAGTCAAACTAACTTTTAATGCATATAACAAAACTGATGCAAATAAATTTGGAATGTCTGCACCTAGTTATCTATTGATGGTAAGAGCTAAAGATATGAATAAGTTTTTTGAAGATAATTCACTTATAAATAATATAACTTCTTTTCTGGCTCCTTATTCAAAAACAAATAATCAGTATACGTTCTCAAATATAACTCGCCTGATTAGTACTAGTATTGCTGATAAAAAGAAAGCAACTGGCAGTGTTCCGTTGGACTTTAAAGAAGAAATGGTGCTTGTTCCGGTTTCTGTGGCTTATGATTCTAACAACAATTTGATTTCTATTCGTCATGATTTGAGACCTGGATATATAAAGCTGAAGGGTGGAAAAGACAATAAACTGAAACTAGAGGTAATATATAGTAGACTGAAGAAGTAATTTCGATATAAATAATATTTTATCTATCTGTAATGGATAGGTGATAGCATAAAAAATAAAAGCAGTTCAATCGAACTGCTTTTATTTTTTATGCTATTTTGTTCATCTTATACCTTAGTAACAGGTGTAATCTTTTTGGTTTTAGTTCCTTTTGTTTTAGGAGTTGTTGTTGCCGTTGTTTTCTTTACTTCAAGCTGACATATCTTATTATGTAAAGCATCAATTTCTTCTCCTTGATTTTTTATGGTAGTAAGCAGAGAATTCAGCTCCTCATTCTCTATGCCTTCAGGATAAAGAGAATTTACCCTATTAATAAAGTCTCCCAAGACATTCATATAGTTAGTAAACGCATCATAAGGCGATTCGTATATATCTCTGTCAATGTTTATACCCGAATACTTTGTAGACATGAATCGGAAGTTGTCACTGGTTTGTAAATAGTCCCAGTCTTGCTTTATCTTTTTGTCGCGACATAACCTTACTTTCTCTGAAAGGCTGTATAATTTATTGAAAGCTTCTCTCTGAAGAATATTTCCTAGCCATGTACTGATATCTCTTTCCTCGTCAGCCCATGAAATAGGATATAATACATCAATAGGAGAAATGGACTTTAAGTTGGAAATAACTTCTGATGGAGTTGAGAAAGTAATACCTTTCTTTTCCGCACATGCTGGCATTGCTTTTAAAAATTCCAGGATGTTTGAAGAAAGAGGTTGGGCTATTCCCAGTGCTGAAAGGTCCATGAAAAGATTAATAACCTCTTCTTCTTTTGGCATAGAGTCGATCCAGTTAATATATTTATCTGCGAATAAAGGGAATTCGCACCAATTAGAATTGGAGAAGCGAAGACTCATGTCATCTGAAAGTTTGAAATCTCTTAGTAAGATTTTTAATTCCGGAGATTGATTGCAATGATAAACGTAGTGAGGACTTTTCCATCCTAATATATGTTTGGCTCCCTCAGTTAGCATTCCCTTAAATCCCATTTTAGCTACCAAGCTTCCTATTTCATCAGAATAAATAAGGTTTGTATTGCAAAAGACTTTCGGCGATTTACCAAATAGTTGTTTGGTCTTTTCACTTTGACGCTTCACTTCACTACGGAAATATTTTTCATCAACTAATGAAGATAGGCTATGAGAATATGTTTCTCCAAGGAATTCACAGCATCCGGTATCTGCCAATTCATGTAACAGGTCTATAACACAAGGAGCATGCATTTCTAATTGCTCCATTGCAACCCCCGATAGAGATAAAGCGACTTTAAATGCGCCGTTGGAACTCTTTACCATTTCAATCAATGTTTTGATAGCTGGTTTATAAGAGCGTTCAACCACGTCGCTTATTTTTGTTTCATTTGAATAATCATCATAATAATAGTGATCGGACCCTATGTCAAAGAAACGGTATCGCTTCAAATGAAACATTTGGTGTATTTCAAAGTAAAAGCAGATTGTTTTCATATCTGTAATTTTATTTGTTATCTATAATTTTGTAAAACTCTATCATAAATAGACCGTACTAAATAGCCTACGTTCTCCCACTTAATATCATCTACTTCTTTTTTACCTTCTACCTTTAAGAACTCGTACAATGCCGGATTTGTGCAGATGGAATAAATAGCATCGGCCATGGCATGAATGTCCCAGTAATCAGTCTTGATACAATTATTGAGAATTTCGGCACAGCCGGATTGTTTAGAGATAATTGTAGGAACGCTAACCTGCATTGCTTCAAGTGGTGAGATTCCAAATGGTTCAGAAACAGAAGGCATAATATAAACGTCGCTGGCTTTGAGAACCTCATAAACCTGTTTGCCTTTCATAAATCCCGGAAAATGAAAACGGTCTGCAATTCCTCGTTCAGCTACTAGTCTGATCATCTGATTCATCATATCTCCGTTACCAGCCATCACAAAACGAATGTTTTTTGTTCTGTGAAGTACCATAGCTGCTGCTTCTACAAAATATTCGGGTCCTTTCTGCATGGTAATTCTTCCAAGGAAAGTGACAATCTTTTCTTTGGCACATTTTTTTGGCACTATATCCATAATGTCCTGTGATAATGGAGATACAGCATTATGAACGGTAGATACCTTTTTGGGATCCTGATGATATTTATGAATAACCGTTTGACGGGTTAACTCACTTACGCACATAATATGATCAGCATGATCCATTCCGTTTTTCTCAATTGAGTAAACTGTGGGGTTTACATTTCCCCGGCTTCGGTCAAAATCTGTTGCATGCACATGAATGACTAAAGGCTTCCCTGATACTTGTTTGGCATGAATGCCGGCAGGATAAGTGAGCCAATCATGTGAGTGAATGATATCAAATTGTTGTTGACGTGCAACAACTCCGGCCACTATTGAATAGTTATTTATTTCCTCTTGTAAGTTATCAGGGTATTTGCCTGAAAACTCAATGCAACCCAGGTCGTTTGTGTGCAAGTAGTTGAAATCTGCATAAATATGGTCGCGTAAGTCATAATAATCCTGCGGATTCATATATCCGCCTACACGGCTATTTACATAATCCCAATTAACATCTTTCCACACAACCGGTGTGCTGTTCATTCCAATTATCTTCGAAAAGCTCTGATCTTCATCTCCCCAAGGTTTAGGAATGCAGAAAGTTATTTGCATATCTTCCTGCTTTGACATTCCTTTTGTCAATCCGTAACTAGCTGTTCCTAAACCACCTAATATATGAGGGGGGAATTCCCATCCAAACATTAATACTTTCATAGTTATTCCTCCTCTTATAAATTATATTTAGAAAGCAGCTTCAAAATACGTAAAATCTCTGCTACATTCATTGCAAATGAAACAGCTCCCCGACCCTTGAATGGGGGGTTACCGTCATATAACTCTGATATTGAACTAATACAATGTTGGGTCATTTCTTCTTCAAACCCAACTAACTGACGCTCAACAAATGAAATTCCACTCATTTTATAAATCCGTAAATAAGCTTCCATATAAAATCCCATCAGCCATGGCCATGCTGTTCCTTGATGGTATGCATAGTCACGTTGTATTTGTGGACCAACATAATTGGGATTATATCCAATGCTCTTGGGGCTTAGTGTGCGAAGTCCTTTTGGAGTGAGTAGTTCTCTTGTTACAATATCCAGTATTTGTTTTTTTTGTGCCCGGTCAAGTGGGGAGTAATCAAATGCAACGGTAAATATCATATTAGGGCGTACGCTCCAATCTGTATTCTGTCCATTTACATAATCCATGAGATAACCATGTTCGTTCCGGAAGGTCTCAATAAAAGATTGAGCTGTGGTTGCAGCCAACTCGTCAAGAGAGTCAGCAAAGAATGAGTCGGCTTTATCGCCTTCTCGCAGTAAGTCGGCCACGTAACGAAGGGCATTGTACCATAATGAATTGATTTCAATGATATATCCTGTTCGTGGAGTTACCGGACGTCCATTGACTGTTGAATTCATCCACGTAATAGCTTTGTCCGTTCCGTTTGCATATAATAATCCATTTTCATGTAAAAACAGATTTTCGTGCTTCCCTTTACGTATAAATTCAATGATTTCTTTCAGTAGTGCACCGTATTTCTCTTTGCATTGTTCCCTGGAAGTAGTCTTAGCATATTGTTGTAAAGCCCATACAGCCCATAATAAAACATCCGGATCGTCTATTTCATAAATTTTGCAATTTAGTGGGCGGTCGTTAATGTAGTTTAGTATAGCATCCTGAGCTGTTTCCATTACCGATTCAAATTCTGAAATTTCATCAACGGCAAGCGTAAGCCCTGGTAGGGATATAAACATGTCTCTGGCCCGGCATTTAAACCAAGGGTAGCCTGCTAAAATATAATGTTTATCTTCCTGTTTGTTGTGAAACTGGTGAGCGGAATTCTTTAGACAATTGTAAAAGCTGTCGCGAGGAACCCGATCGGCAGCTTCTTCATCAAATGTCTCAATCATATTGAGACTGGAAGCTTCAGATATACCTGCAGAGAAAACTATGCTTTCTCCTTTTTTAATGTTTATTTCAAAATATCCCGGAATATACAGGTCTTCATTAAAATCATATCCTCGTTCTTGCTCTTTAGTATATTCTATTCCTTTATACCAATAGGATTCAAAATGAAATTCATTTTTTTTATTAAACTGCATGAATAATTCGGGGTATCCCTGATACATACAAGTTTTTATTCCATTTTTTACTTCCTGATATTCTTTGTTGGCATATTCGTTTTCGTGAGTATATTGTCGCACACTTCTAAAAGCCAGAAGCGGACGCAGGCGAAGAGTAGTTGCAGAGTGCGCATCTACTAACGTATATTTTATCAATATTCTGTTCTCATGGTGAACAAATATTTTTTCTTTGGTGAGGACTACTCCACCAACTCGGTAAGTTGTAATAGGGACTTTTTCACAATCGAATTCACGGATATATTTATGTCCATTAGGACTATAGTTGTTTCCTTGATATTTGTGCAAACCAAGGTTGAACTCTGCACCGTGCTGAATGACTGTTTCATCCAAAGACGATAGCAAAACATGATTCTCATCATCCAGTTCAGGGACAGGAATCACTAATAATCCATGATATTTCCTCGTGTTGCAATCTACTATCGTTGTACAATGATATGCTCCTGATTTATTTGTCCGAAGAATTTCTCTTGGTAAAGATTCTTCAAGATTAATCATGAGCGTTTTGTCAAATCGCAGATAACTCATAGTTATATTGGCATTTATAAGGTTTAATATTTGTTTTTATGACAAAATGAATAATTGTCGTCCTCAAATATAGTAAATCTTGTATTAAGCGGGCAAATAAAAGTTACTTTATTTTTCCTTTTTACCCTAAATATTTGCGATTATACTAGGGTGTAAAAGAAAAAGCGTTTTCAGTTATTAAACCGAAAACGCTTTTCAATATAGTACGATTTGAAAAATAAGTACTGTTCTTTTTATGCATTAGCTCTTTGAAGGAATGCTATTAAAGTGGTAATATTTGCTGTAAATAATTTAACTGCTATAGCTAGTAAAATTATTCCAAAAAATTTCCGTATTACATAAATGCCCCCTTTTCCAAGCATTCTTTCTATTTTTTTAGTCAGCCTTAAAACAACATAAACCCAAACCATGTTGAGTGCCAGTGCTATCATAATATTGATGCTGGCATATTCCGCCCGAAGAGATAATAAAGTAGTAAATGCTCCGGCTCCAGCTAATAGTGGAAATACAAGAGGTACAAGTGTAGCTTCTTTAATAGGTCCGGTATTCTTAAATATTTCCACATCAAGAATCATTTCCAATGCCATAAGGAATATAATAAGTGCACCGGCTATTGCAAATGATTCAATGTCAACACGGAAGAGACTTAATAAAAGATGTCCTGCATAAAAGAATCCCACTAAAAGTGCTCCTGAGTAAAGAGTTGCTTTTATTGCATTAACATCACGTCCTTTTTCTCTAAGGCTAATAATTATAGGAATAGACCCAATTATATCTATTACTGCAAATAGCACAATAAATGCACTAACCATGTCCTGAAAGTTAAATCCTGATAACATAATCATTCATTTTATTTTAAATGCAAAGATATTATATTTTTATGCATTCTGCAACTATTAATGCAATAGAAAGTAATCATGTTTAAGAAACAATAAAAAACACAAAAAGTAATGCTGGTAAATGAATAAGGTCAATTATAAGTCTTATTTTTGTAAACAACTTACTAAACAAGTTTGTTACTTTAGTATCTAAAAAAGGTTATTATGGAAACTATGTATAAAACCTTACTACAAATGCCTCTTTTCCAAGGATTAGGTGAAGATGAAGTCACACGTATTATTGGTAAAGTAAAATTGCATTTTCAAAAATTTAAGGCTGGAAGTGTAGTTCGAATGAGAGGTTATTTCTGTAATGATCTCACTTTTTTATTAAAAGGTGAATTGATGCTTGAATCTACGGATAAGAATAATAACTTTGTTATTAAGGAATTTCAAGAAGCTCCTAGTCTTGTTGAATTCTATTCTATATTCGGACTCAATGCTAATTATTTTTCTACTTATACTGCAGAAACGGATGTTGATTTAGTGTCTATTGATAAATCTTATATTCTCACAGAACTTGATAAATATGATATTTTCAGGCTAAACTTCCGGAATATTCTTTCTAATAGAGCACAGCAGCTTCATGACAGACTGTGGCAGATTAACTATTCGTGTTTGGAAACAAAAATGATTGATTTCTTATTGGCTCGTTGTGAAAGGCCTTTTGGTAAAAAGTTATTAAAAATAAAGATGGAGGATTTTGCTTTAATTATTGGTGAAACCCGATTGTCTGTTTCAAAGTACCTGAATAATCTGGAGAAAGAAGGGCTGATAATTCTAAGAAGGACAGAGGTTGAAATTCCTGATTTGTATTTATTAAAATTGTGGAAAGAGAAGTACCTTGAATCTTTATCCATGCATGAAGATGTTTTGGATAAATAAACAAATAAACAGAACGCCTCAAAATTCAATTGGAAATTTTGAGGCGTTTTTATGTTCAGGAAAGTTTTTTATTCTCTATCCCTTAACTGTTTTATTTTACTCGTTTATATCCATAAACAGCTAAATCACCCAGTTCTTCTTCAATACGGAGCAGTTGATTATATTTAGCCATACGATCAGAACGGCTTAATGAACCTGTTTTTATTTGTCCTGAGTTTGTAGCTACAGCAATATCTGCAATTGTAGAATCTTCAGTTTCACCGGAACGGTGTGAGGTTACTGATGTGTATCCATGACGATGAGCCATTTCTATTGCATCCAGCGTTTCTGTCAGCGTACCAATCTGATTTACCTTGATTAAGATGGAGTTTGCACAACCTTTCTCAATGCCTTTAGAAAGAAAATCTACATTTGTCACAAATAAATCGTCGCCTACAAGTTGGCATTTATCACCTATCTTATCAGTTAATAATTTCCATCCGTCCCAATCGTTTTCACTCATACCATCTTCAATTGAGTCAATTGGGAAAGCTTTTATTAGTTCTTCAAGGTATGCAGCCTGTTCTGCAGATGTTCTTTTCTTACCTTTTGCACCTTCAAACTTTGTATAATCGTATATGCCTTCATGATAAAACTCAGAAGATGCGCAATCTAAACCTATATTGATATCTTTTCCGGGTAGGTATCCGGCTGCTTTAATTGCTGCAAGAATAGAATTCAATGCATCTTCGGTTCCTTCAAGCGTTGGAGCAAATCCACCTTCGTCGCCAACAGCTGTACTAAGTCCGCGATCTTTTAGAACTTTCTTTAGTGCATGGAACACTTCTGCGCCCATTCTTAATGCTTCTTTAAAAGAAGGAGCTCCGATAGGACGAATCATAAATTCCTGAAAAGCAATAGGAGCATCGGAGTGCGAGCCACCATTTATAATATTCATCATAGGAACCGGTAATACAAAAGTATTTACCCCACCTATATATCTATATAACGGAAGATCCAGATAAGCAGCCCCTGCTTTTGCTACGGCGAGAGACACTCCCAGAATCGCATTTGCACCAAGTCTTGATTTTGTTTTGGTTTCATCTAGTTCAATCATTGACTTATCAATTCCTCTTTGATCGAGTACTGATCTTCCAATAAGATGGGGAGCTATTATTTTATTGATATTTTCAACAGCTTTGTGTACACCTTTACCTCCATAGCGTTTTTTATCGCCATCGCGTAATTCTATAGCTTCGTTTTCACCAGTTGATGCACCAGAAGGAACTGACGCTCTTCCTATAACACCGGATTCTAATATAACATCAACTTCAACAGTTGGATTACCTCTTGAATCAAGGATCTCTCTTCCTACAATCTTTTCTATTCTCATTTTTATATAAATTTAAGTTACGAATGCAAATATAACAGATAAAATGACTTTTTATCATTGTTAATCAAAAAACACTGATAGAAAAAAAATGTTCTTATCCGAAGGCTCTTTCTTTCTTGTTTAATGAAATTTAGCACTCAATAGCTAATTTCTGAGAATCCCTCTCTAATAATGTATTTATTAAGGCAGCAAAATAATACTTTGCTGTTTGTTCTTTATCTCTTCTTCTTTATATATTATCTTTTTATAGAGCATATTTACTTATTATTTGACCTCCAGATATTGTATTCTGGTTATATTTGCGGTAATTATTTATCTAGAATCATGTTAAACAACAGATACAATATAATACAAAAAGAGCTTATCTTTTTATTATTAGTGATTATTCCAATCTTTTCTTATTGTCAGAATGGAGCAATTCAGCATTTAAAGTTTAAACAGCTTTCTACGCTTAATGGCTTGCCTACTGATGAGGTGCAGAAGGTTTTTCAGGATAAAGACGGCTATATATGGGTTGCTACCCGAAGTGGTTTATGCTTGTATGACGGTTATCAGGTTAAAACCTACAAAGCTAATCTTTATACACCAGAGTTATTTACTAACAATGATATTCTTTGTGTGGCCGATGATAACAATAATAATTTATGGATTGGTACATTGGATGGACTGAACATATTGAATAAAAAAACGGGTGCTATCCGTAAAATATCCATTCCGGGAGTAAATAATACCATATCCTGCTTGCTTATAACAAAAGACAACACCGTGTGGATTGGTACTGACTCCGGTTTATGCCGGTATATTCCGCAGAACGATTCTTTTGAACTGCTTGATAAAGCCCGTACGGGAAATGTTATAAATACTCCTGCGATAAAGTCTTTGATTGAAGATTCAAATGGGAATATTTGGATTGGTACATGGTCGGCCGGACTTTACCGTTACAATCCAAAACTAAAGAGATACTATGCTTATCCTAAAATGAATGCACGCAATTCTGCGCATGTAATTTATGAAGACTATAAAAAGAGAATATGGGTAGGCACGTGGGATGAAGGGTTATTTATGATAGAGAATCCTTATGATATGAAACACTTACGATGGAAAAGGTTTGTAAATCAGAAAGGTAATCCAAATAGTTTATCTGATAATATTGTTTATTCAATCTCAGAAGATTTTAATACCCATACCCTTTGGGTAGGTACACGTAGTGGACTTAGTATCACTGGAAACAACAATGTTTCCGATAGCTTTATTAATTACTTGCCAGAGAGTAAACAGTATCCTATCATAAATAATGAAGTAAATTCTATTATTCGCGATCGTTCCGGCATGATGTGGATTGGAACAATTGGTGGAGGAGTATGTTGGACCAGTACCCGACAAACTCATTTTAATCTTTATAATATTGATTCCATAAAGCATGAATTGCCTACTAATTCTGTTCAGTGCCTTTATGTAGACGACCAAGGTTTGGTTTGGATGGGAATAGGTACTTACGGACTTGCTGTATATAATCCTAAAACCAGTATATGTAATTATTATCCTAAGATTCCTGAATTCGCTGGCATAAAAGGAATGCCTACAGTAAACACTATTGTAAAGCTGAAAAGAACCAACGAATTATGGATTGGTACTTATGATGGTGGTATCTTTACATATAAGAAAGGTCAGACAGTTAAAGTTTTGCTTCCCGAAAATACTCCATATCTGAAAGATGCCTGTGTTTCTGCCATTATGGAAGATAGTAAAGGCAATTGCTGGATAGGAACCCGCAGTGGGTTATGTATCAGATATAATAATGGGAAAGGATATATTTTTAAAACGCTGATTGCTGGCAATAAAGACTTAGGACGTTCTACCGTGCGTTCTATTTGTGAAGATAGAGATGGAACCATTTGGTGTGGTACGGGCAATTACGGTGTTATCCGTATTTCAGGAAATCCTCAGAAACCAGCAACGATGAAGTTTGCTCACTATTCTTTAATGAATAAGAAGCTGAACTGCATTGATGCTCTTTGTTTCTTTAAAGATAAAGCAGGGAGACTATGGCTTGGTACTGAAGGTGGAGGACTAAATCTGTATGACAGAGAAAAGGATACTTTTGTTTCCGTAAATAAACTGATAAATCTTCCGGGCGATGTTGTTTCCAGTATTCAACAGGATTCTAAAGGAAATCTATGGTTGGGCACAAATTACGGACTTGTAAGGTTGCATGTCGCAAATGAATTAAAAGAGTCTAGCTTCCGTGTTTATACTACTGCGGATGGATTGCAGGATAATTACTTTATTCAGAATTCTTCATTTAATAAGAATGGCGAGTTATTCTTTGGAGGCTATAAGGGATATAACAGTTTCTTTCCTGATAAAATGGCAGATAATGCGATGAAAGATCCTGTTGTTATAACAGATATTAAAATATTTAATCAATCTTTTGGAACTTTAGATGACGAACTGAGAAACCGGATATCAAAAGAAACTCCAGGATTTACTAAACGGATAGAATTGCCTTATAAATATAAGAACTTCACGATTGAGTTTGCGGCATTGGCTTATAATAATTCAATAGGAAACAAATATGCCTATAAGTTAGAGGGTTTTGATAAAGACTGGCAGTATACTGATGCCTCACGCCGTTTTGCGAACTATAATAACCTGAAGAGCGGAACTTATACTTTTCGATTAAAGGCTACAAATGAAAACGGAGTGTGGAATGATGCAGAGATAACTTTGGAGGTTGTAATTCTTCCTCCGTTCTGGGCAACGTGGTGGGCATATCTTCTTTATATACTAGTAATAGCATTCATTGTTCGCTTTTCTTTAAAAGCGGTAAGGAATCGTATACAATTGAGAAACGATTTAAAGATTCAGCAAGTGGAACAAGCTAAGTCCGAGGAGGTGAACCATGCTAAACTGCAGTTCTTTACTAATATTACTCATGAGCTTTTAACACCGTTGACTATAATTTCTGCAACGGTAGATGATCTGAAAATGGTTTCTCCTCTGCATAAAGAACATTATACTGTAATGCAGAACAATATATCGCGGCTGATCCGGTTGTTACAGCAGATTCTTGAGTTCAGAAAAGCTGAGACCGGCAACCTGAAACTGAAAGTTTCCAATGATAACTTGGCTGCCTTTGTGAAGAAGGAGGTGGAAAGTTTTAGCCCATTAATGAAAAAAAAGAAGATGCATCTCTCTCTGGTTTGTGATCCTGAAAATATTTTTGGTTATTTTGATCCCGATAAGTTGGATAAGATTGTGTATAACCTTTTGTCGAATGCTTCAAAGTATAATAATGAAGGCGGATTTGTGCAGGTAAATTTGAGCTATGACTCCGAGAAAGAATATGCGGTGCTTACAATTAAAGATAATGGTCAGGGAATTCCTCCGGAAAAGGTGAATACACTGTTCAAACGTTTCTATGAAGGCGATTATCGTCGCTTTAATACTATAGGCACAGGAATCGGACTTTCTCTGACAAAGGATCTGGTAGAATTGCATCAGGGAACTATTACTGTTGAAAGTGAACTGGATAGAGGAACCTCTTTCTGCGTTAAGATACCGATTGATCGCTCATTTTATAGTGATGAGGAGATTGATGATTTGAAGATTGTTGCCACGGAAGGAACGATATCCGATTTGGAACTCTCTGTTCAGGAAGCGGAAAAACCGGCAGAAACAAAATCTCATTCTCTGTTGGTTATAGAAGACAATGAAGAGTTGCTTCAGCTGATGACCAGATTATTGAGCCGTGAATATAATATTTTCACTGCGCAAAATGGAAAAGAAGGTATTGCTATTGTTGAGAATGAGGATGTTGATCTCATTGTTTCAGACATTATGATGCCCGAAATGGATGGTATTGAGTTTTGCAAGCACCTAAAGAGTAACTTTGAAACTTGCCATATTCCGCTCATATTGCTTACTGCAAAGAATAAGGAAGAAGATAGAATTGAGGCTTATGACTCAGGTGCCGATGGCTTTATAAGCAAACCTTTTAAACTACCGGTGCTTCACGCCAAGATAAAGAACCTGCTAAAGGGGAAAGAACGGGTAGCTAAAGACTTTAAAAAGCAGTTGGTTTTTGAAGCCAAAGAACTGAACTATACCAGTATTGATGAAGAGTTTCTGCAACGGGCTATTGACTGTGTTTACAGGCATCTTGACGATTCCGAGTTCGACCAGCAACAGTTCATTGAAGAAATGGGGTCGAGCAAATCTACATTATATAAGAAGTTGAAATCACTTACCGGACTTAACACTTCTGCTTTTATACGAAATATTCGCTTAAAAGCTGCCTGCAAAATTGTGGAAGAAAAGAAGCGTATCCGCATCTCCGAGCTTGCTTACGCTGTGGGCTTCAATGATCCAAAATATTTCAGTGCTTGCTTCAAAAAGGAATTCGGAATGCTTCCCAGTGAATACATTGAAAGATATTTGCCCGAGTCTTTTATTCAGGAGACAGAAGAGAATGAATAAAAACCATTGGGTAATGCCTGATGGTTTATTGCCCGGTGATTTTAATTTATAGGCCAATGGCTGAAATCTATTGCCCAATAAAATACGTGCCTATCTGGAATATTTTTATACATTCACTATACCTTGTTTTTCTGTTTTTCTCATATTATCGTGAGAAACTTAGTGTGTAATGTGCATATAATCAATATGTTGTGTGCTATATTCTTGTTTCTGCAACTTCTTTCCTCAAAAATACAAAAACATAAGGTTGTTTTTAGGGGGGTAACAGGGGTACTCCCTCTGAAACCCTTTGATAGTGGGGGTGACAAATTTTAGCATAAGACATATAAAAGAAGTTTTATTTAAAGTTTGTCACCACCCATAAAATATGCATACAGAAAATTAGCATATAAACACATGTATGGAATTAAGTGATTCATAATTAGAGTTTATTCATATTTAAAGCTCTTACATTTGTGATGTTGAAACTTAAATGTAAGATCATGAAAAAGCATTTTTTATTTTATGCCTTATCTGCATTATTATCTGGCAATCTATTTGCCCAATGCGTAGAACCGTCTCAGTCAGATATGCAATTGCCGGGAAATATTCCCGGTTACAAACTTGTGTGGAGCGATGAATTTAATCACGAAGGTAAACTCGATAGTAAAATCTGGAGCTATGAACATGGGTTTGTCAGGAACAATGAACTCCAATGGTACCAAGAAGACAATGCTTATTGCACAGGGGGAGTGCTCAGAATAGAAGGCCGACGCGAAAGCATAAAGAACCCCAATTATATTGAAGGAAGTACTGAATGGAAAACAAAACGTGAATATGCAAATTACTCAGCTTCGAGTGTAACAACTGCCGGAACCCATTCCTGGTTATACGGACGTTTTGAAATTCGTGCAAAGATTCCTGCGGTGAAAGGTGCTTGGCCGGCAATATGGACCCTGGGATTAAATAAAGAATGGCCTCTGAATGGTGAAGTCGATTTGATGGAGTTTTACCGCATTAATGATGTACCCTCTATTCTGGCAAACGTAGCTTGGGGAACAAATATTAGATGGACAGCTAAGTGGGACGGATCAAATAAACCGCTTAGTCATTTTACAGACAATGATACAGATTGGGCAAATAAATTTCATATCTGGCGTATGGATTGGGATAAGGATTTTATCCGTTTATATCTGGACGATGAATTGCTGAATGAAATAGATCTTTCACAAACAATAAACCCTGATGGGTTTAATCCTTTTCATCAACCCCAATATCTTTTATTGAATCTTGCTATCGGAGGTAATGGAGGCGATCCTTCCCAAACAAAATTCCCCCTGATTTATGAAATAGATTATGTACGGGTATATAAGCCTGTGTAGAAAATAGGCTGCACAGGCTTCGTACATAGGTCGAATTATAGTTCAAAATGTACTCTAAAATAGGATATCAGCCTTTTTTAATTCATTATTTGATATGTGAATAAATCTAAAATGTTATGTTTGCTACCGTTATAATAATCAACTAATAATCTAAATACTATTAACAATGAAACCGAATTAAGTTCCTTCTTTTATCTGTTTTTTACAATTGTTTTCATTTAAGTGAGTACAATCCCTCTATTTTATGAACTATTATATGTAGAACGGTCTAATATTAAAATTTATAGATTTAACGAATCTAAAACAACTTTCAGCTTATTTTATTTATTTCTATTTTCCATGCTTATACATTACTAATTTAATATTCACTGTTTTTAACCTTATTATTTCTAATAAAAAAGAATATGGTAAAATCTAATTATTTTAAACTAAATCGAGCAAGAACATTAACAATGTTAATCTTGTGTGTATGTTTTCTTTTCGGGGGTCAATTAGCCCAAGCCGATAACTTACAGCAAAAATTTAAGATCTCGGGAAATGTAGTCGATACTAATGGCGAAGCTATTATTGGTGCAAATGTGCTTGTAAAAGGAACCAATGTAGGAACAATTACTGATCTTAACGGTCATTTTACAATTTCAGCTTCTTCGGAATCTCTACTGAAGATTTCTTGTATGGGATATTTAGCAAAGGAAGTAAAGGTGGTATCTGATTCTCCTCTTTCTATAACCTTGAAAGAAGATTCTAAAACTTTAGATGAGGTTGTTGTCGTAGGTTTTGGCTCACAAAAGAAAGTCAACCTGACTGGTGCTGTAGGTACTGTCGACTCAAAAGAACTTTCATCTCGTCCTGTTGTTAATGCAACTCAAGCCTTACAGGGTTTGGTACCGGGTTTGCAAATTACACAAACAAGTGGTAGCTTAGGAGATACTCCAAGTATCAATGTTCGTGGTACTGCTACTATTGGTAAAGGTTCTACAGGTAACCCACTGATCTTGATTGATGGTATGGAAGGTGATATTAACTCTATCAATCCGCAGGATATTGAGAACATTTCTGTATTGAAAGATGCTGCAGCTTCTTCAATCTATGGATCTCGCGCACCATTTGGTGTAATTTTGATTACTACAAAGAATGGTAAGAGTGGCAAAACTATTGTTAATTACAATAACAACTTCCGTGTAAGCTCTGCGGTTGACATGCCTCAGATGATGGACTCTTACACATTTGCTACTTATTTCAATGATGCATATGCTAATGCTAACTGGGGAACATTCTTTTCTGCAGACCGTATGCAACGTATTAAAGATTATCGTGATGGAAAACTGAAAGCCAGCATCACAAAAAATGGTCAGTATTGGTCTGATGGATATGGTGACGGAAATGATAATGTAGATTGGTACAAAGCTATTTATAAAAGCAGTACTTTCTCTCAGGAACACAATCTTAGTGCAAATGGTGGAACTGAAAAGCTGAACTATTATGCATCAGTGAACTACCTTGGTCAGGATGGTTTGATGAAATTGGGCAATGAAGGCTACAAACGTTATACTACTACCGCTAAGATGAATGCTCAGTTGAATGATTGGGCTAAGTTTAATTACAGTATCCGTTTTACTCGTACTGACTATGAAAGACCTTCTTCATTAACTGATGGTCTTTATTCAGACTTAGCTCGTCAGGGTTGGCCGGTATTGCCACTTTATGATCCTAACGGATACTTGTATTCTTCTCCATCTCCAGCTTTAGGTTTGGCTACTGGTGGTACAGATGCTACTCAAACAGATAATACTTACCAACAGGCTTCTTTGATATTGGAACCTGTAAAGAACTGGATCACTCATGTTGATGTGAATTATCGTATCAAATCGGCTAACCGTCACTGGGATTCTCACAGAACATATAATCATGATGTAGATGGTAATCCTGTTATATACAATAAGAGTTCTAATGTTCACGAAGATTATCTGAAAGAGAATTATTTGAATCTGAATATATTTTCTGAATATAGTTTTAAGTTGAATGAGAACCATAACTTTAAGGTTATGGGTGGTTTCCAGAGTGAAGAGCTGAAAAAGAAGGCCTTTGGTTTGCAACGTGATGGTATTATTGTTGATGGACTTCCAGAAGTTGACCTTACTTCGGGTACAGCATACGATGGTACAGCTGTTACTCCGTCAGGAAATGGTGCTTCTGATTCTTGGAGTACAGCAGGTTTCTTTGGTCGTTTGAATTATGACTATAAAGGACGTTACCTTGCTGAGGTGAATGTACGTTATGATGGAACTTCTCGTTTCCGCACAGAGCAACGTTGGAATGTGTTCCCATCTGTTTCCTTAGGATGGAACATTGCCCGTGAATCTTTCTGGGAACCAATGCAAGATAAAATCAGCACTTTAAAATTACGTGCTTCTTATGGTGAATTGGGTAACCAAAACACTGATAACTGGTATCCAACTTATCAAAAGATCGATTATAAATCAAATGACACTAAAAACGGTACATGGTTGCAAAATGGTGTATTGACTAATACCGCTTTAGTTCCGGCTTTAATTAGTTCTACTTTGGGCTGGGAGCGCGTAAAAACATGGAACGTTGGTCTTGACTTCGCTGCTTTAAATAACCGTTTAACTGGATCATTCGATACTTATGTTCGTAAGACTTTGGATATGGTTGGCCCTGCTCCTGAATTACCTCTGGTTTTAGGTATTGAAGTTCCAACAACGAACAATACCGACTTAAAAACTTATGGTTGGGAACTGCAATTGGGTTGGAAGGACCGTTTGAACAATGGTTTGAATTATGGTATTAACTTCACTTTGGCAGATGCACAAACAGAAATAACACGTTATCCTAATGTTACAGGTTCATTAGATTCAAAAATGTATTATTCAAAACAAAAGTTGGGTGAAATTTGGGGTTATGAAACAATTGGTATAGCTAAGACTAATGAAGAGATGAATGCTCACTTGGCAAAATTAACTAATGGTGGACAGTCTTCATTGGGTAACAGTTGGGGTGCCGGTGATATTATGTATAAGGATTTGAATGGTGATGGCAAAATTGATAATGGAGCATATACAACGGGTGATCATGGCGACTTGAAAGTAATTGGTAATAATACTCCACGCTATCAGTTCGGTCTTGATTTATCAGCCGATTGGAAAGGTTTTGATGTTCGTTGTTTCTTCCAGGGAGTTGCAAAACGTGATTACTGGCAAGGTAGTTATTATTTCTGGGGTGTTACAAATAACATGTGGTGGTCTTCTGGTTTGAAACAACATGTAGATTACTTCCGTGCTGAAGCTTCTAATGATCTGCCTGCAAACATCGATGCTTATTATCCACGTCCTATCTTTGGTACAGGTAAGAATCAACAGACGCAAACCCGTTACTTGCAAGATGCTTCTTATATTCGTTTAAAGAACTTACAACTTGGTTATTCATTACCTAACAATATAGTTAGCAAATTGAATATTACTAAATTGCGTTTATTTGTATCAGGTGAAAACCTTTGGACAGGAACTAACTTGGCTAAGATGTTCGATCCTGAAACAATTGATGGTGGTAAAGATCATAACGGTAACGCTTATCCGTTACAAAGAACTATCTCATTCGGTTTAAGTTTAACCCTTTAATAATTTGGTAACACAATGAAATCAATGAATAAATTATTTAAATATATTGGAATAGTAGCCTGCATGGGTACACTATTCTCCTGCAATGATTTTCTGGATAAGGAACCTGCTTCAACAATAGCCCCCGAAAATTATCTGAATGAAGAGTCTCAATTGGCTTCTTATGCAAATGGGCTATATACTGCTATTCTCCCTTCTCATGGAAACTGGAGCTATGGTACATTTGGCGATGATAAGCACACTGATAACCAGGCTGCTTCTTCTTATGACAATAAGTTTGTTCCCGGACAGTGGAAGACTGCCCAAAATGAGAGTAGTACAGAAAATGATAAGAACTGGTATTTCAAGAGAATTTATAGTTGCAACTACTTTTTGAATACTGTATTACCTGATTTTGAAGCAGGAAAAATTGCTGGATCTGCAGGTAACATTAAGCATTATATAGGTGAAATTTATTTCCTTCGTGCTTATGAATATTTCAAACGCTACCAGATGTTTGGTGACTTTCCTATTGTAACAACAACTTTGAAAGATAATTTGCAGGAATTAACAGATGCCAGCAAACGTTCTCCACGTAACGAAGTTGCTCGTTTTATTCTGAGCGATTTGGATAAAGCTATTGAATTTATGGCTATCAATCCAGATAAAAAGAAAACTCGTATTTCAAAAGAAGCAGCTCTTTTATTAAAATCCCGTGTGGCTTTGTTTGAAGGTACTTGGTTAAAGTACTTCAAAGGAACTGCTTTTGTTCCGGGTGATGCTAAATGGCCAGGTAAAGATAAAAGTTATAACTCAACTTTTTCTTATAAATCAGGTAGCATAGATAATGAAATCAAGTACTTCCTGACTCAGTCTATGGATGCTGCAAAGAAAGCTGCTGAAAGCTTTACTTTGGTGAACAACACAGCTAAAGTTCAGCAATCGGCAACTGAAGCTGTAAATCCTTATATGAATATGTTTGGAGATGTTGATCTTTCCGGTTATAGCGAAGTTCTTATGTGGCGTCAATATGATTTAAGCTTAAGTACTCATTGCGTTGTTGTTGCTGCTCAACATGGTGACTATGGTGTAGGTGTGACTCGTGGTATGGTTGATGGTTTCCTAATGGCAAATGGTCTTCCAATATATGATGCAGGAAGTGGTTACAAAGGTGATAACAACATTGTTAATGTTCGTGCAGACAGAGATAGCCGCCTTTCTATCTTCCTTAAAGAACCTGGACAATTGAATATTCTTTATCCAGGAACAGGAGATCATTACGTTCCTATAGAACCTGTTCCTGATATTACTGCTGGTAATGATGAAAATGTATATTCTACAGGTTATGCACTTCGCAAGGGTAACTCTTATTATCAGAACCAATGCGGTAATGGTGCATCTTTTACCGGATCTATTACTTTCCGTGGTGCTGAGGCTTACCTTAACTATATGGAAGCTTGCTATGAACTTAATGGAAACCTCGATGCTACAGCTCAAGGTTATTGGGTAGCTTTACGTAATCGTTCACATGTTGATCCTGATTTCAATAAAACTATTGCCGCTACAGATATGTCGCAAGAGGCTAAAAATGACTGGGGCGCTTATTCTGCAGGACAATTAGTTGACGCAACATTGTATAATATTCGTCGCGAACGTCGTTGTGAACTTATGGCTGAGGGTCTTCGTTATATGGATCTTCGCCGTTGGAGAGCGATGGATCAGATGATTACTACTCCTTACCACATTGAAGGCTTTAAAGTCTGGGGTGAAATGCAAGATTGGTACAAGAATACCAATGGAACTTCAAAATTGGTATATGGTTTAAATAATAGTAAATCAAATGTTTCTGAACCAACTCGTAGTCAGTATCTTCGTCCTTACGAGAAAGTAAGCGGCTCATTGGCTCTGGATGGTTATAAATGGGCGATGGCTCACTATTTAACTCCTGTTTGTATTCAGCATCTTTTGATTACTTCCGGTGGAACTAATAATGTAGCTGATTCTCCTATTTACCAGAATCCGGGATGGCCTACAGTGGCTAACCAAGGACCAACAACTGTTCAATAGAATTGTTATCGTAGGTTTATAATAACTGCTTTGAAGAGGTTGCCTGATACATGTTATCATTGGCAACCTTTTTTTTCATATTGTATATTCCTCTTGTCTTTATTCTGACTGAATTAGAATGCCTTAATCAGTGAAACTTGTAGTTCTGCAACTCAGTAAGCTAGAATTATAGTTCTTTTATGTGCATGTTTTGAGAGATTGTCTAAAAACGGAACTTAAAGAGCTATTTTTGGTGTATATAAACAGTTTGTGAGCCTATATTTGCGTATAATCTTTAAAATTTTAATAAATGATATCGCAAAGGTTTTTCAAATTTATTGGTCCTGTTTTACTTACTTGTGTAGCTTTTTTCAGCATTCAGGTACAAGCGGTAAATAAATCATTTTATCCGGGCAAGCAATGGCCTGATGATAAAGGAGTACATGTTAATGCTCACGGCGGTGGAATGTTATACTACCAGGGCAAGTATTATTGGTTTGGTGAGTTTAAGAGCGATACTACCAGTAGTGCATTGGTGGGAGTAACCTGCTATTCTTCTTCTGACTTGTATAACTGGAAGAACAAAGGCATTGCTATGAAGGTGTCTGATGATGAAAAAAGTGACATTACCAAAGGATGTATCATAGAACGCCCCAAGGTGGTATATAATAAGAAGACAAATAAATTTGTGATGTGGTTTCATCTGGAAATGAAAGGGCAGGGGTATGCTGCGGCTCGTGTGGGAGTGGCTGTCAGTAACCAGGTAACCGGACCTTATAAGTTTGTCCGCTCGTTCCGCTCTAATCCGGGCATTTATCCTGCTAACATGACGGATGAGCAAAAGAATATGTCTCTTGATGTGAAGGACTATGAAAAGTGGTGGACTCCGGAATGGTACAAGGCGGTATCCGATGGATTGTTTGCTAAAAGGGATTTGAAAGAGGGACAGATGTCGAGAGATATGACGATATTCGTTGATGATAACGGAAAGGCTTACCATATATATTCATCCGAAGAGAATCTTACGCTGCAGATTGCCGAACTGACAGATGATTATCTTGGTCACTCAGGAAAGTATATCCGAATTTTCTCGGGTGGACACAATGAGGCTCCGTCTATCTTCAAGAAGAATGGAACATACTGGATGATTACTTCCGGATGTACCGGTTGGGATCCTAACGAGGCACGCATGTTTTCTGCTAAAAATATCTGGGGACCTTGGGAGAAACACTCCAATCCTTGTGTGGGAGAAGATGCTAAACTGACTTTCCATTCACAAAGTACTTATATTCAAAAGGTAGAAGGTAAGAAAGATGCCTATATTTTTATGGCGGACAGATGGACACCGAAGCATCCTATTGAAGCTTCTTATATTTGGTTGCCAATTCTTTTTGAGAACGGAAAGCCTGTTTTGAAATGGTATGACCAGTGGAATCTGAATGTTTTTAAATAGAATTGAGTTGATATACATCATTTTGTAGACCTTTTTGCATGATTTGTGGAGTAAAGGTTGTTTAATTTAATATATCTTTGCTCTACAAATTGTAAACAAGACCTTAAAGATTATATTATGCGAAGATTAATGATGATTTTATTTGCCTGCCTGTCTGTTTTGCCACAGGTGAAGGCAGCCACAGTGCTGAATAATGTATACGCACGCCACACACAAACACTAAACGGATCGTGGAATTATATTGTAGATCCGTTCGACAATGGGTATTATGACTATAGGCTTAATGTGAGCAATAATGGCTTTTTCAAAAATCAAAAGGCCAAATCAAAATCTGATCTCGTGGAGTACAACTTTGATACTGCTCCGCTGATGAAAGTTCCGGGCGACTGGAATACACAGAACGACAAACTATTTTTTTATGAGGGGAGTGTTTGGTATAAGAAGGATTTTAATTACACTCCCAAACCCGGTAACCGCGTGTTTTTATACTTTGGTGCAGTGAACTATCTGGCCAATGTTTACCTGAATGGGGAACCAATTGGTACACACGAAGGTGGATTTACTCCGTTTCATTTCGATATAACTGACAAATTAAAGGCGGGAGATAATTTTGTTATTCTTCGTGTGAACAATGACCGTAAGCCCGAAGGCGTGCCTACGGTGAATTCTGACTGGTGGAACTACGGTGGCATTACACGTGATGTGATGCTGGTAGAAACTCCCAACGTTTTCGTGGACGATTACCTGGTACAACTTCCCAAAGGAAGCTATGACCGTGTGGAAGGATACGTTCAGCTTAATGAAAAGATGGCCGGAGTAGAAGTCTCTTTAGAGATTCCCGAACTGAAACTTCAGAAGAAACTGATTACGGATGCTAGCGGGAAAGCAACTTTTACGTGCAAGACCAAACCAAAACTCTGGTCGCCCGATTCTCCTAAACTATATGATGTGGTGATTCGCAACGGAGAAGAGGTGCTGAAAGACAAGATTGGTTTCCGTCAGATCGAGACACAAGGAAAAAGTATCTTGCTGAACGGGAAGAAGACTTTCCTTCGCGGAATCTCCATTCACGAAGAAGCACCTTACCGACAAGGGCGCGTGTTCTCGAAAGAGGAATCTGTTATGCTTCTTAGCTGGGCAAAAGAGCTGGGATGCAACTTTGTTCGCCTAGCTCATTACCCGCACAATGAATTTATGGTTCGTGCGGCCGAGGAGATGGGGTTAATGGTGTGGAGCGAAATCCCGGTCTACTGGACTATTCAGTGGAGTAATCCGGACACTTATAAGAATGCTTCCACACAACTAAACGATATGATGGAGCGCGATAAGAATCGTTGCGGCATTATAATCTGGTCCGTTGCCAACGAAACTCCGCACAGTGATGCACGCGATAAGTTCCTTGCCGACCTTGCCGCACAAGTTCGGGCAAAAGACAACACCCGCCTGCTGAGCATGGCTATGGAGGTGACCGGAACAAAAGGAAATGTGAGTGAGGTAAAAGATTACATGAGTAAGTATGTCGATATTATCAGCTTCAACAATTACCTGGGATGGTATAGCGGCACGCCCGAAGATTGCAAAACCCGCCAGTGGGATATTCCGTATAACAAACCATTCTTCATCAGCGAATTCGGTGGAGGCGCATTACAAGGCAAACATGGCGACAAGGATGAACGTTGGACAGAGGAATATCAGGAGGAGCTTTACAAAAACACGCTGGATATGTACAACCGTGTTGACGGATTTGCCGGGACTTCTCCATGGATTCTCATGGATTTCCGTTCCACTCGCCGCCAACTGAACGGCATACAGGATTTCTTCAATCGGAAGGGAGTTATCTCTGAAAGAGGGCTGAAAAAGAAAGCATTTTATGTTTTACAGGATTTCTACCGGATGAAAAAAGAAAATGAAACGAGACACTAACAAATCACTGATTATATTTTCTCGTTTAGATATATATCAAACGTATGCTTTGATGTATATCTAAACGCCCCTTTGATGTATATCAAAATACAGCTTAGACCCGGGTCTAAAACAATATGTTTCTAATAGTTTTTAAAAAGCTTAGTTATAGTTGGATTTTTATTTCAGTGGGTATTAAAAAGATGTTTTTTCGGATTAACACAAAAATAATATAGTTACGGCTATATTATTAGCATGGCTCCCTAAAATCCTTCGGTAAAAACATACTGTAGGCTAAAAAACAAAAAAGAGCTGCGGATTACTTTGTAATTCGTAGCTCTTTTTTTACCTTTACAAGCAGTATAAAAACAACATAAAAATTTATAGATATGACATTAGTCGAACGCTTTTTTAAGTATGTCACTTTTGACACTCAATCGGATGAGCTTACCGGACTCACTCCAAGTACTCCGGGACAGATGATTTTCGCCGAATACCTTAAAACAGAGTTGGAAGCTTTAGGGCTTGAAGAGATTACTTTAGATAACTACGGTTATCTTTTTGCCACTCTTCCTGCCAACATTGACAAGAAAGTTCCAACTATCGGATTTATTGCTCACCTGGACACAAGTCCCGATATGAGTGGCAAGCACGTTAATCCACGTATTGTAGAAAAATATGACGGAAAAGATATTGTTCTTTGCAAGGAAGATAACGTAATTCTCTCTCCGGCTCAGTTCCCCGAACTGCTTGACCACAAAGGGGAAGACCTTATTGTGACCGACGGAAAGACTCTTCTTGGTGCAGATGATAAGGCTGGTATTGCAGAAATCATTACTGCCATTGCTTACCTTAAGGCACATCCTGAAATTAAACACGGAAAGATTCGTATCGGATTTAATCCCGATGAAGAGATTGGCGAGGGCGCTCATAAGTTTGACGTAGAGAAATTCGGATGTGACTGGGCTTACACCATGGATGGTGGTGAATTAGGCGAACTTGAATTCGAGAACTTCAACGCTGCTTCGGCTAAGATTACCTTCAAAGGACGCAATGTTCATCCGGGATATGCCAAGCACAAGATGATTAACTCTATTCGCATAGCAAACCAATTTATAGCAATGCTTCCGCGTCACGAATCTCCTGAGCATACAGAGGGTTATGAAGGATTTTATCACCTGATTGGTGTAAATGGTACTGTGGAACAATCAACTGTATCTTACATTGTTCGTGACCACGACCGTGCTAAATTTGAAAACCGTAAGAAAGAGGTTGAACATCTTGTTCGCAAGATAAATACTGAATTTGGTGAAGGAACAGCCACTCTTGAACTGAAAGATCAGTATTATAACATGCGCGAAAAGATAGAACCGGTGATGCACATTATCGATACTGCTTTTGCAGCAATGAAGGCAGCAGGTGTAGAGCCTAAGGTAAAAGCCATTCGTGGTGGTACGGACGGTGCACAATTATCTTTCAAAGGTCTGCCATGCCCTAACATCTTTGCAGGAGGACTGAATTTCCACGGCCGCTTTGAGTTTGCCCCTGTTCAATCATTGGAAAAGGCAACAAAAGTAATTGTGAAGATTGCAGAGCTAGTAGCAAATAAATAAACTAATACTATGAAACACACACCATTTACAGAAACACACATTGCTTTAGGTGCAAAAATGCATGAGTTTGCCGGCTACAACATGCCGATTGAATATTCCGGAATAATAGATGAACACCTCACTGTTTGCAACGGGGTAGGGGTGTTCGACGTGTCTCACATGGGAGAGTTCTGGGTAAAAGGCCCCAATGCGCTTACTTTCCTTCAGAAGATTACTTCCAATGACGTGGCAACTCTGTCTATTGGCAAAGCACAATATACCTGCTTCCCGAATGAGGAAGGCGGAATAGTTGATGACTTACTGGTGTATTACTACGAGCCCGAAAAGTATATGTTGGTTGTTAATGCATCGAACATTGAAAAGGACTGGAACTGGTGTGTGAGTCACAATGCCGTTGGAGCCGAACTGGAAAACGCTTCTGATAAAATGGCTCAGCTTGCCGTTCAGGGACCAAAGGCTATAAATACTTTGCAAAAGCTCACTTCCGTGAATCTTTCCGAGATTCCTTATTATTCATTTGCCACTGGCGAGTTTGCCGGACAGAAGAATGTGATAATCTCTAATACAGGATATACCGGAGCCGGTGGCTTTGAACTTTATTTCTATCCCGATTGTGCAATGAAGATATGGGATGCGGTTTTTGAAGCTGGGGCTGAGTTTGGCATTAAGCCGATAGGGCTTGGTGCACGTGATACGTTGCGTTTGGAAATGGGATTCTGTCTTTACGGCAACGATCTGAATGATTCTACTTCGCCAATAGAGGCAGGATTAGGATGGATTACCAAGTTTGTGGATGGAAAGGACTTTACCAATCGTGCATTCCTTGAGAAACAAAAAACTGAGGGCGTGGCTCGTAAACTGGTAGCTTTTGAAATGATTGACCGTGGCATTCCCCGTCATGAATATGAACTGGTAAATGCAGAAGGAGAAAAGATTGGAGAAGTAACCTCCGGAACTATGTCGCCTACCCGTAAGATGGGAATTGGTATGGGATACGTGCAGACTGCTTATTCAAAGCTTGGGACTGAAATATATGTCAGCATTCGTGGAAAAGGTATAAAAGCGGTTGTTGTAAAACCTCCTTTCAGGAAGTAATCTGCTTTCTGAAAATAAATAAATAAAAACAGGCGATATTATGGCTAAATGCTGTAATATCGCTTTTTTTATAGCTAGAGGCTTTTCTTTTTGCTCGGAAAAATGTATTTTTGTAGAAACCAACCTGAAAAAAGCCGATGTCACACTTACCCAATCTTATAGCAGATTTAGCATTAATTCTTATATCAGCGGGGGTTATTACGTTGATATTTAAAAAGCTGAAGCAACCTTTAGTTCTGGGATATATCGTTGCAGGATTCTTAACCGGCCCGCATACATTTCTCACTCCTACTATCGTTGACACAGCTAATATACAAACCTGGGCTGATATAGGTGTAATATTCCTTCTTTTTGCTCTTGGGCTGGAATTTAGTTTCAAGAAAATACTGAAAGTGGGGGGCACGGCAGTTATTGCAGCCTGTACCATTATGTTCTGTATGATTATGCTGGGAATAGTTGTCGGCATAGGTTTTGGATGGCACCGGATGGACTGTATCTTTTTGGGAGGAATGATTGCCATGTCTTCTACAACGATCATATATAAAGCCTTTGATGATCTTGGACTGAGGAAAAAGAAATTTGCCGGAGTGGTGCTTGGCATCCTTATTCTGGAAGATATTCTGGCCATTGTTCTTATGGTGGTTCTTTCCACTATGTCGGTAAGTAATAATTTTCAGGGAACTGATCTCATAGAAAGTATTGGTAAACTGGTTTTCTTCCTCGTTATTTGGTTTGTAGTCGGGATATTTCTTATTCCTGGTTTCCTGAAAAAAACGCGTAGCCTGATGAGTGACGAAACACTTCTGATAGTTGCTCTGGGAATGTGTTTCGGTATGGTGGTACTTGCCTCTCAGGTAGGATTCTCACCAGCCTTCGGAGCTTTCATCATGGGATCTATTTTAGCAGAAACCATTGAAGCTGAACATATAGAACATCTGGTAAAACCGGTAAAAGATCTGTTTGGAGCAATCTTCTTCGTCTCTGTTGGTATGATGGTAGATCCCGCAATGATTGTAGAATATGCCTTGCCCATAGCTGTAATCTCTTTAGTAGTTATTATTGGTCAGTCGGTCTTCGGAACCTTTGGAGTTTTACTTTCTGGTCAGCCGCTGAAGACTGCCATGCAGTGCGGTTTTAGTTTGACACAGATTGGTGAGTTTGCTTTTATCATTGCCTCTCTGGGTGTAAGTCTGAAAGTAACCAGTCACTTCCTTTATCCTATCGTTGTAGCTGTATCGGTAATAACTACATTCCTTACTCCATACATGATCCGTTTGGCCGAACCGGCTTCCAATAAAGCCGAGCATGCATTGCCCCGTTCATGGAAACGCTTCCTTGACCGTTATTCATCTGGTTCGCAAACAGTGAACTATGAAAGTAACTGGAAAAAGCTGATTCTGGCTATGGCACGTAATATTGTGATATATTCAATTATTTCCATTGCAACAATTGCGTTATCTTTCCGGTTTGTAATTCCTTTGTTTGAAAGTCAGCTGCCACGCTTCTGGAGCTCCCTGGTCGGTTCAGTCTTTACCATTATCTGTATCTCTCCATTCCTGCGGGCTATTGTGGTAAAGAAAAACCATTCGGAAGAGTTTACAACACTGTGGGATGACAGTAGGGTGAATCGTGGCCCGCTGGTTTCCACAATAATTCTGCGTGTGGTAATAGCTGTTATCTTTGTTGCATTTGTTATAGCTCATTTCTTTAAATCTTCTGTTGGTATTGTTGTGGGAGTGGCTGTAATTCTGGTGTTTGTGATGGTATATTCCAGAGTATTAAAAAAACATTCCATCCTCATTGAACGTAAGTTTCTCCAGAATCTTCGGTTACGTGATATGCATGCGGAATATATGGGTAATAAAAAACCTGATTATGCTGGTAGTTTGCTCTCGCGTGATTTACATCTCACCGATTTTGAAATTCCTTGCGATTCGGTTTGGGCGGGCAAAACTCTTTCAGAACTAAATCTGGGAAAGAAATATGGTGTGCATATCGTTTCCATTCTTCGCGGAAAGATGCGGATTAATATTCCGGGGGCTTCTGTCAGACTCTTTCCTCTTGACAAGATACAGACAATAGGTACCGACGAACAGCTGAATGTGTTCAGTGAACAAATGATGCAAACAGAATCTTCCTGTGAAAATGTGGACATTGAAAGTAGTTTGATGACACTGAAACAGTTTATGATTGATTCCCGTTCCGGCTTTTTAGGAAAATCTATTCGTGAATCGGGCATAAGGGATAACTATAAGTGCTTGATTGTGGGAATGGAACGCAATGGAAACTCTCTGAGAACCCCCGATGTAAATGTTCCTTTTCAGGAGGGTGATGTGGTATGGGTTGTTGGCGAAAAAGAGGATGTTTACCAATTAGTAAGTCAAAAGAACTAATTATTCCACATTTTTTTGAGAATTTATTTCTACTTTTACACCATTAATATATAAATAGATTATAACCATGAGTGATCCAAAAGACTGTCTGTATTGTCAAAACAATCAGACTTTACACGATTTAATGATTGAAATTGCACAGTTAAGCGTATCAAGAGTATTTCTTTTTAAAGAACAAACATATCGTGGCCGTTGCCTGGTAGCATACAAAGATCATGTAAACGATCTTTTTGAATTGAGTGACGAAGATCGTAATGCTTTTATGGCAGACGTAGCTAAAGTTACACGTGCAATGGATAAAGCTTTCCACCCTGCAAAGATTAACTATGGCGCTTACTCTGATAAGTTGTCTCACTTACACTTTCACTTAGCTCCAAAATATGTGGATGGTCCTGATTTTGGCGGAACATTTACTATGAACCCTGGTAAAGTATATTTGAGCGATGCAGAATATCAGGAACTGATTGATGCTGTAAAAGCTAATCTGTAAATAGATTGTATGCGATAATACGGAAAGGCTGTCTGGTAATAGGCAGCCTTTTTACTTTTGTATCAACTAAATCAAACGATTTATTAGTTATAGTTTCATTCCCCTTTTTATCTTCATAGTCTGGATCGTATTTAAGGCCATCAAAAACAGGTTTAGGTAATAATCAGAATAATAGATGATTGAGGTAATAATCTGTGCCCTTTTATTTGCTATTTATCAATAAAAAGATAACTTTGTTCGCATCTAAATATTCACTGCTATGATTGAAATACCTGAAGCCGTTGTGTTGTCTCATCAGTTGAATGAATCCATTAAAGGGAAAGTAATCACTGATGTTGTTACCGGATATTCTCCTCATAAGTTTACTTTCTTCTATGGTGACCCTCAGAACTACGCGTCATTATTAATAGGAGAAAAGGTGAATGATTCTTATCCCAGAGGAGGTATGGTTGAAATCAGTGCCGGAAAAGCCCGTATTGTTTTTGGTGATGGCGCTAATCTCTGTTATTTTTCTCCGGGAAGTACATTGCCGGATAAACATCAGCTTCTTATCGGCTTTGATGATAACTCTTTTCTTGCTGTGACGGTGCAAATGTATGCTGGTTTATGGGCCTTTCCCGAAAACACTTTAGAAAATCCTTATTATCTGGTGGCCGGAGAGAAACCTTTTGTGTTGTCGGATATGTTTAGCAAGGATTATTTTCTGAATCTTATTTCTGAGGAGAGCCTTAAGAATAAGTCAGCTAAAGCTCTGTTGGCTACGGAGCAACGTATTCCTGGACTTGGGAATGGTACATTGCAGGATATTCTTTTTAATGCCGGAATACATCCAAAGAAAAAAACTCAGGATCTGAGTGAACAACAGAAAGAACAATTGTTTTTCTCCATCAAGAGCACTATATCTGAAATGTGTGAATTGGGAGGACGTGATACAGAGAAGAATCTTTTTGGAGCCTTTGGGAAATATAAAACAAAGCTTTCCAAAAATACTTCAGGAAAGCCTTGTGATAAATGCGGTAGTATAGTTGTGAAAGAAAACTATTTAGGCGGAAGCATTTACTATTGTAAAGAATGCCAGCCCTTATAGGTTGCTTTCTTAGTCTTCTGAATTAAAATCGAATTCGAAATCAAAATCATCTATAAACTCTGGATCATTGAAATCTTCTATTTCCCGGCGATCTTTTTTAGTTGGTCGGCCGGTGCCACGTGCTCTGTCTACAAAGCCACTGATTTTACTCATTTCAAGCAATTCGTATTGGTCGGGAGTTGTAACATTCTGCATGTATTCAGGAACGAGTTTTGCGCCAACCCGCTTCTCTATTGTTTGCAGAACTTTAAAAGAGTAAGTAATAGGTGGTTTCTTTACCTGAATAACATCACCCACTTTAATGCTGCGCGCTGCTTTTACAAATGAACCGTTAATAGTAACGCGACCCTTTTTACATGCTTCGGCAGCAATAGTACGTGTTTTGAATATACGCGTAGCCCACATCCATTTGTCAATTCTCGCTTCAGCCATAGTTTTTACTTTTTATTAAACTGATTCATAGTGAGAGATATTCCTGCCAGGCAAAAACTCTTCACTATTTCACCTGCAGTTTCCAGCCGTTCATCCATTGTTTTCATGTCCTCTTCAGTAAAGTTTCCAAGTACAAAGTCAATTTGTCCGCCACGTGGAAAATCATTTCCAATGCCAAAGCGCAAACGTGCATAGTTCTCTGTACCAAGTGTAGCGGCAATGTGTTTTAATCCGTTATGTCCGGCATCGCTACCCTTGCTTTTTAACCGAAGGGTTCCAAAAGGTAATGCAAGGTCATCGACCACAATGAGTACGTTTTCCAGAGCAATTTTCTCTTTTTGCATGTAATATCGCACAGCATTACCGCTCAGGTTCATGAAAGTTGATGGCTTGAGCAAAATTAGCGTACGACCTTTTATCGATAGTGTAGTTGTAGCACCGTAACGTCCATCGGTAAAAACAATATTGGACGCCTTAGCTAGGGCGTCCAATACATTAAATCCTATGTTGTGACGAGTATCCCGGTATTCTTCACCGATATTACCCAATCCTACAATCAAGTATTTCATTCAATAGTCAGGTGATAATTATTTTGCAGCAGCAGCAAGACCTCTTGCTACACGAGTCAATTTAACAGCACAAACCACAGCTTCCTTAGCCGTTAATAATTCAAGACCTTCGAACGAAAGTTCTCCAACCTGAATTGTTTTACCTAATCCTAAGTTAGAAACGTTAACAACTAATTTCTCAGGAATAGCGTTGAATAATGCTTTAACTTTAATTTTACGTAATTGAAGAGTCAATTTACCACCGGCTTTAACACCTTCAGCCAAACCTTCAAGAGCTACAGGAACTTCCATAGCGATAGGTTTTGCTTCGTCAATCTGGTAAAAGTCAACGTGAAGAATATTATCTTTTACTGGGTGAAATTGAATGTCTTTCAAGATAGCCTTAACTGCTTTTCCTTCAATATCAAGGTTTACTAGATAAATATCTGGTGAATATACCAAGTTACGAAGAGAGTCATTTGTAACTGTAAAGTGAACGCTTTCGCCTTGTCCGTAAAGAACGCATGGAACACTGTCAGTTTTACGAATTGCACGAGAGCCTTTCTTTCCGAACTCGCTTCTCAAAGTTCCTTTGATTTCAATTGATTTCATTTTTTTAATTTTTTGTGTTACTCTAAATTAAGTTTTTTTGTTGCTTAATTCACCATTACACGATGTGGTGTATCACACGATGCAGTAAAAAGCGCTGCAAAAGTACATTTTCTTTTTTATATAACAAAGAAATAAGTAGGATAAATATACTGTTTACTTAACCATCTTTACTCAAAATCAATGTCGATTTTAATTTCTTGAGGAATTATTTCATCAGTTCTGATGATTTCTTCACTTTTATTAAACTCTTCTTTAGACTCTTCAGGACCTTGTTCTCCGTTAATAAAAGAAATGGCCTGTGTTAATCCTGACATAAACTTCTCAAAATCTTCTTTATAAAGAAAAATTTTATGTTTTTCAAAAGAAACCTGAGAATCGTCCCCTTCACCTGAAATAACCTTTTTACTTTCTGTAATAGCAATGAACATTTCGTCTTTGCGGTTCTTCTTTACATCCAAATAGTAAATACGTTTGCCTGCTTTGATAGATTTAGAGAAAACGATTTCTTTCTCGTTCATTTCCACTCCACTCTTCTTTTTGATTTCTTCCATACCAAATAAATTATCTCTGTTTTAAATCGGCCTCAAAATTGATTATTTTTTTTTAATAGTCAAAAGAATCGGGCAGAAACTTCTCCGAAAGACTTCATTTTAATTTTTAATGGATCTTTTATACATTAAAAAATGTAATTTATTTGTGTGGAGTCACTAAAAATACCTACTTTTGCACGTTGAATAAATGTATTGATAAAAGTTATGATTAACAGAGTTCTTATTCGTCTTAAGATTGTACAAATAGTGTACGCTTACTATCAAAATGGTAACAAAAACTTAGACACAGCTGAGAAGGAGCTATTCTTCAGTCTCTCAAAAGCTTATGATCTCTACAACTACTTATTGTTGTTGATGATAGAATTGACGAATTTTGCCCAGAAACGCATTGATGCGGCAAAAAATAAATTAGTCCCTTCTGAAGAGGAATTGGCACCATGTATGAAATTTGTAGAAAACAGGTTTATAGCGCAGTTGGAAGTCAATAAACAGCTTTCTGAATTTGTTTCCAACCAAAAGAAAACATGGAATAATGATCCTGAATTCATAAAAGAATTGTTTGAGAAGATCTGTAGCTCTGATGTATATAAGGAATATATGGAATCGTCAGAGTCTTCTTATGCAGAAGATCGTGAATTGTGGAGGAAGATTTATAAGAATTTCATTATGAACAATGAATCTTTAGATCAGGTATTGGAAGATCAGAGCTTATATTGGAATGATGATAAAGAAATCGTTGATACCTTTGTTATTAAGACAATAAAGAAGTTTGATGAGAAACAAGGCGCTAATCAGAAATTGTTGCCTGAGTTTAAAGATGAAGAAGATCAGGAATTTGCTCGTAGATTATTCCGCCGTTCTATTCTGAATGAAGACTATTATCGTCATTTAATTAGTGAGAATACCAGAAACTGGGATTTAGACCGCGTAGCTTTCATGGATGTAATTGTTATGCAGATTGCTTTGGCCGAAATACTTAGTTTCCCCAATATTCCTGTTAGCGTATCTTTAAATGAATACGTGGAAATTGCAAAACTGTACAGCACTGCGAAAAGTGGCAGTTTTATTAATGGAACATTGGACGGAATAGTTAATCAATTAAAAAAAGATGGTAAGTTAACAAAAAACTAATATCTTTGCTTTTCATCGATTAGAAAACTATAAAAAATATTTTATGAATCTATCTGTATTATTACAAGCACCTTCAGCAGGTGTTGGAAGTGGTTTCTTGAGTGGCGGTGGTGGAACCATTCTTATGATGGTAGCTATGTTTGCTATAATCTATTTCTTTATGATCCGTCCACAAAATAAGAAACAAAAAGAGATCCAGAATTTCCGTAAAGGATTAGAAGTAGGCCAAAAAGTAATTACTGCTGGTGGAATACATGGAAAAATCAAAGAAGTAAAAGATGATGCCATTATTCTTGAAATAGCAGATAACGTTCGTATCAAAATTGATAAGAATTCTATTTTTGCGGCTGCATCTGATGCAACAACTCAAGCAAACACAAAATAATCAAACATAATGTTCAGTGACAGGAACATAAAGTTTATTTATTTAAAGATTTATAGAAAGATCAGAAACTTTCTGCTTAGTGAAAACAGCAGAAAGATTTTGATCTTTTTGTTCTTTTTTCTAGTTTCCTCAGGATTCTGGTTGTTGCAGACTTTAAAAAACGACTTTGAAGTAGAGCTTGTTGTTCCTATTAAACTACGGAATGTTCCCAACGATGTAATACTTACAGCTGAACCGGTTTCTGAATTACATATAGTTGTAAAAGATAAGGGGACTGCGTTACTTAATTATTTCCTCGGACAAAGTTTCTATCCAATCAGTTTGAACTTTACTGACTACCGGAACCGTGGGAATCACGTTGTTATTCAGTCCGCAGAATTGGAAAGCAGAGTGCAGGCCCAGCTTAGTGCTTCTACTAAACTTATTAGCATTAAGCCCAATATTGAATATATTTATTCTGAGGGATCCTCGAAGATGGTTCCTATAAAGTTTAGGGGCAGAATCAATACGGGCAATCAATATTATCCTACGGACACTGTTTTTGCTCCAGATTCGGTTCGTGTATATGCTCCCGGTTCATTACTCGATTCCATAAAGTTTGCTTATACACAGACCACATTATTGGATGGAGTAACAGATACGGTTCATCGTTCTATACGATTAATGGCTATAAAAGGTGCTAAGTTTGTTCCTAATTTGGTAAATCTAACTCTGCCGGTCGATGTTTTAACAGAAAAAACAATTGAAGTTCCTTTAAGAGGAGTCAATTTTCCTCCAAATAAATCATTGCGTACTTTTCCGTCAAAGGTAAAAGTCTCTTTTCAGGTTGGATTAAGTCATTTCAAATCCATTCGTCCTGATGCTTTTGTTTTTGATATCTCGTATGAAGATCTAATGAAAAATGGCTCAGAGAAATATAAATTAAAACTAAAATCAACTCCGGCAGGTGTAAACTATGTGCGCATTGTTCCCGATCAGGTCGATTTTTTAATTGAATCAATTCCTGCATATGGCTATTAAAATAGGTTTGACGGGTGGCATTGGCAGTGGTAAGTCGGTTGTTTCCCATTTATTGGAAACAATGGGTATCCCCGTCTATATAGCTGATGATGAAGCAAAGCGGATTACTTCAAATAATAACGAAATCAGACAGCAACTGGTCTCTTTACTTGGAGAAGAAGTTTTCATTAATGGAAACTTAAATAAGCCATTGCTTGCTGCTTATCTTTTTTCTGATCCAGAACATACGAAGATTATCAATGGAATTATTCATCCAAAGGTGAAAGAGGATTTTATTGATTGGACCTTAAAGAACAATCATTATCCTGTCATTGCAATTGAGTCGGCAATATTAATTGAGGCCGGTTTTGCAAATGAGGTTGATATAATAGCAATGGTTTATGCTCCACTAAAGCTGCGTCTTGAACGTTTGGCTCAGCGGGATTCTTCTTCAAAAGAACAAATATTAAAACGCATTCAAAGTCAGATGGCTGATGAAGAAAAGAAGTCAATGGCCCATTTTGTTATTGTTAATGATGAAGAGATGCCTATTATTCCTCAGATAATAGAGTTAATGAAATTTACAGCATTATAATTGTTTCCTAATATTTGTTTAAAGAATGGCTTTTTATTAGCATTACGTTGCTTGTTTCAATGTTGAATGTTATTTTTGTTGTCGCAAATATTAAAAATAAAATTAGAGTACTATGTTGAAGACTATTTTGTCTATCTCGGGTAAGCCGGGCTTGTATAAGTTAATTTCTCAGGGAAAAAATATGTTGATCGTTGAATCTATTTCAGAAGATAAAAAACGTTTCCCTGCTTATGGCAATGAAAAAGTGATTTCTTTAGCTGATATAGCAATGTATACAAATGATGAAGAAGTGCCTTTGAGGGATGTTCTTGCTTCTGTATTAAAGAAAGAAGATGGTAAAATAGCATCTATTGATGCTAAAAAGTCTACTGCTGATCAGTTGCGTACTTATTTTGCAGAAATCCTTCCGGATTTTGATCGTGACAGAGTTTATGTTACCGATATCAAGAAATTAGTTAATTGGTACAACATTTTGGTTACTAATGGTATTACTGATTTTACTGCTGAAGAGGTAGCTGAACCAGAAGCAGAATAAGTTTAGAAAATACAATATTCTGGAAAGGGGATATCTAAAGCAGATATTCCCTTTTCTGCTTTTTAAGACCGCTTTTACTTTTAAGATTAATCTATTCTCCTCCTTTTTCGTTTATTAATCGCTATCTATTTCTATATAAAGTTTTATCTTTGAATGCTCAAATCAGATTGTGGATAGACTTTATGCATAATGATAATAACTATTCCGTCCAAATTATGAATTGTGCGCAAGAGGTATGCAAAATGTAAATTGTATACTGATAACCTATTTTACTTATTAACCATAAAAAATACTTTAATGAAAAAGATTTTCTCATTAACTTTATTAATGTTTTCTTTTGTCGTTTTTTCTTCTTTTTCGAAAGGAGCATTGATTAGTCCTGATACCCGACTAAAGTCATCTGTTTATGTCAAACAAGGGAGACCTTTCTGCCAACTAACCATGGATGGAACTCCAATTGTGAATGAAATATCGTTAGGGATAAAACTGACAACAGGAGATTTTACGTCCGATTTGAAATTAGTGAAGTCTTCAAAACCTAACTTTTCTGAGGATAATTATAGTCTGACGGTGAGCAAGATAAAAGATGTAACGAGCAAATCAAACACATCCGTTTACACTTTCAGAAACTCTGCCGGGAAAGAGATAAAAATAGAATTTCGTTTGGCAAATGATGGTTTGGCTTTCCGCTATTTAATTGATGGAAACAGTAAGGCTACAGTAATAGAAGAGGTAACAGCTTTTCAGATATCTAAAAATGCTTCCGGTTTCCTGCATCCCATGTCGAAAGCTCATACTAGCTGGGCACGTACTAACCCCAGTTATGAAGAACATTATGCCGTTGATGTGCCGGTAACAACTGTTTCAAAGGATAAGCAAGGCTGGTGTTTTCCTGCTTTGTTCAAACTTTCTTCTAATGACAGTATATCTCCTTATTGGTTTATGCTGAGTGAAGCCGGAACTGATGGCAATTATTGTGGCACACACCTTGCTGATGCAACTGCCGAAGGTTTGTTTAAGATAGCTTATCCCGAAGCAGAACAAAATCTGGGCACTGATCCGGTTTATCCAACTTTCATGCTTCCTTTTGCAACTCCATGGAGAATGATTGTTGTGGGCGACAACTTGAATAAGATAGTCGAATCTACCATGGCTACTGATTTAGTAAAACCAAAGTACGAGGCAAAATATGACTATAAACCGGGCAAAGCTTCATGGAGCTGGCTGGTTCTGAAAGATAATAATACAACTTACGAAGTGCAGCGTCAGTTTATTGATATGGCGGCTCAGCTTAAATTTGAATATTGCTTGATTGATGCATTGTGGGATACTAAAATAGGCCGTGAAAGGATGAAAGAATTGGCCGATTATGCAAAGACAAAGAACGTATCTCTTATTCTTTGGTATAATTCCAATGGAAAGTGGAATGACGCTAATCAGACTCCCAAGGATAAAATGGCCGAACGTAACATTCGCAGAGAAGAGATGAAATGGATGCAAAGCATAGGAGTGAAAGGTATCAAGGTTGACTTTTTTGGAGGGGACAAGCAAGCTACTATGAAACTTTATGAAGATATTCTCACTGATGCCAATGACTTTGACATTACTGTAAACTTCCACGGAACAACCCTGCCTCGTGGATGGGAGAGGATGTATCCTAATTTTGTGACAGCGGAAGCCGTAAAGGGAATGGAATTTTGCACCTTTGGTCAGGAAGCGGAAAACTTAAGACCGCAGCATGCTTGTGTCTTGCCTTTTGTTCGCAATGCTCTAGCTCCAATGGACTTTACTCCACTTATTCTTAATCCTACTTTAGGAGAGAAAAAAGGAACCGGACCAGTTCGCTGTACTACTGATGCTTTTGAACTGGCTTTGCCTGTAATCTTTTTCTCCGGTGTTCAGCATCTGGGACTTGTTCCTCAGAATCTGCTTGATTATCCTTCTTTTGTGGCCAATTATTTATCTGCTGTTCCAAGTGTTTGGGACGAAACCCGATTGATTGATGGCTATCCCGGAAAATTAGTTGTTATGGCACGCAGAAGTGGTGCCCATTGGTTTGTTGCAGCTATTAATGGAGAAAACAGCGATAAAGCAATTACTTTGGATCTTTCTTTTATAAAAGATAAACAATTAAATTGTATTACCGATTCTCCAGATGGAAAACTTGCTGATTCAATTATAGTTCCAGAAAAGTCTGTTACTTTTAAATTGAAAGCTCACGGTGGACTGGTGATGTATTAATTCAATATTCCCATGGTTTATTGAGTTTTTGGTTCATATAACAAATATCCTATCTAGTTTTCTGCGGATAAATAGATAGGATGTTTTGCTGTTATAGGCTGCAGATACAATCATTGATAATATCATGCGAGAAAAAAATAAACCCCGCTGTCTTTTTATCAAAAGCTGGAGCTACAGATTGATGATCTAAAATCACTCTACATAAATTGTAATATTTCAGAATAACTCAGCAGTCTAGCACCTTTTCTCGCTTTATCTGCATGAGATAACCTCCAAAGTACTTGACTATAAAATCTTAATAAAGAAAAAATATAAGTTTAAGGATAAAAAAAAGAACATTTATTTTGGTTTATAATATAAACTACTTTATATTTGCACCGAGCAATTAGGAAGTGTACAGCTTGATTGCTTATTTTTATCCGAATATAGTTTATATTATAAACCAATTTATGAATTAATTAAAAAGAACTATGGAAGAGAAAACGTTAACAGAGAAAGAAAGTATAGAAATTATTTCCCGAATGATTCAGGAAACAAAAGAAGGAATGCGTGAAGGTTCAGGAAATATGTTCCTTTTATGGGGATATGTAGCAACAATTGTTTCCTTGATTATCTATTTTGGCTACAATGCAACTGGCAATTCAAATATATTCTGGCTTTGGTGGTTAATACCGGCAATAGGATGGCCGGTGATGATATACATGCTTAAAAGGAAGAAAAAAAGAGTTGTGACCTATGTAGATAAGGTGATAGGATATATCTGGACCATTCTGGGAGTATGTGCAATGTTGGTTCCTATATTTAGCTTTACACAACCTATAGGAACATTCCCGATTTTATTTATGGAAGCATTACTTATAAATATAGGAGTAACAATGACAGGGATGGTTATTAAGTACAAATTACTTATAGTCTCTGGTTTTATCGGCATTTTATTTAGCTTTATGCTGCTGTTTGTTCACGGTTTGTCGTGTATACTTGTATTTGCAGCAATGTTCGTGGTCTTAATGATTATTCCCGGGCATGTATTGAATGCCGCAAGCAGAAAATCTAAAAAGTATGACTTATGTTCAGAGAATTAGATCCGTTGCTTCATTCACAACTTCGCCTTGGTGTAATGGCCATTCTTATGAATGTGGAAGAAGCTGATTTTGTGTATCTGAAGGAGAAAACCCAATCAACGGCCGGTAATTTGAGTGTGCAGTTGGACAAACTTTCTGAAGCAGGATATATTAAAGTGGAGAAAAGCTTTGTGGGAAAGAAAACGCATACGGCTTGCCGGATTCAGCCTGCAGGAAGAAAAGCATTTGCAAGCTATGTTCAGGCTCTTAAAGATTATATTGGATGATATATTTATGACTTGTTTTCCAGGCTTTTCAGTGAAAGTGATGGCCTAATAAAATATTAAACGAATTAAATATCTAAGAATTTGTTCTTGTATTTAATATTAAAGTTAACAATATGAAAGCACGGACTGTGAAGTTCGTGCTTTTGCTCAAATCTAATAAAAAAGGAACTATGAAAGCTATTAGACCGATCTTTCAAAACCTTATCCCATACAATTGGGTATTTGGCTTAATATTTATTATTCTATTGGGTATTCCTCGTTTTATATTGGTTCTAAGTGCTAATGTCACAAAGAACTATGGCTCTGTTTCTATTATATTTATCGTCATGTGGTTTATTCCTTTTATTCTGCTAAATAAAGTGGGAAGAGCTTTTATTGGAATTAAAAAACCAAAGAACCTTAAATGGTTAATATACTCAGCAGCTTTGGGCGGCATTGCTTCTTTTATTGTTTATTTAAGTGCATCCTGGCTTTTTGGAAGTACAATAAATAACAGCCTTGTCTATATAGCTAAATCTTATTCAGTTTCCGGAGTAGTATTTACTCCTGAAACCAGAAAAATGTATTTTATTCTTTATGCATTTGCCGGAATGATTTTTAGTCCTATAGGGGAGGAACTATTTTATAGAGGGTTGATACATGGAAGTTTTGTTTCTCGCTTCGGTGACCGGAATGCGTCAAGATTTGATAGCTTGGCTTTTGCATTTACTCACCTGGCTCATTTCGGCATTGTATATGTTGCGGGAGGTTGGACATTTTTGTTATTACCTTCTTTGGTTTGGGTGATAAGTATGTATGCTGTAAGTCGCTTGTTTTTCTTCTGTAAGCAGAAAACAGGTTCATTACTTGGGGCAATCTTATCTCATGCGGCATATAATGTAATGATGATATATGTTATCTTCTATAAAATATTATTGTAATCTGATTTAGAAAACTATAAAAATAAAAAGCACAGCAAATAAGATTTCTCTTTATTCTGCTGTGCTTTTGTTATCCTGAAATCTACCTTAATTCCTGAAAACTAATTCTTCACCTGATACATCTGCCACAATTGGCTTTTCACGGTCTACTTCCTGTGCCAGTAGCTTTTTGGATAAGTCGTTTAGCAGGTAACGTTGAATGGCTCTCTTTACCGGACGGGCACCAAACTCCGGATCATATCCGGCAGTGGCAATAAATTGCATGGCTGCTTCCGTCAGTTCAAGGGTTACTCCGTTTCCGGCCAGCATTTTTTGGATGCCTTTTATCTGTAGACCAACAATTTGTTTAATCTCATTCTCGGACAGTGGTAGGAACATAATGGTCTCGTCTATACGGTTCAGGAACTCTGGACGAATTGTTTTCTTCAACATCACCATCACTTCTTTTTTGGTTTCCTCGATAATACTGTTTCTGTTTTCATCGTTCAGCTTTTCAAACTGACTTTGAATGTACGAGCTTCCCATGTTGGACGTCATAATGATGATGGTATTCTTGAAGTTTACCACCCTTCCTTTGTTATCAGTCAGTCGGCCATCATCGAGTACCTGCAGTAAGATGTTGAACACATCCGGATGCGCTTTTTCTATTTCGTCGAACAGCACCACAGAGTAGGGCTTATGACGAATGGCTTCAGTAAGCTGGCCGCCTTCATCGTAACCTACGTATCCCGGAGGCGCCCCGACCAGTCTGGAAACAGAGTGTTTCTCCTGATATTCGCTCATGTCTATTCGGGTCATCATTGCTTCATCATCGAAGAGGAACTCGGCAAGTGCCTTGGCCAGTTCAGTTTTACCCACACCGGTGGTTCCCAGGAAGATGAAACTTCCGATAGGACGCTTAGGATCCTGCAATCCGGACCGGCTTCTTCGCACGGCATCGGCCACTGCTTCGATGGCTTCATCCTGACCAATTACCCGCTCATGGAGTTCTTTTTCCAGGAAAAGAAGCTTGTTTGCCTCGCTTTTCAGCATCTTCTTTACCGGAATACCCGTCCAGCGTGATACTACATCGGCAATATCCTCGGCATCAACCTCTTCCTTAATCATCGCACTTCCGTTTTGCATGTGGTGCAGCTCCTGTTGAGTTTCTTTAATCTCGGCATCCAGTGCCTGAAGTTTGCCGTAGCGAATCTCGGCTACCCGTCCGTAGTCACCTTCACGTTCGGCTTTTTCAGCTTCAAACTTCAGGTTCTCTATCTCAATCTTATTCTGCTGAATCTTGTTTACTAAGTTTTTCTCGCTTTGCCATTTAGCCTTGTATGAACTTTCCTGCTCTTTCAACTCAGCAATCTCCTTGTTGAGAAGTTGCAGTTTATCTTCATCCTTTTCACGCTTAATGGCTTCGCGTTCAATTTCCAGCTGTTTAATTTTTCTGCTTATCTCGTCCAGTTCCTCGGGGACGGAGTTTACCTCCATACGTAACTTCGCAGCAGCTTCGTCCATAAGGTCAATCGCCTTATCCGGAAGGAAACGGTTTGTGATGTAACGGTTAGACAGTTCCACGGCAGCAATGATTGCATCATCTTTGATACGCACCTGGTGATGATTCTCATAGCGTTCTTTCAGTCCCCGAAGGATAGAAATGGTGCTAAGAATGTCCGGCTCATCCACCTGAACCACCTGGAATCTTCGTTCAAGAGCTTTATCTTTCTCAAAATATTTCTGATATTCGTTGTAAGTTGTGGCTCCGATAGAACGCAGTTCGCCACGAGCCAGCGCAGGCTTCAGGATATTTGCCGCATCCATGGCGCCTTCACCTTTACCCGCACCCACAAGCGTGTGAATCTCATCAATAAAGAGAATAATGTTTCCGTCTGATTTTATCACTTCGTTGATTACGGATTTCAATCTTTCCTCAAACTCTCCTTTATATTTTGCACCGGCCACCAATGCACCCATGTCTAATGAATAAACTTCTTTGTTCTTTAGATTATCCGGCACGTCGCCCCGCAGGATTCTGTGAGCCAAACCCTCCACGATAGCTGTCTTACCGGTACCAGGCTCGCCAATCAGGATAGGATTGTTCTTGGTACGGCGACTCAGAATCTGAAGTATCCTACGAATCTCTTCGTCACGGCCAATCACCGGATCAAGTTTGCCGGTGCGGGCTTGCTCGTTCAGATTGATGGCATATTTGTTTAGTGACTGATAAGTATCCTCACTGGTCTGCGATGTTACTTTTTCCCCTTTACGCAATTCAGTAATGGCTGCCCGAAGTTCCTTTTCGTTCATTCCGGCATCCTTCAGAATATTGGCAACGGTGCTTTTTACCGTCAGCAAAGCCAGCAGTAAATGTTCCAGAGAAACAAATTCGTCGCCCATCTCTTTGGAATACTGAGTGGCTTTTTGGAATACCTCATTCGTCTCTCTGCCCAGGTATGGCTCTCCACCGCTTACTTTTGGGAAAGAATCAATTTGCTTGTCGAGCACCAGAGCAATCTGCTGCCCGTTCATTCCCAGTTTCTGGAAGATAAAATTGGTTACATTTTCGCCAACCTTCATCACCCCGTGCAGCACATGAGCAGTTTCAATGGTCTGCTGTCCGCGGCTCTGTGCCAGGTTCAGGGCCTCTTGCACCGCTTCCTGTGATTTAATAGTAAAATTGTTGAAGTTCATATAGTTATATCTCCTTTCGTTTATTTCTTTTTTAATAAGTAACACTTAATGAGCTTCAAAAGATTTGCCAACCTCTTCATTGTTTAATTTGTAGACACAATAATTTTATTACAGAGACATTTTGACATTATATATTTGGTTTTAGCTGACATTTTGTCTAGTATTGGTCTATAATCTTATTTTTCTCTATAGGAATTAATAGATATCATGAGTTATTTAATGAAACCGTAGAGCTTGCTGTTTCAAATTACTCCGGATAACGTTTGGTTTTATTGGTTTATCTATTGAACCCTTAACTGAATTTTAGTAAGAATAACCCCGAGTTTAGTTCGTTTAACCTGAAAGACTAATGCTGGCCTGTACAACCTGGAATCTTAGCCTGTACAAGCCAGTAGCCTGCCTTGTACAGGCTGAATAGCTAGCCTCATGACCCTAAATTTAATTATCCGGCAATAGTCACTTAATTCATATAGGGCATTCACATAAAATAACCTTGGACAGATTATAGTGCATTGAGATTAATTTGTATCTTTATCCCATTAAATAAAGAAACCCCATGGAAGAAGAAATAAAAATGGCCGAGACGGTGATGTTGATCGATGCGTCTTTTCTGAACTTCGTAACCGAAGATATTAAAAGAAACTTTGAAAGTATGTTGAAAAGGAAGTTACAGGATATGGATCTTTCTCATCTGTTTACCTATATTGCCCTTGATGCCGGGATTTCCGAGGGAAAGAACGAGACACAGATATTCTTTATCTATGATGATGATTCTGCCCATTTGGTTTATGCCCAGCCTTCCGATTTGACCAAAGAACTCAATAATGTAGCTTTTAGTAATGAGTTTGGGGAGTTTTGCTTCAATACTTTCCAACCGGAAAAGATGACTTCCCGTGAAGAACTGTTTCTGGAATCATTAAATGTACTTGCAGATGCCGAAGAAGTGAAAAGAATTGTTGTGCTCTCCTTTAATGAGGAGTATGGAGAAAAGGTGCATAAGATTTTAAAGAAGGTGAAAGAAAAAGAACTGATTCAGTTCCGCATGAATGAACCAGATAATGATACCGAATATCGCTGGGAAATGCTGGCTTATCCGGTGATGCAGGCTTTGGGTATTCGTGGAGACGAACTGCACTAATTAATTTAATATCATAAAATTCAGCTCTATGTCCGACTTCCGGCTCAAAGTGTTTCTTAGTGTGGCCCGGAACCTTAGTTTTACCAAGGCTTCGCAGGAGCTATTTATCACCCAACCTGCCATAACCAAACATATACAAGAGCTGGAAGGACTTTATAAGACCCGGCTTTTTGAAAGGTTGGGAAATAAAATCACTTTGACACGTGCCGGAGAACTTCTTCTGGAACATAGCGAACGTATACTTGATGATTACAAACGGCTGGATTATGAAATGCACTTGCTTCATAATGAATGCTCGGGGGAACTTCGTCTGGGGGCAAGTACCACCATTTCGCAATATGTTCTTCCGCCTTTGCTGGCCCGGTTTATCGAGAAATTTCCTCAGGTATCCTTGTCTTTGCTCAATGGCAATTCCCGTGATGTGGAGGTTGCTTTGCAGGAGCATCGCATAGATCTGGGATTGGTGGAGGGAATTATCCGTTTACCCAACTTGAAATACACCACTTTTCTTGATGATGAACTTGTTGCAGTGGTGCATACTCACAGCAAACTGGCAAAACTTGATGAGATATCTGTTTACGATCTTTATAAAATGCCTCTGGTATTGCGCGAAAGAGGATCGGGTACCCTTGATGTATTGGAGACTTCTTTGCTTCGCCATAACATTAGATTATCAGATCTCAATATAAAAATGTATTTGGGAAGTACGGAAAGCATCAAACTTTTCCTTGAAAATACTGATTGTATGGGAATTGTATCAGTTCGCTCCATCTCTCGTGAACTTGCTGCTGGTCTATTTAAAGTGATAGATATAAAATATCTGGAGATGCAGCGGGAGTTTTCCTTTGCACGCTTGCAAGGAGAGGAGAGTGGTCTTTCTCAGGTATTCATGCAATTTGCTGCCCATTATAATAAAAAGTTATAAGGCATTAATAAAAACGATTGGCTTCGCAGGCATTATTACCTTACCTTTGCGTCATAATCATTAAGGAATAAATAAGTATGAACGCACTTGTAAAGTTTTTGAAGGATAACAATAAGGTAATCTACGGATTGTTACTCGTCTTCTGTCTTTTCCCATTCGTGACTCCTCCGGTAGCCTTGCTTACAGGCTTGATCTTCGCCTTGGTTTGTGGACAGGCACATCCTAAGTTTAATAAAAAATCATCAAAGTATCTTTTGCAGTTTTCAGTGGTAGGATTAGGGTTCGGCATGAATCTTCATCAGGCATTAGCTTCCGGTAAAGATGGAATGATGTTTACCATTGTCTCTGTGGCCGGCACATTAGTTATTGGTTCTTTTATAGCCTGGCGCATGAAGGTGGAAAAGAAAACCGGTTACCTCATTAGCTCGGGAACGGCTATTTGTGGAGGAAGTGCCATTGCTGCGGTTGGCCCGGTAATAAAAGCGGATGATGGTCAGATGTCCGTATCATTGGGAACTATCTTTATCCTTAATGCCATAGCTCTTTTCCTTTTCCCCATAATGGGACATTACTTAGGGCTCACTCAGCATCAGTTTGGTTTGTGGGCTGCTATAGCCATTCATGATACAAGCTCTGTGGTTGGTGCCGGAGCTGCTTATGGTGAAGAGGCTTTGAAAGTGGCAACAACAGTAAAACTTACACGAGCTTTGTGGATAATACCCGTAGCATTTGTGACTTCATTTCTTTTTAAGAATAAGACCGGTAAGGTTTCCATTCCGTGGTTTATCTTTATTTTCATCTTAGCCATGTTTGCCAATACCTTCCTGCCTCTGCCTGCTTTCCTTACTAGTGGGTTAGTGTGGTTGGCTCGTAAAGGTTTAACTCTTACACTCTTTTTTATTGGAGCATCACTTTCTAAAGATGTATTGAAACGCGTAGGTGTGCGTCCTATGATTCAGGGAGTTCTTCTTTGGATTGTTATAGGCGTCTCTTCTCTGTTATATATTTTGTATAGTACAAACTAAGTGTGTTTTTAATATCAATTTATTGAATATTGCCGTTTATGTATATAAAATAAATCCTGCATTTGGCAGACATAAGATTCCCGAATCCTTTATGTCTGTCAAATACAGGATTTATTCTTCTGCGTTTATGTTCTTTTAAAAAACAAAAATGGTTATCTCGCGATAACCATTTCCCCTAACCATTTTATTCAATTTAGTGAGTATATTGTATTACTCAGCTCTTATTATGAGTTACAAAGATAATTATACCAACCGTACGGTATTTATGTTTTAACTATTTTAACATAGTAAAAATACGAATATTATATAATTAATGATATTAATACTTGTTTTTTACTTCTGGAAAGTAGTTTTTACTGTAAAGTTGTTATTTTATTAACTAACAAACCGTTAGTAATGCTGTGCCGTAAGAGAATCTTCCGCTTTCGGGAACTAGTAATAATACCTTTTGCCCTTTTTCTAATTTTCCGGAATGAAATAGCTCTTCCAGTGCTACGAATACAGCTGCAGAGCCAATATTACCCACTGACGTTAAATTAGTGAACCACTTTTCTTCTCTAAGGTCAATGTTGCGGGCGCAAATCTCTTCAAGTAATTTGTGATAAAAGAACATAGAAGAAACATGTGGTATAACATAATCAACTTCAGACGCAGAAATGTTATGCTTTTTAAGGCATGATTCAATGTGATCAACCCAATATTTAATGATGTGTACTTTAAGTAAACGGATATCTTGCTTTACTGCAAAAACAGATCTGTCAATCAATTCCTGGCTTTTAAACTTTTTCCAGCTTTTAAGTTCTCCATCATTCTCAAGTTCAGCTCCAAGAAACATGCAGGTTGGTAACTCGTTAGCATAGGAAGTCATTTCAATCCATTCCAGTTTAAGAGATTGATTGCCTTTAGGAGCATTTTCAAGTAAAACAGCTCCTGCGCCATCTGATAACATAAAACGAAGGAAATCTTTTTCGAAAGCCATATAAGGATTTTCCCCTACATTCTGGGCTTTCTCATATTCTTCTTCATAGTTTTTTGAAAGAAGAGTTGCTGAGACAAGTTCCGAAGCACAACAAACAGCATTTGTGGAATTCTCAGCTTTAATAGACATATATCCTATTTTTAAAGCTTGAAGGCAAGTAAGGCAAACGCCTGCACTTGAATATATTTCAGTTGGTTTGTTTTTTAATAAACCATGAACCATTGATGCATGAGAGGGGAGAAGTTGGTCGGGTATAGATGTAGCACATGCTAATAAATCTATATTTTTTCCGGAAAAGTCTGAGGAAAATAATTTTTTAATTGCTTCAACAGCCATTTCAGCACTGGTATGAGTTATGTTTTGCTGTTGATCAAGGGCATAGAATCTTCTTTTTATTCCATTCTGACGAAGAACAATACTCTTTACTCTTGAAGGTTTTCCTGAGATTAGCCCCAAATGTTTTTCCATGTCATCATTGCTGACAGGATTGTTAGGTAAAAATACACCTATATCATTAATAAAAACCTGATTTTTCATATTCTGTGTTTATGTTTTGATCCTGTTATAGAACTCCATATAGATCTCCATTAACAGTTCCGTATCGAGACCTTTCTTTAAAGACATTTCGAAAGATAGCCCTGAGTATATATATCTGAAATGCATAGCTACAATATCAGCATCCAGATCTTGTTTTAATTCTCCTGATTTGATTGCATTCTCTACAACTCTTTTCCATAATTCCAGATCTTTCTCAAAAACACCGGAAATGAATTCACTAAAATTGGGGTAGTATTGTAAAGCCTGAAAGATAAGGCTAAAATAGGATCTGTGCAGATTCTCGACGCCACACGATTCAATTGATTTCATGGTTTTTTTTATTCCATCAATATAAAAATTAATGAAATTGATAAGGCTGGAATCTTTAAATGCTGCAAATTTGTTATCGATATTGTGAGGAGATAAGACATATTTATCAATAACTCTGATAAAAAGTTCTTCTTTAGTTTTCATATAGTAGAAGATAGCTCCACGGCTTAACCCCAGAGCCTTCTCAAGGTCTGCTATAGTAACCTTTTCGAAGTTCTTTGTTAAGAATAACTTGAATGCTCCAAATAGTATTTTATCTTCTGTCTCTTTCACTTTTGATTCAATAAATCGCCATAAAGGTAAATGTATTTATTAAATACTAAGTTCTATTTCGTATAGTATTATTGTTAATTAACACTATTAACATTTTTGTGTTTAAAGCATTCTTTTATATATTACAGAGTAGAGAATGTCTTTTTCTGTTTATTTACAGATTGTTGTTTGCATTGTTTGTGAAAGACTATAAATATACAAGTAGTATGTGGTGAGTACGCTAAGGATTATAAATCTGTCTTTTTTACAATAAAAACGAGTGATAAGCAAACTAATTATATATTTGTTTGCTTATCACTCTAATAAGATATTGTCCTGATACTAATTATTTGTATAATTTTATTTGTTTTCAAATAAGATTGCTACATCTGTATTCATCTTTATTTCTTTCCTTTTGTAATTTTCTGAATATCCTGAAGTGTCATATCTCCCATCATTTGTATATATACAAACTCCGGATGTTCATCTACCAGCATCACCAGTTCGCCTATTTTTCCATTGCTCTTTTTCTTGATGTAAAAAGTTACCCGCGAATTTTCATCTTTTACACGCATCAACTCTTCATATCTCTTATCATTGGCGAAGTGAGGAATCTCACTTTTCATCATATTAGAGATTGCTGCTTTTTCGCTTGTCAGTATAAGTATTGATTCCAGTTTTCCGGCAACCCCTCCAATATCGATCCCTTCCGTTTTCATGTTAGGCATCATTTGAAGCATTGATTTGGATATGAATACGGAAGTTACTCCATCCATATCACCAAACTTTTCAACGAGTTTGTTTTGTGCAAATACCATACTGGCACAGCACATTAATATTGCAAATAACAAATGTTTTAATTTCATCGCTGTATTTTTTTTATTCGGAGATTCTTTCATCCAGAATTTTATTTACTTTATTCATGTCTTTTTGGGCACTTTCCAATTTAGAAACTCCTTTGTTCAGATTAATAGATACTAGTAATAATGCCTTTTGAGCCTCCTTGTAAGCATCTTTTGGATTAGAATATGTATCAGTAAGCACTGGCTCCTGTTGCTCAATGTGCGTATAGAGTCCTATGCTCAGAATCAAAAACAGACCTGCTGCTATACCACTTATCCAATGCCAGTTAATTTTTCTTTCCTGATGAGGCTTAATCGTTTTTTCTTTCTTCTCCAATGAGTCAATAAAAGTACTTAACTTCTGTTCCAAATGAGGTGGCACTTCTATCTCATTACAACTGTTGTATATCTTCTGAAACAGTTCTTTGTCTGCCAGTAAATGAGGCGGCACTTCCTGAGTCTCAAAAAAGTGCATTAGTTCCTTTTCCTGAGCAACCGATGTTTTTCCTTCATAAAAATCGGCTATTAGTTTTTCTATTTCAAAGATTTTCATCATTGTCTCAATATATTAAATTGTTCGCGTATCGTTTTTCTAGCTCTTGATATCAATACTCTTATGTTGATAGCATTGAGTCCGGTTATCTGTTCTATTTCTTCTATAGAACATTCACTCAGATGCCTTAATTTCATAACTTCCTGTTGTTTTCCCGGTAATTGTGTAATGAGTTGTTTCACGCAGTTTAATTCATCTTTGGTCTCTATTTCATTAATCAGTGAAACTTCATTGGCTTTACCTACTACTTCTATATCCTGTTTTCCTATATCATTTTTAGTTGAACGAAGATAGTCAAAGCAGATATTTTTAAGTAAGATTACAGAAAACGATTCAGGATTCTTGATATCAATAAGTTCATCTCGTTTGTTCCATAGTTTCAGATACGCTTCCTGCACCATATCTTCCGCATCGCACTGGTTTCCCAATAACTTATAGGCAATCCTGTAAAGCTTTTGGTGATATGGAAGATACAATTTTTTGAAGCTTTCGGCATCCATATTCTTATTTATCAGTAAGTTTGGCGAGATCTGATTTATTAAACTTTCCTTTAATTTTTACTATAGCCGCACCTTCACCGGTAGTAAGTATTACCAATTCACGAATTTCTTCTTTGTCTATCTTAACCAATATTCTCACATTCTCGCCATTTTGATTTGAACGAACTAATGTTTCGTAACTTTCATCGTTCAGCGTTTTTACCTTTTCAGCAAAACTGTTTTTAATATCGGATGAGCAACTACTCAGAGCTAGAATCTGCATGGAATTGATGCCTTTTAATCCATGTGTATCCTCGCCGTTCATGAAGGGTTTTATTAACGTCATCAGAAACTTATTTATTTTCACGTTCTCAACCTTCGGTGCATGTGAAAATTCAGAAAACAATTTGTCTATGTTTTGGCCAAGGCTCCATTGAGCTACCAGTAGCATAGATATACACAAAATACATTTCTTAATCATAATCCTGTAGATTTTAAAGTGATTACTCTGTTTATATTGACGCGCTATCAATGTGATTACATTAATAAAGACGTAATGCACCGGAATGTTGTTACAAAGAAAATAAAAAAAAGAGCGAAAAGAAAAGATTTTATTTCTTTCCCATTCGCTCTTCTATCTTTTAAAAGGATAATTAGTTCTTTTTCTCTTTCAGTTTTTCAAAGATTAAAGCTTCTAATTCATCTGCAAGTTCAGGATTATCACCTATGCATTGTTTGGCAGCATCTCTACCTTGTCCAAGTTTGGTATCATTGTAGCTATACCATGAACCGCTCTTCTTGATAATTCCCATATCAGCACCCAAGTCAACAATTTCACCTGAGCGTGAGATACCTTCTCCAAACATGATGTCGAATTCTGCTTTGCGGAATGGAGGTGCCACTTTATTCTTAACTACTTTTACGCGAGTCTGGTTACCTATAACCTCATCACCATCTTTAAGCTGGCTTATACGGCGGATATCCAAACGTACGGAAGCATAGAATTTCAGTGCATTACCACCGGTCGTTGTTTCCGGGTTGCCAAACATTACGCCAATCTTTTCACGTAACTGGTTAATAAAGATACAAGTAGTATTTGTTTTACTAATGGTACCAGTCAGTTTACGCAACGCCTGAGACATTAAACGAGCCTGAAGACCTACTTTATTTTCTCCCATATCGCCTTCAATCTCAGCTTTTGGAGTAAGTGCGGCAACAGAGTCAATTACAACAATGTCAACTGCTGAAGAACGGATAAGCTGTTCGGCAATCTCCAATGCTTGTTCACCATTGTCGGGCTGTGAGATCCAAAGATTGTCAATATCTACACCTAGTTTGGCAGCATAAAAGCGGTCGAATGCATGCTCGGCATCAATAATGGCAGCAATACCTCCTGCTTTTTGAGCCTGTGCAATGGCATGGATTGCAAGTGTTGTTTTACCTGAAGATTCAGGTCCATAGATTTCAATAACTCTTCCCCGAGGATAACCACCTACTCCTAAAGCTGCATTTAATGCAATTGAGCCAGTAGGGATTACTTCTATTTCCTGTACATTGTTATCGCCCAGTTTCATTATAGAACCTTTGCCGTAGCTTTTTTCTATCTTATCCATGGCAGCCTGTAAGGCTTTTAATTTTTCGCTTGACGCCATATTTGTTTGGAAATTTAATTCATCGCTTTCTTTCTTTGCCATAAATTAGTTGTTTTGTAACTTGTTCTTACTTATAATATTTGCTGAGCATGATCTTTTGTGCTCACTTCTTTCGGAGTAATAATGCGTTCGATAATGCCTTCTTCATTAATGATAAAGGTTGTGCGAAGTGTTCCCATATACGATCTTCCGTACATTTTCTTCTCTGCCCACACACCGAATTGTTCTACCAGTTTCTTTTCAGTATCAGCAATTAGTGTGAAAGGAAGTTCATTCTTCTCGATGAATTTCAGATGAGATTTCTCATTATCTACACTGACGCCTATAACTTCATACCCGGCTTTCCGAAGATCAGAGTAATTATCACGCAGACTGCAGGCTTGAGCTGTGCATCCCGAAGTACTATCTTTTGGATAGAAGTACAATACTACTTTTTTTCCTTTATAATTGCTAAGGCGAATTTCTTCTCCTTTTTCGTTTATGCCCAATATTTCAGGGGCTTTATCTCCTACATTCATAATTCAATATTAATAATTTAATGATTAAAAAGATAAAAATAAAACGTTGAGTATGAGAAAACGAAGGTGCCAAAGATTTTTTAGCACCCTCTAAGAAGTTCTGTATTTAGAGTTCTAGATCGCCGCCGAATACTTCTACCCAAGGTAATCCTTGTTTATTGAGTTGTTCCATGAACGGATCCGGATTAAAGTCTTCTACATTATTAACGCCCGGACGTCTCCATTCACCTTTAAGGAACATCATTGCACCAATCATGGCAGGTACACCGGTTGTGTAACTTACCCCTTGGGCACCTGTTTCTTTGTAGGCTGCTTCGTGGCTACAGTTGTTATATACATAATAAGTACACTCTTTTCCGTCTTTGATACCGCGGATACGGCAACCAATTGAAGTTTCTCCGGTATAGTTTTCACCAAGATCTCCCGGATTAGGAAGAACAGCTTTCAGGAACTGAATAGGAACAATTTTTTGTCCGTTGTAATCAATCTCATCAATACGGGCCATACCAATGTTCTGGATAACGCGAAGGTGAGTAAGATATTCCTGTCCGAAGGTCATCCAAAAGCGTGCACGCTTCAGGGTAGGGTAGTTCTTTACCAGAGATTCCAGTTCTTCGTGGTAAATTACGTATGATTCTTTAGGGCCGATATTAGGATAATTCAATGGTTTGTGAATCTGATGAGGTTCAGTAACCACCCATTCTCCGTTTTCGTAGTATTTTCCTTTTTGCGTAACCTCACGGATATTGATTTCCGGGTTGAAGTTAGTTGCAAATGCTTTGTGATGATCACCCGCATTGCAGTCTACAATATCCAGATAATTGATTTCATCGAAATGATGTTTAGCTGCATACGCAGTATAAACGCCACTTACTCCCGGGTCAAAACCACATCCTAAGATAGCCGTTAGTCCGGCTTCTTTAAACTTATCCTGATATGCCCATTGCCAGCTGTATTCAAAGTGAGCTTCATCCTTTGGTTCATAGTTTGCTGTGTCAAGGTAGTTGACCCCTGCAATAAGACAGGCATCCATAATAGTAAGATCCTGATAAGGAAGGGCTACGTTGATTACAAGTTCCGGTTTGAATTCGTTGAATAAAGCAACCAGTTCATCTACATTGTCGGCATCTACCTGAGCCGTTTTTATTCTATCTCCGCCAATTGCCTTAGCAATGGCATCACATTTCGATTTTGTGCGGCTTGCCAACATAATATCTGTGAAAACATCAGCATTTTGTGCCACTTTATGTGCAACGACGGTTCCAACGCCGCCAGCACCAATAATTAGAACTCTACCCATTTAAGTGTAAATTTAATTGTTTTAATGTTGATAACTGAGCAAAGATAAATAAATTAATTGAAGTGCAGGAATTAATCGGGCAATAATTATACCTTTATAATACGATACTTTTTTCTTCACTCCCGAGGGCTATTTACCCATTCCGCCGTTCTTTGTGATAATCCAGATAATGATGGGCGCACCAAAGAGTGCGGTTACTGAATTGATGGGTAATGTGCCTTGACTTCCCGGCATTTGTGAGATAAGATCGCAGATAAGCATAATCACACCTCCGCAAAGAATGGAAGCGGGAATAATTTTCTGATGGTCTGAAGTGTGAAAAATGCCCCGGGCAATATGGGGAACTGTTACTCCGATAAAGGCAATTGGTCCGGTAAAGGCGGTAGATGTTCCGGCCAGTAAGGCTGTGGCAAGAATAATAAGCAGGCGGGTTTGAGGAACTGATATACCAAGTCCGGCGGCATACTTTTCGCCCAGCAATAATACGTTGAGGCGTTTCTGAAGAATAAAGGCCAGCCCCGTGCCCACAACCACAATTGGTGCCATGATTCCCATGTAACTCCAGCTTACAGATGAAAGGCTGCCAAAGGTCCACGATATAAATAGCTTTAATGTATCCGGATTGCTGGTGCTTTGCAGAATGCTGACAATGGCTCCGGCAAAGTTGCCGAACATCATTCCTATTATTAATAAGGAGACGGTTTGCGGAACTTTGACCGATACAATTATGACCAGTAATAATACTCCGACAGCACCAAGTACAGCAGCAGTAACCTGCCCCCATCCGGCAATGACAAACCACGGAAGCGATGAGGCTCCCAATGTAAGCAGGGCAACTCCCAGACTTGCACCTGACGTAACACCAAGTACATCCGGTCCGGCCAGCGGATTACGGAAAAGAGTCTGCATCAGTACACCTGCCACGGAAAGTGCTGCGCCTGTAAGGATGGCAGTCAGTGCTTTTGGCAGACGATAATTGATGATTATTTCCCTGTAAAGATTGTCACTTCCGTGTCCGGTAAGGGAAGACCATATATCGTTCATCGTAAGATTCACACTACCAAAAGCAATGTCGCAGGTAAACGCAACGAAGAAAAGGGCTATTAATATCAGAAATCTGGTTCTCATTTCAGCTTTTGCATGTAAGTAAATTCATAAGAAGGGAGCAGTTCCGGGTGAAGAGCCTTTATCATATCGCTAAGAAGCAGGTCGGGGCGGGCAATGGCACTTTCCCAATAGTCATTTCCTCCCGTGGCATTCATCCGTTTATTGTAGTTATAAACGTTACCTTCTTTATATGCCTTGAATAGTTTGTATTTGGCATCGAACTTTCCTAGTTCATTTAATGAGTTAGCTTGTGTACCTACCCACACATCTGCCTTGTTGAAATTAACCAAAGCCAACTCAATATTGGAAGAGATACTTCCGCTAGTGGTATCATTTGCATAAAAATAGGAGGCGCCTGCATCGTGAAACATCCTTGCATTAAAGCTTTTTCCGGCAGGCATGGACCATGCACCGCGGAAATCCTGTCCGGACAATAGGGTAGGGTGGCTTTTTACTTTCTGAGCCAATGCTGATATTTCTTTGTATCTTTTCTCCACATTATTGAACAGGCTGTCTGCCAAAGCCGATCTATCAAAAAACACACCTATAAACTTAATCCATTCCGCACGGCCAAGCAGTGTTTTTTCCTGCCATTCTATGTTGTAGATAACCGACAGACCGCTTTGGGTAAGCCTTTTCGAGTTTTCATCCTCCGCATTGTAAGCCGAAGTCATCACCGCTTGCGGACGCAGCACCATTAGATTTTCAATATCCAGATTAAATGCATCTCCCAGATCTTTTATTTTCTTCGCTCTCACACCTGCCAGTATCTGCGGATTGTATACCCATGCAGCACTGCACACTCCCGTCACTTTGTCAAGTTCACCCAGCATCTGTAGAAATTCAAAGTAAGTGGCCGAGTTGGCAACCAGCGACTTCAGCGGAATCTGAACCTTCTTTCCATCCTGCGGCACAGCAGTCTTTGCATCCTTTACCAGATAATATCGGTCGTAAATCGCTCCTTTTTTCCAGGGATTATAAACAGTTACACATGTATATTTGGCAGATTTGCTGATTAAAAAGCCCTCGGCATATTTATTTTTAATTTGCTTTCCAGCAGATTCATTTCTGTTATGCTGCTTATTCACGCAACTGGTAAAAAGTGCCAGTGTAATTAGTAAGGTATAATATAGGTGCTTCATTGATTCATTTCTTTAATATGACAAAGGTAAATAAATTGCAGAAAGAAAGCACTAGTTTATTAAGCTTTTCTTTCACCGGCTGTAAGTTGTTTTCCCGCGGGACCTAAGGTAATTCCTCGAATAATATTGTTGTTTAGGTGTACTTTATATATATAAAAGGTGTAGAGATTAAATATAAATAAAGTAGACTTTAATTAAATAAGAAGTAGAGCAAAATATAAATGTTTCACGAGGAACACCCTTAACTCCCGCCATACTTTACCTTAGCTTCCGCCGGACTTTAAACTGTCAATCAAAGAACCTGTTCTGACATAACGGCAGTGTTCCTGTCAGAAATCTTATAGAAACAGAAACCTTAGCTGTCAGACCATAGAAGTTTTTAGGTGATTTCCATTTTTGGCACGACGTTTGTTTGTTCTTTGACGTGAGATTGCTCCAGGCATAAACAAAGACAAAGAGAGCAATCAACCTTATTAAGTAGAATAATAATTAAAAGTAGAATATAATCATGGGAAAAATTATTGGAATTGACTTAGGAACTACAAACTCTTGTGTTTCTGTATTTGAAGGCAACGAGCCTGTAGTAATAGCAAACAGCGAAGGTAAACGTACTACTCCTTCTATAGTGGCATTTATTGATGGTGGCGAACGTAAAGTAGGTGATCCTGCAAAACGTCAGGCTATTACAAATGCAAAACGTACTGTATTCTCAATCAAACGTTTCATGGGAGAAAACTGGGATCAGGTTCAGAAAGAGATTGCACGTATGCCATACCACGTAGTTAAAGGAGAAAACAGCACACCACGTATAGATATAGACGGACGTCTTTATACTCCACAGGAAATTTCTGCTATGATTCTTCAGAAAATGAAGAAAACAGCTGAAGATTACTTGGGACAAGAAGTGACAGAAGCGGTTATTACTGTTCCTGCTTACTTTAGTGACTCACAACGCCAGGCTACAAAAGAAGCCGGACAAATTGCAGGTCTTGAAGTTAAACGTATTGTAAACGAACCAACTGCCGCAGCTTTGGCTTACGGTCTTGACAAGGCTCACAAAGATATGAAGATTGCCGTGTTCGACTTAGGTGGTGGTACTTTTGATATCTCTATTCTTGAGTTCGGTGGCGGTGTGTTTGAAGTTCTTTCTACCAACGGTGATACTCACCTGGGTGGTGATGACTTTGACCAAGTCCTTATTGACTGGTTGGCAGATGAGTTTAAGAATGACGAAGGCGTAGATTTACGTCAGGATCCAATGGCTCTTCAACGTTTGAAGGAAGCTGCTGAAAAAGCAAAAATTGAACTTTCTTCAACTACAACAACAGAAATCAACTTGCCATACATTATGCCAGTTGCAGGTGTGCCAAAGCATTTGGTTAAAACATTGAGCCGTGCTAAGTTTGAATCTTTGTGTCACGACTTAATCCAGTCTTGTGTTGAACCTTGCCGTAAAGCAATGAGCGATGCCGGATTAAGCAACTCTGATATTGACGAAGTAATCTTAGTAGGTGGTTCTACTCGTATTCCTGCTGTACAAGATCTTGTTGAGAAGTTCTTTGGAAAGGCTCCTTCTAAAGGTGTAAACCCTGACGAAGTAGTTGCTGTAGGTGCAGCCGTTCAAGGTGCAGTTTTGACAGACGAAATTAAAGGTGTAGTTCTTCTTGACGTTACTCCATTGTCAATGGGTATTGAAACATTGGGTGGTGTAATGACTAAACTGATTGACTCAAATACAACAATTCCTTGCAAGAAGAGCGAAGTATTCTCTACTGCTGCTGATAACCAAAGCGAAGTAACTATCCATGTGCTTCAGGGTGAACGTCCAATGGCTAGTCAGAATAAATCAATCGGTCAGTTTAACCTTGCCGGAATTGCTCCAGCTCGCCGTGGTATTCCTCAGATTGAAGTATCATTTGATATTGATGCCAACGGTATCCTTAAAGTATCTGCAAAAGATAAAGCAACAGGTAAGGAACAAACAATCCGTATTGAAGCTTCCAGCGGTTTGAGCAAAGAAGATATTGAACGTATGAAAGCTGAGGCTGAAGCTAATGCAGATGCTGATAAGAAAGAACGTGAAAAGATAGACAAGTTGAATCAGGCAGACAGCATGATTTTCCAGACTGAAAAACAACTAGAAGAGCTGGGTGACAAACTTCCTGCTGACAAGAAAGCTCCTATCGAAGCTGCTCTTGCTAAGCTGAAAGAAGCTCACAAAGCTCAGGATATTGATGCTATTGATGCTGCAACAGCAGAGTTGAACAAAGTATTCCAGGCTGCAAGCGAACAAATGTATGCTCAGGGTGCTGGTCAGCCAGGTGCAGAGCAAGCTGGTCCTGACATGAATGCCGGTGCAGGTGCACAAGGTGGTTCAGACAAACATCAGGGTGACAACGTTCAGGATGCAGATTTTGAAGAAGTGAAATAATTGCTGTAGAATAAGCAATAAACATTTATAATGAAGCCGCTGTAAAGTTTAAATTTACGGCGGCTTCTGTTTTTATTATTGTGCACTATTATAATTCTACAGCGCAAGTTTGCTACCTGCCGGCTAAAAACAGATATATAAATTGAAGCACTACTTCACTTACTAGTTCACTTTGTACTATTTGTGTTAGTTTGGAGAGTGCAAAATAGAAATATAATTATTAGCTTTGGGGCCGGAATAAAAAAACTGTAAAGACTTTCCATATACAACCTGATAGGTATGCTTTATATGGAGTATATAATTAATTTTATATCTGAAAATATATTACTCAATTTATAATATAGAAATATGGATGTTTTAAAAAATATCAATAATGTAAGAAGAACTGTTCTAAAGGATCTGACTAAAAAGATAGGTGCTTCAGAAAATAACCAGATTGTTGGCTCGTTAGATAAGAATGAGATTAAAAGAGTATTGATAATCAGGCCTAATCATAGACTAGGAAATCAATTATTGATTACTCCTTTAGTTCAGGAAATTACAGAGATATTTCCCGACTGTAAAATTGATTTGTTTGTCAAAGGAGGCTTAGCTCCAATTATATTTGAGAATTATCAGAATATAGATAAGATTATAAAGCTTCCAAAAAAACATTTCAAACAATTATTTCAATATATTCAAGGTTGGCTGAAACTAAGAAGCCGGCGTTATGACATAGTAATAAATGTTGTTAATGGTTCATCATCGGGCAGACTTTCAACGAAATTTACTAATGCAAAGTTTAAGTTTTATGGTGATGATGAAAATGATCTTCAGCTTAAATATCTTGATTATAAACACATAGCAAAAGAACCAGTTTATGGATTTCGCTGTTTTTTATCAAAGTTAGGAATAGCTGTAGTCAATAAAGAAGTACCAACTTTAGATATTAAATTAAGTTCTTCTGAAATGGCAGCAGGAGAAAAAATAGTTCAAAGCCTTACCGGTAACAAAGAAGGAAAAACAATTTGTCTGTTTACTTATGCAACAGGTGCAAAATGCTATACAGAATCTTGGTGGCTGGAATTTTATGGAAGATTAAAATCAGAATATCCAAACTTCAACATTATTGAAATTTTACCTGTAGAGAATATCTCAAAAATAGCATTTAAAGCACCTACATTATATAGCAAGGACATCCGGGAAATGGCTTCAGTAATGGCAAATAGTGATGTTTTTATTGGTGCCGATAGTGGAATTATGCACTTGGCAAGTTCTGCAAAAGCCCCCGTTCTTGGCTTGTTTTCAGTAACCAGTCTGGGAATGTATACACCATACGGTAATAATAGCAAGGGTTTAGATACAAACAAATTGAGCATAGATGATTTGATCAGAGAAATAAATAAAATCCTTTTGGTATAAAAACTGCTTTTTTGCACATGAAAAAGTGAGGGTAGGCCTGAAATGTGACTGATCCGTGATGGATGCAATTGCATCCATCACGGATCAACTATTTTATATTCAGTCCTTTAAAACTGATAGTGAGGGAGTGAGGGTAGGTTTTGTGTTTTGTGGTTAGTTTGCAGGTTTCAAATTGCTAAAGATAAATTTATCAGATGAGCATTCATTATAAAAGGCTGTTTCCTGAATTACAAGGAACAGCCTTTTATAACGAATATTTTTGTTTAAAGAGCTTATTTCTTGTATACCTCTACTTCAACAATACCTAATTGCTTGCCGGACTTATCTTGCTCCTTAATTTCTTTTTTGCCTGTAATCTCTACAAGATTAAAAGCGTCCTGCTCTTTGTTCTTTCCAATTAGTTCCACTTTAACGAATTGACCGCAGGTGGGCACTATAGGAATAGTTATATATCCGAGGCTTTTTTCAGTATCACCTTTGAACACCTCTTTACCATCAATGGTTATGCGAATAGGATAACTCTTGTTTCTCCAGCTATTCATTTTGAATACCAGTTCAGAGATAGTGTCATTGCGTTCTAATTGATAGGTTATCCAGTTCTTCCCCTGTTCTCCGTTGCTGTTCCATTCTGATTCTTCATTATCATCATAGCTAAAGAGAGCTTTATCTTCATTACTTCCGGCAGTTGTTTTTAGAATGTGAAGAGGAATTCTGCTTACAGTATAAGATGGGGTAGAAGGGGTGGCTCCTCTTTCCAGATTGGAGGGAAGGTGTTCTCCCTGGAAATATTCTGATAATCCGTTTCCTCCTTTCACTGTTTTTGATGTTAGTGAAAGAAAAGCAGCTTGTAATCCGTCAGATGAGGCTGTTAAATTAATCTTTCCCGCATTGGTCAGGGTACGGATTAAAACACGGTTCACTCCACATTCTACAGGAAGTTCTTTTGAAAGAATATAATTATCTTTTCCTTGGGCAATACCTCCGCGCCATTCAGCCGGCCCGTCAAGTTTAAATGAGACAAGGTTATTTGCTGTTGGGCATCTGTTTCCATCTTTGTCCACAACTTCAAACTCTATTAAAGCCATATCTGCACCATCGGCAATTAATCCGTCGGCACTCTCGTAACTCTTCAGGCGGATGGTAAAAGGAGCACCGGCTGTGCGAAGTTCATCACGACTAATTGCTTTTACATCTTTATTATAAGAAACAGCTGTTAACTCACCTGCTTCCCATTGAACATTCTTAAAGGTGAATAAGAATTGGTAACTTTGTTCGCCAAAGCCAAGAGATTTCCCATTAAGCAGCAATTCAACCTTACTCCCGTTAGAAGCAACAGATATGTCTTTCTTTACTTGTGGGGTATAATTCCAGTGACCGATGATATGGGTATGAGGCTTTTCAACATCAACCCATCCGTCCCACATTACCTGATGAACAAAGAAGCCATCTTTTGGTAATCTCATAGCATCTACTTCACCACTTCTTCTGTAGTTTTCTTCTCCACGGAAGTGAGTGTTAGAATCTGAAAAGACAATGTTTACTCCACCCGAATTTACACGCTCACCAGTTCCCGGACGTTCACGGAAATAATCATACCAGCGGATAATATCTTCTATAGCATGAGAATCCTGGTTACGGTTATAATCAAAAGCATCTTGTCCCTTATATAATGGTCCTGCTCCGTTTTTGTGGTAAGGTGGAGTAAATTCGTCCCAGTATTTACGTAAGGCCTCATCACGTGAGTACTCCATTGCCCACATTGGATGGCGTCCACTTTTATTAATGTAGAGCATTTCACCTCCGTATTCTGCTATTTTGCTATCCAGCATTTCACGAGAACCAATGGCTCTTCCGCCACATGGATCATATAAATCTCTGATAGCTTTCATCTCTTTCATGTGTTCTTCAGAAATACCTTTATTGCCGGACTCATAAAATAAGATGCTGGGATTGTTGCGATTATAAATAATGGCATCTCTCATCACTTCTTTTCGCTGTTCCCATCTTCTGCCTGTGATATCTTTCTCTGAGTCTCCGGCAGGCATGGCTTGTATAAGTCCAACTCTGTCACATGATTCCACATCTTGTTTCCAGGGAGTGATATGCATCCATCTAACCAGATTACCATTACTCTTTACCATAAGCCCATTGCTGAAGTCACTTAACCATGCAGGAACAGACATACCTACGGAAGGCCATTCGTTGCTGGTTCTTTGTGCATAACCTTTCATCTGAAGAACACGGTTGTTAAGGTAAACCATTCCTTTCTCAAAATTTGTTTTACGGAAACCTGTACGTGTTTTTACTACGTCAATAGCTTTCCCGTCTATTTGTAGAACGGTATATACATTATACAGGTATCCATATCCCCAGCTCCAGAAATGGAGTCCGCTTACCTTATCATTGGCTTTAAGCAGGCTTTTTTCTCCAGTAGCCAGCGTTTTGCTTTCTCCCTTAATTTCTTTAATAATCTCTCCGTTCATATCTTCAATATATGCTTCGAGAGATATTTCCTGTGGTTTTTTTGTTTCGTTTTTAACTTCAGATTCAACACAGATAACGGCTGATTGTTGTTTAATGTCTATATCCCTGGGATAAATATAAGTTCCGGTTGTCTGCAAATTGCTGTAAAGAGGAAGCGTTTGATATGTTTTGGGAGTAATATGAAGCAGTACATTTTTGGGTATACCTCCATAGTTAGCATTAAAATTCTTATCGTTCCATTGAAAATTACTTCCGGTGCTTTTCTCTTTATAGTTCCATGAATTGTCAATTCTTACAGCAATGATATTTTCTTTTTTACCATAATTAACCAGATTGGAGATATCAAATCCACAAGCCATAATCCCATTCTCGTGGATGCCTATAGCCTTGCCGTTCAGATAAAATTCTCCACCTTGGCGGACTCCCTGAAATTCTAAAAAAACTTTTTTATCTTTTGCTGTAAGAGGAAGTTTAAAATGCTTCCGGTACCACACAATTCCTGTGGTATGCTTATCTATTGCAACTTTAAAAGCATCATCTTCATTAAATGCATGTGGCAAAGTAATCTTTTTCCAGGAAGCATCGTTGAACTTGGGTTGTTCAGCTCCGGTGGAATCACCTACAAATAACAACCATTCCGGGTTGAAATTATACTTGGCTCTTTCATTCTCATTGAATGTGTTTTTATTTGCAAAGCTCTCTACAGGAAGTAAAAAAGCGATCAATAGGAAAAGAAAAGTATTTTTCATTAGACTTAAATAATTAAAATTGAATAGCAAAGATAGCAATGATTGGAATAAACAATTTGTAAAAAAGTTCTTTTACATGTTATATTGTACACATTTATAAAAGCAAAAAGAGAAACTGTTTCTGAGGCTACAGTTTCTCTTTAATATTTAATTTTTCAGACCAATTTAAATATGTCTAAAACGTTATGTGTTCTTTCTGTTATTTGAATTTAAGAGCCAGAGTTATTAAATGTGATGTTAAGTTAGTACTACGATTGTAATAACTGTACCTCATCTCAAGAGTATTAAGTTGCTTTATTCCAAATATTCCATTAGCCGATGTTACACGGAAGTTTAACCCGAAAAGATTACTTGTGAATTTAGATAAATCATAATCACTTGTGTAATATGATTCTTTATCAGATAGCATATGCTCCTTGTATGGCTTAAAGTATTCAACACCCGATTGGGTATTGAAACGATAGAACGGAGCGATAGACATAAATGGCGTAATCTTGTAAGGAACCTCAAGCTCGGCTGTATGAGCAGTAAGTTTCCAACTATCCGTATAGTAACGGTAGAATGCACGCAAGATGAACCGGTCTCCTAAAAAGTAATTGGCTCGTACTCCAATAGGCAACTTAAACCGATTACCGGGAAGCTTTTCCGAATAAGCATTCTCGCCATTATCCTTAAAGTAAACCCGTTGATAAGCAGTTCCTAACAATCCTTTTTGATAGCCAATATCGGTAAGTACAGACATTTGTAGGCGTTGGTTTATAACCTGTGTTAACCCCAATGCTAGATTATATGAATTACGGGGAGCGTTATCTCCCTGTTTATAATCGAGGTTTGGACTTTTAGGGCGTAGCTCAACAGGTAATATTACCCTCCATGTATCCAGAAAGACTGATGCCTTGGCCGAGAATTCGGTATTCTTATCTTTTGAGGCCTTTGAATATAGAACATTAGCACCTACCGAAGTATAATCGAATTCATTGGAAAAAGAAAGACCACCTCCCAGCGAATAATTATGCTTTGTATTCTCAAATAAATAACTGGCTGAAGGAGAAACACGTACATCATGACTGGATGCTGACGAAATAGTCTTTGGGTCTATTTTATCAGAGGAAGCCGAACTATAAACATCAACTCCTAATTCTATTCCAAAAATGTGCTTGTTATTTTTCTTATCAAATTTACTTAATTGAAGATCAATAGAGTTGCCAGAATCGTCCAGCCTTTCGTCTCCAATGCCACCGGTAACAGCAGAGTTCTGTCCGTTCTGGTGATAGTAACTGGTCACAAAGTTTACTTCGTCAATCTTTAACTTTCTATATTTAGTGCTATCTGTTTGTGCTTTTGAGACATTCAAAAACAAGATGAGTGCAGCCACTGTTACAACTATTTTCTTCATGTTACTGTCTGTTATTTAGTTACAACCGCAACCACCGCCGGTTTTTCCTCCATTACCACCCGATGCCCCTTCTCTATAAAGCAAAAAGTTGTTCTCGTATTTCTCAATTTTGCGACTAGCAAGTCCCATCTCAGCATCATTGATTCTTGATTTCTGGAAGGACTTAACTGTTGTGCAGGATGTAAGCAGTAATAAGCTACATCCAAATGCTATAAAAAAAGTTTTCTTTTTCATTCTATAAGTTTAATGTTGTTGGAGAGATATAATTTATTATTGTCGTCAACAAGAATGCACTCAATACCATTTAACTGATTGATAAGATTCAAGCCGTTGGCAACACCTAAGATATTTATCGGAGTGGCCATTGCATCAGCTAACTCAGCATTAGTGGTAATTATTGTCACGCTCTTTATGCCTTTTATTGGATAACCAGTTCTGGGATTGATAGTATGTGAATAGATCTGATTATTGATAGTTACAAATTTTTCATAATTACCGGAAGTAGCAATTGCTTTATTGGTAATATTGAGCGTGGAAAAATAAGTCTGCTTCAGATTCGGATTGGCTATACCTACAGTCCATGGTGAACCATCTTCCTGATATCCCCAGGCATTTAAGTCGCCTGCCGCACTAATAATACCATTCGTTACTCCTGCTTCAAGCATTACGCGCTTGGCACAATCGGCAGCATATCCTTTACCAATACCTCCAAAACCAATGCGCATACCTTTGTTTTTAAGGAAAATTGTTCTTGTATCGTTATTGAGTAATATATTTCTATAATCGATAAGATGTACTGCTTTTTTGGCTTCTTGCGGATCGGGTAGTTTAGTCAAAGCTTGATTGAAATTCCAAAAGTCCTTATCGAGAGATCCATAAGAGAGATCAAAATAGCCTTGTGTCAGTGCTGATATTTTCTGTGCTCTGTAAACTAGATTAAAAAACTCATCAGGTACTACCGTTGGTTTTACTCCGGCATTTCTGTTTACCTCATTTGTAATGCTGTCATCACTATAAGTAGTAAATAACTTCTCAATCCGTTTCACTTCATTAATAGCACAAGCAATTTGCTCTTTCCCTAATTCTTCATTCTCACTCAACGCGTGGAACTCAAACTGGTTGCCCATTAGTTTGGTTTGTACCTTAACAAGAAACATTCCTTACTTATTTTATATAGGAGTTTATTTCCTTAATATAATCTTCCACCGTGTGCTTTTTGTCATAACCATTCCATGTTTTTAGGATACTTCCGTTTGCATCAGTCAATACAAGAAAAGGGAAATCTCCCTGAGGATTATATTTTTCGGCTAGCTTATCATTCTGTTCTTGTTGTTCTTTAGATAATTGGTTTTTCTTCTGTCGAGGGAAATCAGCATTAATCAATGCTAACTTTTTATTAGCAAATGATTGAAATTCAGAAGAATCAAAGATTGTTTTCTTTAGTAATATACAAGGACCACACCAATCTGATCCTGAAAATTTTATTAGGATCAACTTGTTTTCCTTTTTTGCCGCTGCCTGAGCGTCATTCATGTTTAGCACTTGGGCGTTAGCATATGTAGCCACAAGTATTATTCCGAGAATAAGAACTAACTTTTTTACCATAGATTGAAAATTATTTATTAGAAAAAATAAAAATTAATTGGTTGATAGCTTTATAATTAAACTGATTCTCTATCGGGTGCTAATCTATGCTATTTTGAGACAGATTACAACTGATACCGCGTTAAAAGAAACTTAATATATACAATAATAAAGAAGCTTAGTTACATATACTTAACTTCTTTATTAGAACTGTATTCTTATTCTTACTTTATTCGAAACTTCTCAATAATGAAATTTCCTCTTTCCAAAGAGTTTCATCGGGTGTTTCCAGAATAATAGGCATATTATCAAAACGAGAATCTTTCATAAAACGTTTGAAGAAATCGATGCTTATAAAGCCTTTACCTATGCTGTCATGGCGATCTACCCTTGTGCCAAGAGCTTTTTTGGAATCGTTCAAATGGATAGCACGTAAATAATTGAATCCAACAACATCGTTAAACTCTTTAAATACTTTTTCGTAGTTTTCTTCATTTAGAAAATCGTAGCCAGCGGTGAAGGTATGACAAGTGTCGAGGCATACTCCAACGCGATCTTTATCTTCCACGCGATCAATAATATGTTTTAATTGCCAAAATTCGTTGCCCATATTGGTACCTTGTCCGGCCGTGTTTTCAATAACCGCTGTTACTCCTTTGGTCTTATCCAAAGCTATATTGATAGACTCGGCAATTCTAGTGAGGCATTCTTCAGGATCGATTTTGCTTAGATGACTACCTGGATGAAAATTTATCAATTTCAAGCCCAATTGTTCGCAACGCTGCATCTCGTCAAGGAATGCGGCGCGACTTTTCTGCAATCCTTCTTCCTCAGGATGGCCAAGATTAATCAGGTAGCTGTCGTGAGGAAGTATATAATCTGCTTTGATATCATATTTCTCACAGTTTTCCTTAAAAAGTTTTATGCTCTCTGTGGTCAGCGGTTTAGATACCCACTGACGCTGATTCTTAGTAAAAAGAGCAAAAGCATTTGCTCCTATTTCGTTTGCATTTACCGGAGCAAACTCTACTCCGCCAGATGCACTTACGTGTGCTCCAATATATTTCATCTTATATTTTTTAGTTATAAAACAGCTTTTAAAAAGATTTTGTTGTTTCTGGGTTTCTTCTTTTGAAGCCGATTTGGTTACAAAAGAATCTAAACGATAATGAATAACGTTTCAAGGTGCTAATTTGTTGCATTGGTGATGAACTTTACCGGTAATGATTTACTGGTTTTTGAAAATATAACTGCTATAAAGTTATAAAAAAACAATGCGAGCAATAGCACTATTCCTTTTACAGAGTAGCCCTTTGCTCGCAAAGATAAATAATTATGTCTGAATTAAGCTAGGCTTCCAATTTTTTCCAGGTTTTCAGCAATTTCTTCATCACTTAATGAATAGTTAACCAAATCTCCTGAGAAATACTTATCATATGACGCCATATCAATCAGTCCATGGCCGGAAAGATTAAAGAGGATTACCTTCTTTTCGCCAGTTTCCTTGCATTTATTGGCTTCCAGAATGGCTGCTGCAATAGCATGGCTTGATTCTGGAGCTGGAATAATACCTTCTGTTTGTGCAAACAAGCAGCCGGCCTTGAATGTATCAAGTTGTGGTATATCAACAGCTTCCATAAGCTTATCTTTAAGTAATTGAGAAACAATTGTTCCAGCACCATGATAACGAAGACCGCCTGCATGGATATTTGCCGGAGTGAAGTTGTGCCCCAGAGTAAACATTGGCAATAGAGGAGTGTAGCCAGCTTCATCACCGAAGTCATACTGAAATTTTCCTCTTGTCAGTTTAGGACAAGATGCCGGTTCTGCAGCAATAAATCTTGTTTTCTTTCCTTCAAGAATGTTATGACGCATGAAAGGAAATGAAATACCACCAAAGTTAGATCCACCTCCGAAACAACCAATAACCATATCGGGATATTCGCCGGTCATTTTCATTTGTTTTTCTGCTTCCAGACCAATAATTGTTTGGTGAAGTGATACGTGATTTAAAACAGATCCAAGTGTATATCTGCAATTGGGTGTGCTAGTAGCCAGTTCTATCGCTTCAGAAATAGCAGTACCAAGTGATCCCGGGTGATTTGGAAATTTAGTCAGAATATCTTTACCAGCACGAGTAGACATTGAAGGCGAAGCAGTTACCTGTGCACCGAAAGTCTGCATAATAGAGCGGCGATATGGTTTCTGTTCGTAGCTGATTTTAACCATATAAACGGCTAGCTCTAGTCCGAAAGCCTTTGCAGCATAGGACATGGCAGCTCCCCATTGTCCGGCGCCTGTTTCTGTAGTAATATTTGTAATTCCTTCTTTCTTGCAATAGTATGCCTGAGCAATAGCAGAGTTTAATTTATGTGAACCAACCGGACTTACGCTTTCATTTTTAAAGTAAATATGAGCAGGCGTTCCCAGTGCTTTTTCCAGACCGTATGCACGAACCAAGGGTGTGCAACGATAGTTTTTATAAAGCTCACGTACATCTTCCGGAATTTCAACCCATGCATCTTCTTGGTTTAATTCTTGTTTTGCTAACTCTTGAGCGAATATTGGATATAAGTCTTCTGCTTTAAGTGGCTGTTTGGTTCCTGGATGAAGCGGAGGCATAGGCTTATTTACCATATCTGCCTGAATATTGTACCAATAATGTGGAATTTCCTCTTCAGGAAGAATGAATTTCTTGGTTTGATTACTCATAGTGTGTTCTTTTATTAGTTATATGCTTACAAAATTATGCATTTTTTTTGAATATCCTGATTAATTGTTTTCCTTTTTATTATATTTAGGGGAATTTGTATAAATGATAAATAATAATGTAATGAAGGAGTGTTTTGTTTTTATGTAAATAGATTGATAGCAATAATATTTTTTTTTATATTCAATTAAACCTTTTATTTGTTTTCATATCCAATGGGTAGTTAATTAAATAAGGATAGATACATTATAACCGTAGAAGATTTAGTTTAGTTTAGTTTTTAATTTTCCACAAAGACCGGCTGATGTGAATTACCCGGTCTTTTATTTGTATATTTCAGTCACTTTTTGTTTCTTTGCTACTCGTAAAAGAATGAACAAATGAAACGAATAATCCCCTATTTTATTTTGCCGATTTTCTTACTGTGTATGTCGGCATGTAATAACAAAAGTAGTAAACAAGAAAAAAAAGGAACAATTACTACAGATAGTGTTGATTCCAGCGGAATACAAAAAATGCAGGAATCTAAGAGCGAGCAGACTATTAAAATGAAAGGTATATCTTATCACGTAGTTCTTCATCGCATAGCTAATGATACCTTGTCTCGTGTAAAGACTGAAGCTGGTGAATGGTTTACAGACAATACGATTAGTCTTCAAATTACTCGAAATAATGGTGGGAAATTATTTAGCAAAACATTTACTAAGAAAAGTTTTTCTTCTATAGTACCCGCAGATTTTCTTTCGCACTCAATTCTGGAAGGTATGGTTTTTGATAAAGTAACTGAGAAAGGGTTAAGTTTTGCGGCTAGTGTTTGTTATCCCCAAACCGATCTTTATTTCCCATTACGAATTACTATTAAGCCAGACGGTTCCATGGGTATGGCAAAAGAAGAACTTATGGAAGATACGTATCCTGAAGATAAAGAGTAAATGAACCGATTGTTACTTAAATGTAGTTGACTGGATTCGACAAGTGAATTTCTTGCAATAAAGTTTTAAATAACCCAGAAAACAGAACAATATGAATGATCCTAGTATTGCTGGATTTCTATTTAGAAAATTGATGAACTTCTTTATATGACAGACAATAGAATATATAAAAATTATTCTATTGTCTGTCTTTTCATTTCGAGCTGACATTCAAGTTGCCAGCTATGGAAAATGTTGTTTTTATTTATAGCTATTAAAGTTTTATAAGATTGTATGACTTTGATGATAAGAAATTGTTATCTAGACCTGTTTTATGGTATCCAGTAATTTTAATTTAAATATTATTTGTTAAATTAGTTAATAACGTCAATCAGTATATAAATTCAGATGTGACTAAAACTTTTTTTTTGTTAAAGTGTTTAATTTATATGAATAGAATTTTTAATGAATTATTTTGTTAAAATGGTGTAAAAAATCAGATATAATGGTTATCTTTGCTCCAAAATGAATGTCCTGAAAAAAACTAGAACATATAGACCATGAATCAAAGAAATTACATTTTTCTTTTATTATTCGCTATAATTGGATTTTCTTCATGTTCTTCTTATAAGAATGTACCTTATTTGAAAGATTCAGAAAAATTCACAGCAGAAGATTATGCTAAAAGTGCTGTTTTGTATACTGCGCGAATTATGCCTAAAGACTTGTTGACAATTACTGTTAGCACAATTACAAATCCGGAAGATGCATATCCATTCAATTTAACAGTTCCTTCTCCAATATCTGCCGCTAAGAATATTACTACTCAGCCAGCTATGCAGACTTATTTGGTTGATAATAATGGGAATGTAAACTTTCCAGTTCTTGGGTCAATTAAATTGAGCGGATTGACCAAAACGGGGGCAGAAGATTTACTAAAAGGAAAACTTAAAGAATATCTCAAAGAAGATCCAATTGTAACGGTTCGTTTGGTCAATTATAAGATTTCGGTTATAGGCGAAGTTACAAGACCTAACACTTATACTGTAGAAAATGAAAAGATTAACATCTTTGAAGCTCTAGCTTTAGCTGGAGATCTTACTGTATATGGTAAAAGAGAAAACGTTAAAATTATCCGTGAATTGGAAGATGGTCAAAAACAAATTGCAGTACTTAGTCTGAATGACAAGAATATTATTTTTTCTCCTTATTTTTATTTGCAACAAAACGATGTTGTATATATTCAGCCAAATAAGGCGAAAGCTCAAGGTTCAGATATTGGTTCTATGACAAGTATTTTAATATCTACCACTTCGATACTTGTTTCATTGGCTGGTTTGATAGTCACTATCCTTAAATAATATCTAGAAAGTATACATTGCTAAAAATAAATAATATGTCTGAAGAATTTAGTAAAATGGGTGTTGAAGATCAATCTGAAGAATTTAATATTCAGGAAATATTTTTCAAATACCTATCATATTGGAAATGGTTTATAATATCTTTAATAGTTTGTTTAGCACTTGCTTTCGTCTATTTAAGATATACAACTCCAGTTTATAATGTTTCTGCAGCTGTAATCATCAAAGATGATAAAAAAGGTGGAAATGGAACGAGTGAGCTATCTGTCTTTGAAGGAATGGGATTATTGGGTGGCTCAAATAATATTGATAATGAAATCGAAGTTCTGAAATCAAAGTCGACAATAAAATCTGTAGTGAATGCTTTGGGATTGCATACATCTTATAGAGTAAAAGGATCTATTACTTCTACTGAACTTTATGCTAATAGCCCGATAGAAGTTAAAATGGATCCTTTGGTGCTAGACTCTTTGTCGGGAGGTATTATGCTTAATTTAACGATGAATCCTAACAGAAGTCTTAATGTTGAAGGTCTTGTAAAAGGTGAGGAAGTTAAAACGACTTTATATTCTCTTCCTGCATTGTTAAGAACCTCTGTTGGTGATTTAACCGTATCTTATAATCCAAATTCTTCATCTTTTGTTAATAAAGTAATTGAAGTGTCTATAAACAGACCAATTAGTGTTGCTAAAGCTTATTTAGGAAGACTCTCTGTTGCTGCTACTTCTAAAACAACATCTGTTGTTGATCTTTCGTTATCTGAAACCAATCGTAAACGTGGTGAGGACTTTCTGGCAAAATTAGTTGAGGTATACAACCGTGATGCTATGGAAGATAAAAATAAAGTTGCGTTGAACACAAAACTATTTATTGATGATCGTATAGCTATTATAGATAAAGAACTGGGGTCCGCAGAGAAAACTGTGGAAGATTATAAGCGTGGTCAAAAAATGACTGATTTAAAAACTGATGCTGAGTTGTCTTTGCAAACTAGCAGTGAATATGGGAAAAAATTAGTTGAGGCAGAAACACAACTTAATTTGGTAGATTATTTACAGAAGCATGTAAGTAATAAAGCTAATAGATATTCTCTGGTTCCAAGTAATGTAGGTCTTGAAGATCCAACTTTGGTTGCAACAATCAATGAATATAATAAAGCACTATTGGAGCGTGATAGGTTATTGCGCACGGCTTCAGAGAATAATCCAACAGTGTTAGGGTTGAATGGAAAACTGGATGCTTTAAGAGTAGGTGTAACGGCTGCAATCGCAAGTGTGCAGCATGGTTTAGTTATTGCAAAAAAGGATATCAATCGTCAAACGAGATTATTTAATAGTCAAATAGAGAATGCTCCTACTCAGGAACGCGTATATACAGAACTTTCTCGTCAACAATTAATTAAGGCTAATTTATTTGAAATGTTGCTTCAAAAGCGCGAAGAAAATAATCTTTCTTTGGCTGCTACAGCTAATAGTGCTAAGATAATTGATGAACCTTTAGCTTCAGATGCTCCGGTGTCTCCAAAGCGTTCCATTATTTACTTAGTTGCATTTATTCTTGGATTAGTTATTCCTGTAGCGATTATATATATTATTGAATTGTTTCAATATAAGATTCGTTCACGAGCTGATGTTGATAAAGTTAACAAATTGCCATTTTTGGCCGAGATTCCTAATCATGAAGGAGAGGGTAATATTGCAGTTAGAGAGAATGATAATGCCTCTATTGCAGAAGCTTTTCGTTTGTTACGTACCAACTTATTGTTTATATTAGGTGCTGATAAGAAAGTAATTTTATTTACATCGACTCAGGGAGGAGAAGGTAAGAGCTTTGTTAGTTTGAATGCGGCTATTAGTTTGGCTCTTTTAAATAAAAAAGTAGTGGTAGTAGGTTTGGATATTCGTAAACCTCGTATGGCTGAATATCTTAACTTAAATGCTAAAAATGGTATAACAAGTTATTTATCAGGTTTTGAAGATAACTTGGATAATTTGATTGTTCCTTCAGGAATCCATCCTAATTTGTATGCATTACCTGCGGGTCCACTTCCACCAAACCCTTCTGAACAACTGGTTAAAGAGTCCTTGGACAAAGCTTTTGAATATTTACGTAGTGAATATGATTATATCATTGTTGATTCTGCCCCTATTGGAGTAGTAACAGATACTTTGATTATTAATCGTGTGGTTGACGCAACAGCATATGTTTGCCGTGTTAATTATTCAAATAAGGTAAATCTTAAGGTTGCAAATGAGATTATGGAGCAGAAAAAGCTAACCAATATGTCACTTGTGGTTAATGGAGTTGATAATAGTCGAAGAGGCTACGGCTATGGTTATGGCTACGGCTATGGTTATGGATACGTTTATGGCTATGGAGAAGACAATGAAAAGAAACAAAAGAAATCACGTAAGAAAAGAAAACATGATAGCGAAGATACAAATTCGTAATTAAATAGTAATAACAAGAATAGGTTAATTAAGCTATATTCTTTAAATATAAAAAGCAGGTACATTTGAATCATACTAATGTACCTGCTTTTCTATTATAAACTGATTACATCTGCTTATAATCTTTTGCTAGTCCGCCTTCACCTGTTTCCTTGTATAAAGAAGGTAAGTCGTGTCCTGTTTGTTTCATAACCTGTACCACTTTGTCGAAAGATACGCGATGAATGCCATCCGTGAAGGATGAAAATAGGTTTGCATCCAGAGCGCGGGCTGCTGCGTAAGCGTTACGTTCGATGCAAGGGATCTGAACCAGCCCACATACGGGATCGCAAGTCATGCCTAGGTGATGTTCCAATCCCATTTCAGCTGCATATTCTATTTGTGCCGGACTTCCACCAAATAGCTGGTTGGCAGCTGCCGAAGCCATGGCACAAGCCACACCAACTTCACCCTGACAGCCAACTTCTGCCCCGGATATGGAAGCGTTTGTTTTCACTACATTTCCGAAAAGTCCGGCTGTGGCCAAAGCTCGCAAGATTCTTGCGTCACTGAATTCACGGCTTTCCTGCAAATGATAGAGAACCGCCGGAACTACTCCACATGATCCGCAAGTAGGAGCAGTGACAATCTGTCCTCCCGAAGCATTCTCCTCGCTTACTGCTAGTGCATAAGCAAAGACTAAGCCGCGAGAACGAAGAGATTGTTTGTATCCGCTGGCACGAATAAAGTATGTTGCAGCTTTTCTGCGAAGGTTTAAAGGACCAGGTAAAACTCCTTCTTGCTCCAGCCCTCGCTTAATAGATGCTTTCATTGTGGCCCATACCTCAGACAGATAATCCCAAATGTCGCTGTCTTCACACTCTTGTACATATTCCCAGTAGCTTTTTCCGCTAACCTCACACCAATTAAGAATCTCCTGCATACTGTTCATTCCGTAGATTTCTCTGTTATCTCCTCCGATTGGGCCTTCTTCTTCGATTAGAGCTCCTCCGCCTACGCTGTAAACAGTCCAGCTTTCTATTTCCTTACCTTCATTATCGATAGCCTCGAAAGTCATTCCATTAGGATGAAATGGTAAAAATATTTTTGGTTGCCAGATGATATTTACTGAAGCATGAGGCTTCAATACGGAAATAATTGCTACATCAGTAAAGTGACCTTTACCGGTAGCCGCAAGACTTCCGTATAGTGTTACATTATAAGAGGTCGCTTCTGGGTGGCGGGTGAGAAAAAGTTCAGCAGCCTTTTTGGGGCCCATTGTGTGACTACTTGAAGGACCGTTCCCAATTCTATATAGTTCTTTAATTGATTTCATTAATTATTATTATTGTTTTATTTTTATTTATTATTGCTCAATTTTGATTTGAAGTTTGCAGTTGTAAATAATCCTTTTGATCTGTTTTATAATCCTGATTTATTGGTACTTATTAGGACTTATTGCAGATAAATGAATATTGTAAATAGATAATACATGTCAGTTGGAAACTAATCTTTTTAATACCATTTCTTCTTTTTGAAAAACCAATAACCTATAAATCCCACAACTACCATGATAATCCATGCGGTAAGATAACCATATTTCCAGTCTAGTTCTGGCATCATTTTAAAGTTCATGCCCCATACCCCTACAAGAAAAGTTAACGGAATGAAGATTGTGGACACAACTGTAAGTCGTTTCATAATGTCGTTCATTCTTAAATCGTTGTTGGATATATAAAGATCTACCAAAGAGGAGAGTGTTTCCCTACAGATTTCTATTGTTTGAAGTACAAACTGCAGATGGTCATTAACATCATTGAAAAATACCCTGTTGGCTCTGTGAAGTAACTTACTGTCACTGAGAAGTAATCTGCTATACTGGTCTTTTAGTGGTAATACAGCTCGCTTTATACGCATATACTGGTGGCGGCTTGTTTGGATCTTTATTCCAATATCACTGGCGGATGTTATTGTGAGTAGACGTGATTCCATTTCTTCCAGTGATTCTTCTACAGTGGATATCGTGTTTCGATAGTTTGCCATTACATCATTTAGCAACACGCTTAGCAAGTAATCACTTTCTCTGGTTCTAATTTTTAGTATATTATTCCCGATGGCAGTTGTTACATCATTGAAAAAAGTATTCTCGGTTTCGAAGAATGAGAGTACAAAGTTCTTTCCCTGAATAATACTAAGTTGCTGTTTATTCAATTGATCCTCTTTTTCTAATTGAAATAGTTTAAGAATAATAACCAAGTGAGAATCATACTCCTCAATCTTTGTGGGATGATGGGGGTTGAGTATGTCTTGAATAACCAGAAAGTTGATTCCAAAGTAGTTACCTATTTTACGAATTGTTTCTGTATCCTGAAGTCCGTGTATCTGTAACCAGTTAATGGAATTCTCGTTAATTCCCCCCTGAATTTCACTGAATTTATTTCCTGAAAATTCTTTTACTTCGGCTTCATTATAGGTACAAAGATGCAAATGAGTGGGAGTACTACTTACCCCGGTATAGGCTAATTTTTCACTTAATAAATTATTTTTCATAAGCTTCTTTTTTATCGTACTGTCTGTTTTAACAAAAGTAATGGTTTTGTTCGATAGAACAATAATCTTTCGGCTTTGTTTGTATATTCTTTCCTTATATATTCAAATTGTATTGTACAAAAGAATGTATTCTTCTGCACAGAACAATTAATTCTTTTGTACAGAAGAAAACAATCTTTTGTACAAGGGAGTTAAAATGTATAGGGTGTGATTGAAAATAATAGGCGGGGAGTGTAAAATAGGTTGTGGAATGGTACTTTTTTAAAAAAGAAAGGTCTGCCACCTAGAGGGAACAGACCTGAAATATAAAGCATTGTTTTTAGTTTATTCCAAATCAACAACTGTAATTCCTGCTCCGCCAAATTGTATATGTTCGTCCTGAAAATGAGCAATGCCACTCACTGTTTCCAAATATTGCCTGATTAGCTGACGTAGTATACCGGTTCCCGTACCGTGGAGAATGCGAACTCTGTCTACACCAATCTGAATGGCATCGTCTAAGAAATAGGTCACAGCTTGCAAAGCCTCGTCGCCTCTCATGCCGCGAACATCGATGTCTTGCTTGAAGTGCAGCTTCTTTTCATACATCTCATCCTGAGTTTGCGAGCTTACAAACGTACTTTTCTGTTCCTTCTTGGGCTGCTGACCAGTTGCACGTTCCAGCTTGTCGAGTTTAATGGATGTTTTGATCATTCCAAAGGCTACTACTGCATTCTTTCCGTTAACCTCAAGCAGTTCACCCACGGATGTCTGCCCTTTAATCTTCACCGGACAGCCTGGAGTAAGTGGTTCAACTTTCACTTCTTTGTGGACAACCTTTTCGGGTGAGCTCTTTTTCTCCTTCTTCCTACCTTGCTTCTCACGAAGTTTCTCCATTTTGCGGGCAATCTTCTCCTCGTGTTCTTTGGAACCTACTTCATCAATTGATTCCTTGAAGTCGCTTAGTTCCTTACGTATCAGCCTTGTCTGCTCTTTCTCTGCCTGAGCCTCCTTAATTGCACGGATAGTATTTTCAATCTTTGCGTTTGAATCAGACAGTAAGCGCTCTGCATCCTCCTTTGCTTGGCGGATAATCTCTTTGCGTGAATGGTTCAGATCCTCTATCTCTGCCTGATAACGTGCAATGGTGTCCTCCATTTGCTTCTCACGCTGGCGGATATTCTGACGTTTATTCTCCCAGTATCGCTTGTCGCGTACAATATCCTGCAGGTATTTATCCGCATTAATGTACTCGCTGCCCACAATCTCAGAAGCATCTGCGATTACTTCTTCCGGAAGTCCAATCTTTCGTGCAATTTCTACTGCGAAAGAGCTACCCGGATTACCTATCTGAAGTTGGAAAAGCGCCTGCATCAGGTGACGGTCGTACAGCATGGCTCCGTTAACCACCCCTTCATGATCTTCAGCGAAATGTTTCAGATTCTGATAGTGCGTAGTAATAACCCCGAAAGTCTCTTTTTCATTGAAACGTTTCAGGACGGATTCTGCTATTGCACCGCCAATCTGTGGTTCTGTACCACCACCAAACTCATCGATAAGGATCAGACTTTGAGCATTGCATCCCTTCATCATGTTTTTCATGTTCAGCAGATGCGAACTATATGTACTTAAATCGTCCTCAATAGACTGCTCATCACCAATATCAATAAAGATATTGCTGAATATTCCGGCATGACTCCGCTCGTGGAGCGGGATAGGCATACCACATTGCAGCATATATTGCAGCAAACCAACGGTTTTAAGGCAAACAGATTTACCACCGGCATTTGGGCCGGATATAATAAGTATACGTTGTTTCTTGTTTAGTTCCAGTTCCAGCGGCACTACCTTCTTACCATGTTTCGCTAAAGATAACTGCAACAACGGATGAACCGCATCGGTCCAGTCAATAAGTTGCTTATCTTCCAAAGCAGGCTGGATGGCGTTGATCTGTATTGCAAAATGTGCCTTGGCACGAATAAAATCAATCTCGGCCAGAAACTCATAACTTTGAAGAATTTCAGGAACGGAAGGGCGCAGTAAGTTAGAAAATTCAACCAGGATACGGATAATTTCTCTTCGTTCTTCCCCTTCTAACTCCCTAATCCGATTGTTTGCCTCCACAACTTCGGCAGGTTCAATGAATACTGTTTTTCCGCTGGCGGATTCGTCATGAACAATACCTTTGATTTTGCGTTTCAATCCCGGAGCAACAGGAATCACCAATCGTCCGTCGCGCATGGTAGGCGTTACGTCTTTATCCACATATCCTTCGCTTTGAGCATTGCGAAGAATAGCGTTAAGGCTGCGGGAAATACCACTCATTGTACTGTTTAATTCCCGGCGTATACGGGATAGTTCCGTAGATGCATTATCTTTAATCTTTCCATACTTGTTCAGAATCTGATCAATCTTGCCAATAAGTTGTGGAAACACCGCAATGTCTCCGGCAAGACTTTTCAGGTGAGGGTAGGGCACAGTTGAATCTTCATCATCTTCACGGTCAAGAAACTTCACGATATCGCGAATGGTTTCCAGTGAACGGCGAAGATCGAATACTTCCTGCTCGTCCAGATACGTACCTTCAATGCGAATCTTCTTCAGTGAAGGACGCACATCAAAAAAGTATTGGTCTGGAAATCCGTCCTCTTCCTGAATGATGCGAACAAATTCCGTTACCCGGCATAATTGTTCCTCAATCCCGGCAAATTGATCGGTGAAACTCATATTGTCCACGCGTTCTTCGCCAAGTGTACTAAGGCATTTTACCTTCAGTAATTCACGAATGGTGTCGAATCCTATCTTCTGTTCAAAGTTATGGGGATATATCATTTATGTTATCTTGAATAATTAGGCTGCAAAAATACAACTATATCTTTGTTCAGCCAAGAAATATTCAATTTACATAAACCTCAGAGAAATAACGAGAGAATAGTTCACATGCATGCTCCAGTTGGGCAGGAGTGTTTTCTTTTACCTCTTCCAGGAGGTAAGGTTTCTTCAATGCTTCATATTTATGCTTTCCCAGCGTGTGATAAGGAAGTATTTCAATGCGCTGAATCATGGAATAAGACTTGAAATGTTCGCACATAGCAATGATATCTTTTTCGAAATCACTGTATCCGGGAACCAGTACATAGCGAAGCCACATGGGGTGCTTCGTTTCTTCCAGAAGAGCAGCAGTGCCCAAAGTCTGGGCATTGCTGCGTTCTGTAAGTATCATGTGATGATCGGGATTGAATTCTTTTATATCTAAAAGAACCAAATCCGTTAGCGAAAGAAGTTCTTTCACATCATCATTCATATTTCCTCCGTTGGAATCCAGACAAATATGTATTCCTTCTTCCTTGAGTCTGCGGAACAAAGGAATCAGTTCCTTTGCCTGAAGAGTAGGCTCGCCACCACTAAAGGTGATGCCGCCTTTCTTTCCGAAGAAAGCCTTCTGACTGAGAGCCATACGCACAATCTCTTCAATCTCTGTAGGCTTGCCACCTTTCAGAGTAATTGTATCAGGATTGGCACAGTACTTACAGCGAAAGTTGCATCCTTGCAGGAATACTACCAATCGCAGACCGGGACCGTCAAAGGTTCCCATAGATTCATATGAATGAACGTTGATCATCTTTTTTATTATCACATCTTTGAGTGGAAACTTCTTGAAATAACTTCCAACTGATGTTCACGGCTCAGGCTGACAAAGTTTACAGCATAACCAGATACACGAATTGTAAGCTGTGGATAGTTTTCAGGATGTTCCATTGCATCTTCCAGCATTTCGCGGTTCAGTACATTCACATTCAAGTGATGTGCACCTTTACTGAAGTAACCGTCCATCATTGATACCAGATTGTCAACACGATCTTCTGCTGTTACACCAAGAGATTTAGGTACGATTGAGAATGTATTACTTACTCCATCCTGAGCATCATCATAATTAATCTTAGCTACAGATGTTAGAGAAGCGATAGCACCCTTCTGATCACGTCCGTGCATTGGGTTTGCACCCGGAGCAAAGGCTACACCTTTCTTACGTCCGTCAGGAGTTGCACCAGTCTTCTTACCATACATTACATTTGAAGTAATTGTAAGAATAGAAAGAGTAGGACGAGCATTCTTGTAGATAGGAAGTTTGCTAAGTTCTTCACTGAAATAGTGAGTCAAGTCTACAGCTAAAGTATCTACTTTATCGTCATCATTTCCGTAGCAAGGGAATTCTCCGTCAATATCAAAGTCTTCAGTCAAGCCAAGTTCATTGCGGCGGGCAGTAACCTTTGCGAATTTAATAGCAGAAAGTGAATCGGCAGCAATAGATAATCCGGCAGCACCATAAGCTAAGTTGATACGAGGATTAGTATCAATAAGAGCCATCTGAGCTTTTTCGTAGTAATACTTATCGTGCATGTAGTGAATAATGTTCATCGCGTCATTATATACACGAGCAACTTCCTTCAATACAAGCTTATAATTAGCCATTACTTCATCAAAGTTAAGCACATCGCTTTTCAAAGCTGGAATGCCCTTAATCATTAATGTTCCGGTGTTTTCACATCGTCCTCCATTGATTGCAAGCAATAATGCTTTTGCCAGGTTGGTACGTGCTCCGAAGAACTGAATCTGGCGACCTATATCCTGGAAAGAAACGCAACAAGCAATTCCATAATCATCGCTGTGACGAACGGCACGCATTAAGTCGTCATTTTCATACTGGATAGAAGAAGTATCAATAGAAACTTTTGCACAGAAATCTTTAAATCCTTCAGGTAATTCAGGTGACCAAAGAACAGTTAAGTTTGGTTCTGGAGAAGCTCCTAAGTTGTATAATGTCTGTAAGAAACGGAAAGAAGTCTTAGTTACTTTATGACGACCGTCGTTAAAACGACCACCAAGTGATTCAGTTACCCATGTTGGGTCACCAGCGAAGATATCATTGTAAGAACTCATTCTAAGGTGACGAACCATACGTAACTTAATTACGAACTGGTCAATCAATTCCTGAGCAAATGATTCATCAATTGTTCCCTGACTTAATTCGTAATCAATATAGATATCAAGGAAAGAAGAAACATTTCCAAGAGACATTGCAGCACCGTCTTGCTCTTTTACAGCAGCCAGATAAGCCATGTATACCCATTGAACAGCTTCCTGAGCAGTATATGCAGGGCGAGAAAGATCTAATCCGTAATATTCGCCCATCACTTTCATTTCGTTCAGAGCTTTGATCTGTTCTTTAACCTCTTCACGTAAACGGATACGTGCTTCATCCATTGGTCCTGTAAGATTGTGAAGATCCTCAATCTTAGCTGCAATAAGTCTGTCAAGACCATAAAGAGCCATACGACGATAGTCACCAATAACACGGCCGCGAGCATAATTATCAGGTAAACCTGTTAAGAAACCCAGTGAGCGGAATGAACGAATTTCGTCTGTATATACATCAAATACTCCTTCGTTATGAGTTTTACGGTAATGAGTAAAGATATCTTTTACTTTTTCATCCACTTCAAGACCATTCTCTTTGCAGGATTTAGCTACAACATTGATACCTCCAAAAGGTTTGATGGCTCTTTTTAAAAGTTCGTCAGTTTGCAAACCAACGATTAATTCGTTTTCTTTATCAATATAGCCAGCTTTGTGAGAAGAAATAGTTGAAACAGTTTTGTTGTCAATTGAGCGAACACCGTTATTAGCTCTTTCTTCAGCAATAGCAGCAAGGCATAGATTCCAAATCTTTTTTGTACGTTCAGTAGGCCCGGCAAGAAATGATGCATCACCATCGTAAGGATTGATGTTGGTAAGAACGAAGTCTCTAACATTAATTTCTTTGCTCCAAATTCCGTCATTAAAAGTCTTATTCAATTCCATAAAAGTTATTTAGGTTGGTTTGTCTTTTTGAGCGTGCAAAGTTACAATCTTTATTCTATAATTAGATATAAACGCCTCTAAAAATATGTTGTATAACACATAAAACCTACAAATATGATAATTTTGACTATGTTTTGATTATTTCTCTAATATAACTCTTGCAAATAATAATAATTTGTTTACCTTTGCACCGCTTTTAAAGAAAAGCACTAGTTGAAATAGTTATTGGAGAGATGGCAGAGTGGTCGATTGCGGCGGTCTTGAAAACCGTTGAACTGCGAGGTTCCTGGGGTTCGAATCCCTATCTCTCCGCTGAACTAACCGGACAAAATCGGTAAAGTTAAGGTCAAAATCCTACAAATCATTGATTTGTAGGATTTTTTTTGTTTCTACAAAATCCATTCCGAAGGACACGAAAAGGACTGTAAAAGACAAGGTTTTGATAGGGAATGGTCCTACCGAATATATTGCCAAGCTAAAAGAGTTGCGCTACAGTCAAAATACACTCGATACGTACAAAGACCTTGAACCATACAGCTTTTTCATTTAATAAATTTGAAAGAATAGTGCTGTTGTCTGAACCCGAATTAAGCGAATTTAGGTTTTTCGTCACTTTAGGTGCAAGCAAACGGTCTCAAATGCTTATTTAATAAAGACTCTACATGCTTTTTAATAAGCCATTTATTGAATCTGATAAAAAGTTGGTAAAAGCACTATAAATAAAAGGCTCAATGCAATATCTTGCACCAAAAGTGACGAAGAACCCGAATTTATAGGAGAGTACAGATACTCTGAAATTCGATGAATCATTTAACCGGATAGATTCGCGGTTCATACAATCTATTATGTTCGGCAACAAAAAATCCCCTGTCACATGCCAATCCCGCTACGATATAAATTTTACAAGAGAAGCTACATATACCATATGAAAAATAGGCTAATTTAAAAAATGTTTATACCTTTGGTGATTAATAGATTAAAAACATCAATAAAACAAAAAGCAATTAATCGGATTCCGATATGCATACTCGTATAAAAATATATTGTTTTTCTATACGTATAATGCTGCTTTGTTCTTTTAATAAACCTAGAATAACAAGGGGCACACGAAAACGGCGAATAAAGCACAAAGATATAAGCATTCATTATATAAAACGTCGCTGACATTACTTGATGATTAAAATATAATACTATTTACATGGATACATTTATTAATATACTATCAACTTCAGTCCTCACAGGACTGATTGCATCAATTTTAACAGTTTGGCTCACTCGGAAAAATTTGAAAACAACAAAATATATTGATACAATTGTTAATGAAAGAATTAAGTGGATTCAAATAGTAAGAGCCGATTTGACTGAACTTGTTTCAGCACTTCTAATTCATGACAAAAACACGGAGTATTTGAGTAATATGATAAATAAAAAAGAACAGCAAGATTATGCTAATTATGTTACTAGTAGAGATTCTGATTCTTATGACGATGAAGAGCTGCGAGAATATTCTGAATTGGAAAGAAATATTGAGAATGCCCAAATTGAATTTAAGAAGGTATTATCAAGGAGCGAAATTGTGAATAAGGCTATTTTACTGAAATTGAGATTTAATTCGGATGAAGATTCGGACATAATTGATCAGCTAAATATTGTAATAGACAATTATGCTGATTACTCGAAAAAACCTAATGACATAATGATTGACATAAATGAGTTAACTGCTAAATCTCAACAAGTTTTAAAAAGAGAGTGGGATAAAGTTAAGGCTGAAGTGGATAAGAAATAAACAACGAAACGCTAACACCCCTATTTGTCCCAGTCTGTACATTTGCAGTCGTTGTTTAGCGCAAGAGTCTGAGCAAAGCGGGGACTTGTACTGATAACTCGAACAAAAATGTAACTTTACATTTAATCAGTTGAAAACGGCATTGGTTTTCAGTCCAAATTACATTCCGTTAAAATTGAACTATCTAGCTGATTGTAAACTTGAAACAAGAGGTGATTCACAGATTTATTATAAGAACATGAAAAAATACACTCTGTTTAATAATGATGGACAAAAAGAAATGGATGAGGAAGAATATACTCAATGGTTCTTTTCTACCATACATGAGCATATATTTAAAAAGATTGAGAAGGGCTTTAATCAGAAACGAGACGGAATAGAAAAAGAATTGATTGGAAAATTCTCAAGCACGCGCCAAAAAAAACAATGTAATTGTCCTTGTAAAGATTGTAATGAAAAACCGATATATTCACATTCGATATCGAAAAAGTCTGTTCTGGCTAATATTGCGTGTAATGGTTCTGTCTATATGCCCTCCATAGATAAAGATATTATGACGCCAATTAATATATCAAACGCTTCTATTTTTCCGGGATTTTGTAAGCAACATGATAATGACCTATTTCCAAAGCTTGATAATGTTAACAATGTAGATTTTGATAATGATTTTTTTTCCCAATTGGGAGCACGTACGCTTGCATATGAAATCTCGCACATCAAACGAACAATAAGAAGTCTTGAAATGCTACTTAAAAAATTAAGCTCAGAATATGAAACATCTACAAGCTCATTTCTTCAAAAGTTTAGCAATGGATTTTACAGAAAGGAAGTTTCATATACGGAATTTTATTGTTCTGAATCAAGAATAAATAAAATAAAACCCACTATTCTCGAGAGGATTGAAAATGAGAAAGGGGGTTTACTCTTCTTAAATCAAGAATTTTTAAATAGCGATAATGTTTTCGTACAAGGAATCGTTTTTGAAAAAATGATACCTATTGCTTTTTCCGGTTTGTGTTCATTTCAATTGGAAGATCACGTAGCGTATATTTTAATAAACTGTTTACCTTACAAGACACAAACTATAGTTTCATTACATTTTTCTCAACGTGATGCCCATTCAATTCAGAGTTTTCTTTCAACATTCAATTTAGCTGATGAAAATTCATCACTTCGATTAATAGAGACTCTTGCAGTTCGTGGTACTAGAAATATATTCTTTAATATTGACTATTGGAATAGCTTGGAAGAACATATACGGAACATGTTTTTATGCGAATTTAATAATATCGAAAAATCATCTATTAATGAGGCAATTGATTTTTCATTTTTAACATGGAATTGGAATAATAAAGAATCGACTAAATAAAAACTTATAGCCCCCTTAACTGTGCGATTGTATGTAAGTCTCCTGTAAAAGATTTATAAAATAAGGATTCAAGTGGCAACTATATGTGTTTTATTTAAAGTGAGAAAGACTGATGAAATATCCGTTTATAGTATACTTAAAAAATAAGACCTCCCATAAATTTGAATACAAGATATTACAATAGAATGTTGCTAATTTATTATATCTAAAGAAATCATGTTTTTGTATATAAAATATGATCCATTAGTTCTTATTGAATAGTTCATTGAATTGTTTTTTCATATTTGCACTATTGATTCTGCAAAAAAATACGTAAATACGCAATTATTTTCAATGAATGTTTCGCGGACGAAAATTATTTGTTTATTTTCGCTGAAGAAAGATGCGTAAATACACTATAATTTTAATTATATATGGAAATAAAGCGAGATATTTATCTGAAGAGGCTTGTCGACAGTAGGCATAATGATATGATTAAAATCATAACAGGTATGCGTCGTTGTGGTAAATCCTACCTATTGTTTACTCTTTTCTACAACTACCTAATAGAGGAAGGAGTTGACGATAGCCACATAATACAAGTAGATTTGGAAGATAGACGTAATAAAACCTTGCGTGATCCGGATGCTCTTTTGGAATATATTGATGGCAAAATGACGGATAGCCAAATGCACTATATTCTTCTTGATGAAGTGCAGCATGTGAAGGAATTTGAAGATGTCCTTAATAGCTATTTAAAAGTTAAAAATGCGGATGTCTATGTAACGGGAAGTAACTCGAAATTTCTGTCGAAGGATGTTATAACCGAGTTTCGTGGAAGAGGTGAGGAAATAAAGGTGTCTCCACTTTGTTTCCGTGAATTTATGTCGGTCTATAATGGTAGCCGAGAACAGGCTTTAGAAGAATACATGACTTATGGGGGCTTGCCTAAAATAGTGACTATCTCTGATGAAACAAAGAAAATGGAATATCTGAATAGCCTTTTTGAGACGGTGTATCTTACAGATATTAAGGAGCGGTACAAAATCAAAAATGACAGTGACTTGGAAGAGTTGATTGATGTTGTAGCTTCATCAGTCGGCGGATTAATTAATCCAATAAAAATTGAGAATACATTTGCAACGGTAAAGCATAGCAAGATCTCATATAACACAATCAAAAGTTATCTTGATATTTTACAAGATGTATTTCTTTTGGAAAAATCGGTTCGTTATGATATAAAGGGTCGTAAGTATATTGACACGCCGGCAAAATATTACTTTTCTGATATTGGTTTACGAAATGCCCGTATCAATTTTCGTCAGCAAGAAGTGACACATTTGATGGAAAATATGATTTATAATGAGCTTCGCATTCGTGGCTTGGCTGTAGATGTGGGTGTAGTGGTTATTAATACCAAAAACGAGCAAGGTGTCAGTCAACGCAAACAATTGGAGGTTGATTTCGTATGCAATCAAGGTAGCAAACGGTTCTATATTCAGTCTGCTCTACGGTTACCAACAGAGGAGAAGCGTGAGCAAGAACTCCGTTCCTTGAAGAATATAGATGATAGTTTCTTAAAGTTTGTCATAACGGAAGACCCAATTAAGAAATACCATGATGACAATGGTGTTATCTTTATGAATATCTATGAATTTTTGATGGATGGAGAGAGCTTAAAAGGTTAATAAGTAGTGAACTCTAAAAAATAATTATTTGATAGGTATTTAACTTGTAGGGACACTAAAGTTGCATTGATAATATTTGTTCAAAAAGGAAACTTTGCGGACATTGTAAACAATGTTAAAATTGCTACAGAAGTGCACAAATACTATGTTAGTTCCATTGAAGTTTTAAAAGAAACGTCATCTTCTTTCAAGTTTCATCATCCTGATGATAGCAAACAACTTATTGATTTAGAAATAATGCTTTTTCATTTTGTCAAAAGTTAGGGCTTAGACCGAAAACCTATAGAATTTATATTTTAAATAAAATCCTCCTTACGCCACTTTCATTGAATAATTATTTTACTAAAGAATGCTTACTTTGAAAAAACGGTAGGGCATTGGACAACAATCCATTGGGCAATGGATGAAAATTATTCCTGAATGGCTGAGAATCTTCCGCCGGACTTCAACTGAACTCCGACCGGAGTTTACCGATCTCTGTTTTTTGCAGTTCTACAGAAAAAGAAAAAGCTACCATCACTCCCTCACTTTTTTAAAGTAATAATTTGATTTTCTGATACATAAACTAGTGATGGTAGCATTTTTATCCCTAACAGTACTCTCACTTTTTTGGGCTACCCTCACTATTTTAAGCTGTTTTCTGCTAAATTTCTGCCGTTTTTGCGCAGTGCTCTGTTTTGCAGAGAAACAGCAAGCGGTAAACCGGGCATGTCGCCCGTTTGGTTTTATTATTCAAATTATGGTCCAAAAGTCCTCGAAAAAGTGAGGGTAGGCACTTTTTGTGAGAGTAAAGTGATGGTTCAAAATGCTACCATCACTAATCATTTTGTTGATTTATAGTTGGTTATATGGATTTAGTGAGGGAGTGATGGAGTGTGCCGTGAAAATAGGGTTCTCCGGAAAGATGCTACGGAAGTTTCTTCAAACTCCCGAATAACTTTTTATATCTAAGGCGGGATGTTTCTGTACTTTTGTACAAAACAATTATATCTTCTGTACAAAAGAATTAATTGTTTTGTACAGAAGAATGCATTCTTTTGTACAAGAATTCACAAATATCCCGAATAACTTTTGAAAAATAAACCGGAGTTTTGTTGCATTCTGGCGGGCTATCTTTTAAAAGCATTCGGTAAATTGGAAAAGTCGGATTTAGTTTTCTATAATAATCCATTGCATTCAGAAAGGAAAAATGTCATTAGTGTATACATAAGCAATATAATTCTAGTAGGTAGCTTGTCAAACTTTACAAAGGCAATGAAGTTCTGTTTGATGCATGGAAAATTAAGTACGACTGAATCCTCACGATGCTTCTGACACAAATGGTGATTGGATAGGTGATTTTTTTTGCATTTTTTACTGAAGGCTTGTTTATCTCCAAAAGTAGTAGCATTTTTACAACTTAAAGAATAAGTCGTTTAGTTTATTTTAAATTTATCTAATTGATACTTACTTCTAGTTGTAGTATGTATATAGCTTGAGACTCTTTTTAAATAACATATAAATAAAAAAGTCAGATAAAAATATATTGTTTTGGATTAATCGAATTTGATTTTTTATTACTTTTGCAAACTGTAAAATGGAAGCAATAAAGATAAATATAGCTTTAATAAGCTGCTAAAGCAGCAATCATATCTTAACTAATTGTGTAATTTAGAACCAAACAAATGAAAGCAGTACTTAAATTTGTAATTGCAGCATAGTTAACCTCAGCAAACCACAGGTTAATGTTTTGGTAGTTTAGGATGCTTTTCTGAACAGGTTCCTTATTGTCTTAATAAACGGAATAGAACTCATTGATATATTGTATCAGTGGCTAATTCCTATTACATAAATTACACAAAATATCAATTATGAATTTTAATAATAAAAATCAAATAACCGGCTATCTGTTAGCTGGAGTCATGCTTCTAGCCTTGTTAAACAGTGCTTACTTTTTTCTGTCAATAGTAAAACTTGGTTTCTTTGAATGGTTGGCTTTTAATGCCTGCTCGCTTTCCATTATTGTTTATTTGGTATGCTTCATCTGTTTTAAAGTTACTAAAAAGGATTTATTTCTGGCTGTAGCTTTATTGCCGCAATATTATTACGGAACAATGGGCTTGTTTGTCATGCCTTGGAATGAAGCCAACATATTTGCTCAGGTTACCCATATTATTATTACACTTAATGTGCTGTGGATTTTATTTGTGCTTCTGAAGAATTCCAAATTTGAATCCATAGGCAAAGGTTTGCTGATCGGAATACTTCTGTTTGTTCCCGTTTTTGCTGTAATACAATCGTATACGCAATTGCACATGGACACGTTTATGCAAATGCTCCAAAATATAAAATAATCGGATATTATTCTCCTTGTAAGCCTTGCAGGGAGAATAATTCTTGCAGATTTATTAATCCTTTAAAATTAGAAATTTATGCCAAACAATAAATTATTATACCCACGCAAAGACGATAAGACTATGGTTTATCTGAAAAGTTGCGTAAAAAGCCCATTTATAGAAGTGGGCGATTATTCTTTCTATCACGATTTTGAAAATCCATTGGATTTTGAACATAAATGTGTTTTGTATCATTACCCGTATGTGAATAACGACAGACTGATTATTGGAAAATATTGTTCCATAGCCTGTGGTGCCAAATTTTTATTTAATGGTGCCAACCATACGCTGGGCTCGCTGTCTACTTATCCTTTTCCCGTATTGGCTGAGGAGTGGGATTTGCAAACACCGGTAACCAATGCATGGGATAATAAAGGCGATATTGTAATTGGTAATGATGTGTGGATTGGTTTTGAAGCCGTTATCATGGCTGGTGTTACTATTGGAGATGGAGCAATTATCGGCTCACGTGCAGTGGTTACCAAAGATGTTCCTCCTTACTCCATTGTAGGAGGAACGCCGGCAAAGTTGATTCGTAAGCGCTTTACCGATGAAGAGATAGATAAGTTGTTGAGGCTAAAGTGGTGGGATTGGGATGAGGAAAAGATCCGGCAAAATATCGACAGGATAATGGATGTGAATAAGTTGACTGATTTGATATAAAGCTATTGATGCAGGTGAATGGCATATGTGTCAAATATGTCAGGAAATTCTCATGAACGAAGAAAATAGGAAGGTTTTAAAGCAATATTATCATGATAAATTGCCAAATGTTATTCTTAAATATAAAATGTTTCGAGAAAAATTTCTAGGTTTTGAAAATAATTAATTTATGAGTTCTAAAATAAGTTTTAGTAAGGGTATTTGGATTATTTCCATATTGACATTTATTGGTATCATTGTTTGCCTCATTTTTCTAGGGAATGATGCTTTCTTGCAAAAGAATTCTTATGATATTATAAAAATGATATTATTTTTTCTAGTCATATTAACTTTTATTGCGAGTTACTCAAAAGAAACGGGAGTGGATGCGGTATGCTATCCATTCTTTTTTTTATCAAAAAATCTACATAATAAATCAAAATATCTACATAATATTATTTCGTAAAAAGATATATTTGTTCAAAACATCTGTCTTAAATATTTGTTCTAAACAGATGTTTTGAAAACCTTTAAATTATCCTTAATTTATAACTATAAAAATGCACAATCTTATGAGTCGAAAAATGCTAGCCAGAATGGCAATTGTATCTCTTTTATTGAGTATCTATTGCCTATCTTCTTTTGCACAGAACCGTTTAGTCTCAGGTGTTGTAACAGATTCTGGTAACAACCCGTTAATTGGAGTAAATGTTTCTATCGTTGGAACATCAAGTGGGGCTATTACAGATCTTGATGGAAATTATTCTCTATCTGTTCCGGCAAACGGAAAACTTAAATTTTCTTTTATTGGTTTTGTAACACAAACTGTGGCTGTAGGAAATCAAACTAAAATCAACATTAAACTCCTTGAAGATGCAAAAAGTCTTGATGAGGTTGTGGTGATTGGTTATGGTACCGTAAAGAAACGTGACTTAACCGGATCTGTATCTTCTATAAAGGCTGATGAAATAGCAAAAGTTTCTACAAGTAATGCTATTCAAGCTATGCAGGCAAAAGTACCGGGCCTGGATATCCAACAATCTGATGGACAGTCTGGTTCAGGAATTAAAATGACTCTTCGTGGTAACCGTTCTATTTCAGCAGCAAACAGTCCTCTTATTTTAGTTGATGGTGTAGAATATGGTTCTACTATTGATATAAGCCAGTCGGATATTGAATCAATGGAGATATTGAAAGATGCATCTTCTACTGCAATTTATGGAACAAAAGGTGCCAATGGAGTTGTTATTATAACGACAAAACGTGGTAAGACTGGTAAAACTCAGGTTAACTTCAATGCTTATGTTTCTTCAAACAGTCCAACAAATGTTCCACAGGTTATGTATGGAGCAAAAGAAGTTCAACGCCTTATTGATAAAGCTAATTATCAAAAAGATACAGCTACTGGGGGGACCTGGGGAGGAAGTAGTCTTAATGCAAAAGATGTATTGACTGAAAGTCTGGCCGATTTTACTGAATATGAAATCTATCAGGATGGTTCATATACCAATTGGGGAGATCTTATTCTTCAAAATGGCTTGACTCAGAATTATGAAACGTCAGTCTCGGGTGGTAGTGATAAAACAAATTTTAATTTGTCTTTAGGAGCTATGTACGAAGAAGGACTGATGAAAAGAGATAATCTTGATCGTTACAATGTGAAAGTAAACATAGATCATAAGCTTAGCAATATGTTTAAAGTGGGAACAAGTTTATTGTATACATATAAAGATCATAATGCACGTCAGGCAAGTGTATTCTCACAAGCATTAAAAATGACTTCAATAACTCATGCTTATACAAAAGAAGGAGTTATTATTCCTCAGCCAAACCCCCGTTATTCTGCACATTGTAACCCTTTACTTGATGAAACAGAAGGGGTATACCAGCATGATATAGAGACTTCCCGTTTCTTTGGAAATGCATACCTTGAAGCTACTCCATTAAAGGGTTTATTGTTTAAGTCAATGTTTGCAGTAGATCGTACCAATGTTCGTGATGGTGAATACCAGGATTATCAAAGCGTAGCTCGTTATCAATCTCCTGGATCAGGTTATATCTCTTCTGACTTTTCAAATAAAACAGGTTTTACATGGGAGAATACATTGAATTATAATACAAACTTTGGAGGTTCAAAACATGATCTTACAACTTTATTAGGTCATAGTATGAATCAAAGCGTGTACGAAGTTAACTCAACTTATGGTGACTGTGGAACAGAACATTATTATAAAAGTGCATTTTACGATTTATCAAAGATCACTACTTCAAAAACTACAAGTACTTATACCAAACAGGCTATGTTGTCATTTTTTGGCAGATTCAATTATAAGTTTGACGAAAAGTATTTATTAACAGCTTCTGTTCGTGCAGACGGCTCTTCATGCTTGGCAGATGGACACAAATGGGGATACTTTCCTTCAGTTGCAGCTGGATGGAGAGTTTATGATGAATCGTTTATGGAAGGAACAAAAGACTGGTTATCTAACCTGAAACTAAGAGCTTCATGGGGACTCTCAGGAAACGCAGCAGTTGATCCTTACAGTACGCTTACTTCATTAAGTGATTATAATGTTTATTATTATTTAGGAGCATCAAGTATCGCAGGTAAGGTTCCTAGTACAATGGGTAATAAAGACTTGACTTGGGAAAAAACTTCAGCATACGATATTGGTCTTGATTTTGGCTTTTTCAATAATCGTATTTCCGGTTCTGTTGACTATTATATTAGTCACACTAGTGATTTGCTTTATTACAAGAACCCACCGGCATCTTCTGTATACCCTAGTGTTTTGGCAAATATTGGAGAAACAAAAGGACAGGGACTTGAAGTAGCTCTGAATACTTTGATTGTTAAGTCAAAAGATTTTTCATGGGATGTAAACTGGTCTTATTCAACATCAAAAGATGAAATCACTAAACTGGCTGATGGTATTGAAAGAAATATTAATGGCGTAACAGGACAGATTGTAGGAGAGCCGGTTTCTATTTATTATGATTATGAATCAAATGGTTGCTGGAATGTTGGTGAATATGATAGTTATAAAACAGCATGGGCTCAACGCCATCCAGGTGAAACAATTGGTTACTTATCAGCTTATGGCGTTCCCGGAACAATAAAGCTTATTGATAGAAATGATGATGGAAAGCTAGATGATAGCGATAAGCGTATATACAAACGTTCTCCTAAACATTTGTTTGGAATGAATAACACCTTTACTTATAAAGATTTCTCTTTATCAGTATTACTTTATGCGCGTTTAGGCGGTTATATTTCTTATGATATGAACTCTCAGTTAAATTACGAAACTGCAAACTGGGGTAATCTGGACTACTGGACTTTGAATAATACCAATGCAAAATTCCCAAGCCCTGGTGCTCCTAGTACAATATACTCAACTTATGGTTCAGCTTTGAAATATGAAAAGGCCGATTATCTAAAGATTAAAGATGTAACTTTAACCTATAGCATACCTGCTAAGATTGTTAATAAAGTGGGTATTCAAAGATTTAAAGTATACGGTTCATTAAAGAACTTCTTTACTTTTAGTGGTATAGATAATTATGACCCTGAACGTGGTGGTTCAATTTCTTTCCCATTAGCAAAACAGGTTGTTCTTGGTGTTAATGTTCAATTCTAAATAAAAAAATGATTATGAAAAAAATAATATATATTCTTTTGGCAGCTTCATCTTTCATGTTAAGCACAACTTCTTGTGCTGATTTTCTGGAAGAAGACAATAAGGTAGGTCAAACTGCCGATCTTTCCTATGCAACCTCTTCGGGTATTCAGGGACTGGTATCTTCCTGCTACAGTTTTGCTCGTGGTTGGTATGGAAAAGAGGCAGGATTAGGACTTTCTGAGATGGGTACTGACTTGTTCTATTATGGCTATGATAACAAGCAAAAATCATTGAATTCATACAATATTGCTGCTCAGAGTCTGGATGGTAATTCAAGCGATAATGCTTGTCTTGATCATTACTGGGAACTTTTCTATAGTGCAGTCGATGTGTGTAACAATGCTCTTTATTATTTACCTCAGAATAAGGTGATTTCTGAGACCTTGCATAATCAGTATATGGGTGAAGCTTATTTCCTACGTGCATTTTACTATCTGCATATGGTAAGTATCTGGGGACCGATTCCATATAACAGTCAGCCAATAACTGAAATAGTAACTAATCCTACTCGTGTTTCTGAAGAAGTTATTTATAGTAATATACTTTCTGATCTTGATAATTCAATTGCTGCATTCGAAACAGCAAACTATAAAGTTAAAACAGATGGTCGTGCAAATTATTGGGCTGCCAAAGCTTTAAAAGCACGTACGCTGCTTTATGCTGCATCGTGGTTAGGTAAGAACAGTATCACAACTAATAGTAATTATTCAGGAAAAGATCTTTATGCGTTAGCTCAGGCAGAAGCTGAGGCTGTTATGGGTAGCGGTGTTGCTTCTTTTTATACAAATTATGCTGATACATGGTCTATGGCTAACGAAGATATTACAAAGAACAAAGAATCTATTTGGGGAGTTGCGTATTCGCCGGATATTGCAACTACTACAAATTGTATTCCTTACAGATACAAAAAAGATTCAAGTGGTAATAAATTGGAGTACAATTCATTGATTACACGTACCGGATATAGCCGTGGAGGTAGTGCGATGTTATTAATGTTTGTTTCTATGTGGAATAATGGTGCAACAGATTTAGGTGGTGATGGAAAAGAAGTATTTGTTCGTGTAGGAACTACAGCTACATCACATTTCGTAAAGAATACTGTTACCGGAACTTCTGTTGATGTATCTTCTGCCTATTCTCCTTACGGACGTGGATTTACCCGTTATTTACCATCACTTTATTTGTGGAACCTTTTGGAAGAACATCGCACAACCGACCAGCGTACTGCTGCAACATTGCTTGATGCTTATACTATTGCTCCGGGGTTGGAAGGAAGTTCTACAAAATATAAAGCAATGAAGGATACAGCAATCTATTATTGTCATCTGGATGGAACTTCTGCGGAAGGACAAGCTAAACAGGCATGGGCTAAAAATCGTTACCGCATTCAGTTTATGAGCGGTGGTGATATTCCTGTATATACATCTTCTGATCCGGCTACTGCAAAACCAACAGAGGCTGCAAAAGTAAGTTCTGATGTATACAAAGACGGCAGATATAATTCATATAAGATTGCTGGATGGTGCTCATATCCTGGAATCAAAAAGTTCCTTGATAATGTATATGATTCTAATTATCCAACATGGGATATTTCCAGCCGTGATGCTGTTGTTCTTCGTCTGGCAGAAATGTATTTAATAAAGGCCGAATGTCAGCTTTATACTGCAAGTGGAGGTGCCGCAATGTCTACTATCAATGCACTCCGTCAGGTTCGTGCAATTAATGGAAAAGATAATTCATTGAGTGGAACTGCTACACTAGAAACCGTTCTTCAGGAACGTGCTATTGAACTTTGTGGAGAACAACAGCGCTGGTTTGATTTGAAACGAACTCATACATTGATTGATCATGTGAAGAAATATAATGCACAGGCATCCGGACAGATTAAAGAGAATCATTATTTACGTCCAATACCTCAGTCTCAGATTGATGCAGTAACTAATTTCTCTTCAGCATCGGGTCAGGGATTCTGGCAGAATACTGGTTATTAATAAAAAACAATAAGTCTAAATTTGTTTTGAAAAGTGAGGAGGCTGTGAATGTGATATTCACAGCCTCTGTTCTTGAAAAATAAAACCTTAGTTTTACTATACTTTGGCGTGATATTTCTTAATAATTATGGATTGTTTTTCATGCCATGAAATGAATCCAACAAGTTTGCACAAATCACTCATATTATACTAATGACCGCGCAAGCAAAAAAAACTCACATTAGTTTTTTCTAATAATTGATTACATACAGGGTTATAAGACGTCTTAAAGGTATATTGAAGTGTGAACTTTATTAAATTCAAACAATGAAAAAAAATGTATTAACTGTTGCGTTGCTATCTGCATTACTGGCAGCACAACAAGTGAGGGCGCAGTATCCTGTAGTACCTGACAGCATTAAGAAAAGATCGGAAGCAATGCTGAAAGAAGCTGAAGAACGTTCAGATGTTGCCTGGCAAAAGGCTTTGCCTGTAATTAACGAAGAAGCCAAACACGGAAAACCTTATATTGATTGGGCTGCCCGTCCAATAGATTTGCCGCAGGCCAAGATTCCTGCATTTCCAGGTGCAATGGGGGGTGGCGAATTTACTTTTGGTGGTCGTGGCGGTAAAGTTATTACTGTAACCAGTCTGGCCGATAGTGGTCCGGGTACATTCCGTGAGGCTTGCGAAACAGGTGGTGCGCGTATTATTGTATTTAATATAGCGGGTATTATTCACCTTAAAACTCCAGTAATTATCCGTGCTCCATATATTACTATTGCCGGACAGACTGCTCCGGGCGATGGTGTTTGTATTGCCGGTGAAACTGTTTGGGCAAATACTCACGATGTTGTGGTGCGCCACATGCGTTTCCGTCGTGGAGCAACAGATGTAGGTCGCCGTGACGATGCATTTGGTGGTGATCCTATTGGTAACATCATGATCGACCACTGTTCTTGTTCATGGGGGCTTGATGAAAATATTTCATTCTATCGCCATATGTTTGATCCTAAGAATGGACGTCCTCAGGATAAACTTCCTACAGTGAATGTAACCATACAGAATACTATTTCTGCTCAGGGGCTTGATACTTACAATCATGCTTTTGGTAGCACAATTGGTGGTGAGAACTGTTCTTTCATGAGGAACTTGTGGGCTGATAATGCCGGACGTAACCCGTCAATAGGATGGAATGGTATATTCAACTTTGCCAATAATGTGATATATAACTGGTTGCATCGCACGGTTGATGGAGGAGATTATACTGCAATGTATAATATTATAAACAACTATTATAAGCCGGGACCTGCCACTCCTAAAGATGCACTTGTTGGTCACCGCATCATTGAACCTCAGTCTGCCGGACGTAGCAAGCTTGATCATGCTAAATTTGGAAGACTTTATGTGGTAGGTAACATTATGGAAGGAAACGACCAGGTTACTAAAGATAACTGGAATGGTGGAGTACAATTAAGAGAATTGAAGGGAGCACAAATTAGCCAGGAAGATGCAGAAAAGAACTATTTCCCTTTAATGAAAGTTGATGAACCGTTTACTATGCCTCAGTTCCCTATTATGTCAGCTAATGAAGCTTATAACTATGTTCTTGATAATGCCGGAGCTAATTTCCCTAAAAGAGATATAATTGATGAACGTATTATTCACCAAGTGCGTACAGGTGAAGTTTACTATGATAAGAAAGCTGACTCTAAAACATACTTTCAATTTAAATACCGCAAGCTTCAGCCAGACTCATATAAGCTAGGCATTATTACCGATATAAGTCAGGTGGGTGGTTATCCTCAATACAAAGGTAAACCTTACAAAGACAGTGATGGCGATGGTATGCCCGATGCATGGGAGATCAAGTATGGACTGAATCCTCACGACGCTTCTGATGCAAACGGTGACTTAAGTGGTGATGGTTATACAAACATTGAAAAATATATCAATGGTATTGACCCAACTAAAAAGGTTGACTGGAAAGATTCTAAAAACAACCACGATACTTTGGTTGGCAAGAAGAGCCTATACTAAAAAGCTCAGACAGGTTCTTGGTAAAAGGCCTGAATCTCAAAATACAATGCCTGCTTTTATTTATACGTAAAAGCAGGCATTTTTAATATCTGCTATTTGCCTCCTCTCATTTTTCGCTGACTTTAGTTTGTAATCAGAGTAATTTAGTAGCAGATACTTCTAAAATGTAGCAGATAAATGTTTGTTTAGTAGCAGATGTTTTTATAATAATTAAATGTAAGTGCTTGTTATATAATGTTTTATTGTATTCTAGTGGCAGATGGTGGAGATAAATCCTTACTTTTTAAATTATTGGAGAGTGTTTGCTAGTTTATTGGTTAATGGATTACAGCCATTAACCAATAAATAATTGAAAAACTCCTGTCAGATTTTTTATAACCTGGAATACAAATTTTGCTATTAGAAATTGTAGGAACCTTTAATTTAAGTGAAACCTTATGCGAAAGATTTATCTGGATAACTTTAATAGAATTATAAATATTTAATTTTATCTTTGTGTTTGAATGCGGGGAATAATATGATTCTCTAAACACACAATTAGACCATTATGAAAATGAAACTCACGGGCAAGCATTATTGTAAATTCATTATATACGTCTTTTTATTCCTATCTCTGAACAATAATCTTTATGCAAATAGTGTAAAGACCAATGGTATTCTCATAATAAGTTCATACAATCCTGAAACTGCTCATATCTCTAAAAACATATCTGCATTTCTGGATGAGTATACACGTTTGGGTGGTAAATCGCAAGTCACTATTGAAAATATGAATTGCGGAAGTTTTACTGATGCTTATTTGTGGAAAGGTCAAATGAAGAATATACTTAATAAATATACTTCAAAAAAATGTATTCCTGATCTAATTGTTCTTTTAGGCCAGGAAGCTTGGTCTGCTTATCTTTCCCAGGATAAACAGGTGTATGAAATAATACATCAAATTCCTACTATGTGTGGAATGGTGAGTAGAAATGCGATTATCCTTCCTGATAAAACAGTATCACTGGAGGATTGGGAACCGGAAAGTATTGATATGCTTAAAGATGTTCCTCGGGTTGATAAGATGGCTGGATATGTTTATAAGTATGATGTGCAAAAAAACGTGCAGCTAATTCGTGATTTATATCCAAAAACAAAGCATCTTGCATTAGTTACAGATAATACTTATGGAGGGGTCTGTTTGCAAGCATTAGTGAAAAAGGAAATAAAAAGATTTCCCGGATTGGATCTTATATTGTTGGATGGTAGAAAGAATTCTATTTATACGATAGTTGATCGGATAAATGACCTGCCCAAAAACACTGTAATGTTATTAGGTACATGGAGAGTAGATAAGAATAATGGCTATTTTATGAATAATGCCACATATATGATGATGGGTGCTAATCCAAAAATTCCTGCTTTTTCTTTAACATCTATAGGATTGGGATATTGGGCGATAGGAGGTTGCGTACCTCAGTATCGCACTATTGGTAAGGATATGGCTTTGGATGCTTACCGTATATTGAAGAATGATCCTTCTAAGAAAGTACAAGTTAAGTTTATTCCTAATCAGTTTTCTTTTGATGTAGTAGAATTGGACACCTTTAAAATAGATGTAAAAAAGCTACCGGCTGGTGCGATCTTTATAAATGAAAAACCTTCTTTTTATGAGCAAAATAAAAATGTTGTTATCGGAGCCTTTTTCGGTTTTTCGGTAATACTAATCGGCTTGCTTGTTACTCTTTACATTTTAATTCGTACAAAGAGATTAAAAGATGAACTTGAAGTTTCAGAATCAGAACTGAGAGTAGCAAAAGAAAAAGCGGAAGAGTCTGAACGTTTAAAAACGGCTTTTCTGGCTAATATGACTCATGAAATACGAACTCCGCTTAATGCAATTGTTGGTTTCTCAAATGTGTTGGCAATGGGAGGGAGCAGTCAGGAGGAAATGATTGAATATTATAAGGTAATTCAATCAAACTCAGATCTTCTTTTACGTTTGATAAATGATATTCTAGATATATCGAGTTTGGAGGCTGGTAAATTAAAGTTCTATTATGAAGAGTGCAATGTAACTTCTTTATGTAAAGAGGCTCTTCATTCTGTTGAATCAATTTGTGAAAATCCAGTGAAATTCATTTTAAATTCACCTGATCCGAATCTTTATTTCGTAACAGACATACATCGTTTGCAGCAGGTTCTTCTGAATTTAATCTCTAATTCCAATAAATTCACTAAAGAAGGTTCTATTACTTTAGAATTTAATATAGATGATGAGAAACAGATGGTCATTTTTACTTTAACTGACACAGGAAAAGGTATATTAAAAGGAAATGAATATCTTATTTTTGATCGTTTTAAGAAACTAAATGATTTTGTTCAAGGAACAGGGTTGGGACTTGCTATCAGTAAGTCGATTATGAATATTTTAGGGGGGGATATATGGGTGGATTTATCTTATAAAGAAGGTGCACGTTTTGTCTTTTCACACCCGGTAGGTTTACAACCTCAAAATTTTATTGCTAAATAAAATTGCACTTAACATTTGGAAATATCAAAAATAGTTGTACCTTTGCAACGCTTTTGAGAGATAAAGCATTTTATTAATTTAGTTTTTGGAGAGATGGCAGAGTGGTCGATTGCGGCGGTCTTGAAAACCGTTGAACTGCGAGGTTCCTGGGGTTCGAATCCCTATCTCTCCGCAAAATCTAAGAAAGGTTCTACAAGTTATTGTAGGACCTTTTTTGTTGGTGTTTCTTTAAGAAGCTTAACTGAAGAAAGTTATCAATTAAATAGTTTCATATTAAAAAGTCTTTTTGGGTTTATTATGATGTTTAATTGTCTTTCTTTTTAAGGGGTTCGCCTTTTATTATTCCATCATTTTTTTATAAATTTGATAGCGTTATAAAATATTTCTATAACTTTAGAGCTTGATTTTGTTACAGTTATATCTATTAATAGATTGTTTTTAGTGTTTCAAACTTAATAGTGTATAGGTATGATAAAATTCATTTTGTCATACCTTAATATTGAGTTAATATTACAAATGAATTTGTTTTAATTTAATTTTTAATATTTTTCTTAGGTGTTTTTCTCTTTAAAGTTGTATTATACAATATATTGCTCATAGTATGGACGAAATTCTTATATACAAATATTTAACTAGACAAACGTCTCAGGAAGAAGAGAGAGCATTGCTCGCTTGGCTGGAGGCTTCATCAGAAAATAAACAACTATTTTTTGATATTGAAGCGATATGGAAACTGAAATCTGATTTTGCAGTTAAAAGCCAGTCTTTAGGTTTGTATAATTCTCTAGTCAATATGAATGAGCGCATAGACAAAGTTGAAGCAGATAATAATGTAGCAAAACACTTCGCTCGAAAGAAAATGATATATTGGTGGGGCAGTATAGCGGCTGCAATCTTCATTGGTGTTTTGTTTTTGACTAATTATGTTATCTCTTCTCACGCTCCGTTTATGTATTCCTACACAAACTTATTGCCCGATTCGGTAAAACAAGTAACATTGAAAGACGGATCTGTTGTGTGGCTGGGTACAAATGCAACAATAGCCTATTCTGATGAATATATGGGTAAAGAAAGGCATGTAAAACTAAAAGGTCTTGCTTTTTTTGAGGTAGAAAAGGATTCATCACATCCATTTATTGTTGAAACAGAAACATTCCGAGTAAAAGTTTTGGGAACATCATTTGCCGTAAACTCAGATAATAATAATCATAAAGGTGAAGCCGTTCTATTGAAAGGATCTGTTCAATTTGAAAATAAAGCAGGTGAGAATATTGTTAAACTTCATCCTGGCCAGCAGGTTTTGTATTCAGAAAAATTAAAATCACTAGAAATAAACGAAATTGATGCTAAGACTTACACCTTATGGCGTTTTCATTTAGTCTCATTACAAAATGCTTCAATTACTGAAATTATAAATAGTATAGAACAAGCATATAAAGTTCAAATTCTTATTGATTCCAGTGATCTGAAGGCCCATAAATACAACTTCTATTATAAAGATTGCAATAGTCTTAACGATGCTCTTGAAAAACTTTTTTATCTCACCGGAAAGAGGGCAAAAATCATCCATTAATTTTTTTTATAAAAACATGTTTTTATTTAGGTAGTTACTCAACTTGAGTTGTATTATACTAGAACGACGATATTAAAATAAAAATGTACTTGCTGTATATATAATGAAGTATATTAATTAATAGACGTTTTGTTGTAGTTATAAATATTAAATTTGTTTGCCTATGTAGAATGATTTTAAGAAAACGGCGCAGCCGAAAATAATTAAGTGGAAAACCCAATCTAATTTATTTTAAATAAAAATGTGTTTATGAAAAAAAAATCTAATAACTATGTAAAGTATTTGTGCATAGGACTTTTTTCTGTATGGTGTAGCTCAAACGCACAAGCTATGCCTATGAATGAAATACTCAACGAAAAATTCAATGTTCAACTTTCTTTGAATAATGTTACTCTAAAAGAGGTAATTGATTTATTATCAAAGCAAACTGATGTTTTATTCTCATATGATAAATCTTTGGAGACAAAGACTGTGAATAATATCTCTGTTGATGTTAAAAACGAAAATATTACTACAATATTAAATCAGGTTTTGAAAGGTACCGGAATTAAATATGAAATAAAAGATCATGTTGTTATTCTCTATACCTCAAATTCTACTAAACCGACTGGTACTACTAAATCAAATGGTGCTCAACAAAAGGCAAAAAAGGTTTCAGGAGTAATAAAAGACAAAAATGGTGAGTCTATTATTGGTGCCAGCATAAAAGTTAAAGGAGAAAAAACTGGAACCGTTACTGGAATAGATGGCGATTTCTTGATGCAGGTGCCAGGTAATGCAACTCTAGTGGTTAGTTACATTGGCTATGTTACCCAAGAAGTATCTGTTTCAGGGAAAAATAACATCAATATTACTTTAAGTGAAGATGTTCATTCTTTGAATGAGGTGGTAGTAACTGCCATGGGTATAAAAAGACAAAAAAGATCAATTGGTTATTCTACTACTGAGGTAGGAGGTGATCAATTGACTGCTTCCCGTGATCTAAACTTAGGTAACGCATTAAGTGGTAAAATCTCAGGAGTAAGTGTTGCCGGTAACTCTACAGGTTTGGGTGGTTCAAGCCGTGTTATCATTCGTGGTAATGCATCTTTAACTGGTAATAACCAGCCTTTATATGTTATTGACGGTGTGCCTTTTGATAACACCAATCAAGGGAATGCAGGAACATGGGGTGGTATGGATATGGGTGATGGATTGTCAAACATCAATCCGGATGATATCGCAAACGTTCAGGTATTGAAAGGTGCTGCAGCATCTGCCCTCTACGGTTATCGTGGTGGTAATGGTGCTATCTTGATTACCACAAAATCAGGAAAGAAAGATCAGGATGGCATTGGAGTTGAGTTCAATAACAACCTGACATTTAATTCTATTTATGATTACCGCGACTTTCAAAAAACATATGGTCAAGGTACTCAAGGTATCAGACCAGCCGATCAAACTTCAGCTTACCAGACTTACAATTCAAGTTGGGGTGAAAAATTGGATGGCGGTAGTTTTATAAATCGTAATGGGGAGTCTGTTCCTTATCGTTATGTTGATAACTGGAAGAACTTCTATCGTACAGGTATTGATGAAACTGCATCGGCTGCTATTAGCGGAAAGAATGATAAGATTACTTATCGTTTTGGATTGTCAAACACTGCTTCCAGAGCAAACTTACCTAACGCAGGTTTGAACCAGCAAGGTATTAACATGAACACAACTTATGACTTTACCAAGAAATTGCACTTAAACGTAACAGCTAACTATGTTTTCGAACATGTTAACGGAAGAGCAAACTTATCAGATGGTAATGGGAGTACTAATGCTACCTTATTATATTTGGCAAATGGTTATGATGTTAGGTCATTAAAAGGTAATAATGGTGCTGATGCTGATGGTAAAGAATTACTGCCAGGTAACAATGTTTACTTCAATAACCCCTATTGGTTGCAGTATCGAAAAACAAATGAGTCTGACAAAAATCGTTTAACTACAGCTGGAACTCTACGGTATGATATTACTGATTGGTTATATGCTCAAGGGCAGATTACCCGTGATGGTTATATTTTAAGTTTTAGGCAAATTCAACCTATTGGTGCTGGTGCTGATCCTAAAGGTTATATGTCTGAATATGAGAAAAACTATTCTGAAATTAACTTGAACTATTTAATTGGTTTTAATAAAAAAATTAATGATTTTTCTGTAAATGCAACAGTGGGGGGCAATAGACAGCGTAATATTACTAAACAGTATGGTACTGACGGTGGTATCCGTCCATTTACTATTGGTGGTGCTTATTCAGCTTCCACTATTGCGGCAAGCACACGTACATACAAAAAAACATATTCTGAATATCAGGTGAATTCAGTTTATGGTACTGCCGACTTTGGTTATAAAGATTGGTTATTTCTTAATTTTACAGGGCGTAATGATTGGTTCTCTACTTTGGATCCTAATAATAACAGTTACTTCTATCCTTCTGTAAGCTTAAGCTGGATGTTAAGCGACTGCTTCAAATTACCAGAATGGGTTACTACTGCTAAAGTGAGGGCTTCATTAGCTTCTGCATCTAACGGAACATCACCTTATCAGACTCAACTGACTTATGAGCTGAATAATTTCAATGTTCAGGGTCAATCTATGGGCTATATAAAAAACTCTATTGTTCCTAATGCATATTTGAAACCAGTTAAAATTAGCGAGAAGGAAATTGGTGCAAATGCATCTTTTTTTAATAACCGCTTAGGCTTTGATGTTGCTGTTTATGAGAAGAATACAAAGGACGATATTGTTCAGGTTTCAACTAGTCAGACTTCAGGTTTTAGTTCTGCATATAAGAACATAGGTGAAATTCGCAACAGAGGTCTTGAATTTATGGTTTTTGGAGTTCCTGTTAATACAAAAGATTTCTCTTGGAATACATCTTTCAACCTTGCATACAATAATAGTAAAGTTCTTTATTTAGGTGATGGCGTTAATTCTTTGAGCATCGATGGAGCACAATCTCGTAGTGGACAGGCTACTATCCGTAATATTATTGGTGATTCTTACGGCGAAATTGTTGGCTATAAATATAAAACTGATGCAAAAGGCAACAGAGTTTATACTTCTGCAGGTCTTCCTGTGAGATCTGATGATGTTGATGTTTTAGGTAGCGGCGTTTATAAATGGACCGGTGGTTTCCACAATGATTTCTCTTATAAAAACTTCACATTATCATTCTTGCTCGATTTCAAATTGGGTGCTAAATTATTCTCAGGTACTAACTACAGCTTATACGGTGCTGGTTTGCAAAAGAATACATTGCAAGGTCGTGAAGGTGGTATGTCTGTAACTGGCGTTGATGTAAACGGTAATTCTTTCTCTAAGACAGGTGTTAATGCTCAGACTTACTGGCAGTCAGTTCTTGATAATAACATTACTGAAGAGTTTGTATATGATGCCAGCTTCTTGAAATTAAGAGAACTTAGTTTCGGATATAATTTCCCAAAATCATTTTTGGCAAGCAAAGTTCCGTTTGTTAAAAGCCTGAGCATTTCTTTAGTAGGACGTAACTTGTGGACTATCATCAAACATACTCCTAATATCGATCCAGAATCTGCATACAACAACTCCAATGGACAGGGGCTGGAATTGAATGGATATCCTGCAACAAGAAATGTTGGTTTCAACTTGAATGTTAAATTCTAATCTAAGAGACAAAGAATATGAAAAAGAAAGTTTTATATATAGCTGCACTTGGTTTAATGGCAACGTTCTCAGGTTGTAGCAGTTTTGGAGACATTAATAACGACCCTGAAGCAATTGTTCCATCGTTAATGGATTATACTATGGAATTTACAAATGTTCAGCAATATTGCTATGGCACTGAATATGAGGCTTGGCGTAATGGTATGATTTATTGTAGTACCATGTTACAGCATACAGCATCTACAGAAAGCTACTGGTGTGGCGATAAATATACCTACTCAGACGGCTACAATGCAGCATATTGGGATAGAATGTATCCCAATGGGATTCGTAACGTGGTCGATTTGATGGAGACTTGGAAAAATAATACAGCTTACTATCCTGAATATCAGATGGCAAGAATTATGAAAGTTATCTTATTCCACAGAATGACTGATATGTATGGAGATTGTCCTTATTCTGAGGCTGGTCAGGGGTTCTATAAAGTTAACGGCTATCCTAAATATGACAAACAGCAAGATATCTATGCAGATATGCTGAAAGAATTGAAAGAAGCTGCTGAGAATTTGAACGGAAAAACTTCTACTATTGGAAGTGCTGATCTCATCTATGGTGGTGATTGTGTTAAATGGCGTAAATTATCTTATTCTCTGATGCTACGTCTGGCTATGCGTATGTCTAAGATTGATGAAGCCTCTGCAAAGACTTGGGTTGCTACAGCTGTTAGCGGAGGTTTATTTGCAAGCAATGATGATAATGCCAAGATTAATCATACAGATGCTTCTACATCAAATAATTCTTGTGAACCATTTGCTAAGATTTATTGTCATGAGGATCCAGATGCTTGTCGTATGAGTGAATCTTTTGTTAATTTATTGAAGAGTTCTAGTGATCCACGCTTAAGACTGATTTGTACTGTTGTTGCTGATCCAAGTAAGAAAATTGGTAGTGGTGACTGGCAGATGGGTGATACTATCGCTTCTCATCAGTTAGGTATGCCTAACGGTTATGATGAAACTACTGGCGTGTCAAGTTCTACTTATTTGAAGAATGCTCCTAACTACCCAGGTAGCAAGAATGCTTATTCTGTGGTTAACCGTTATTCTTATGCACGCATTGATGCACCTACATTCATTGTAACTTATGCTGAAAACCAATTATTGTTGGCTGAAGCTGCTTCTCGTGGTTGGATTACAGGTAGTGCTGAAAGTTACTATAATGAAGGCGTTAAGGCTGCTATGAAACAATTTAATCAGTTTACTGTAGGTCTGGCTCCAAGTGATGCTGAAATTTCAAACTATCTGAAATTGAATCCTTATAATGCAGCAACAGCATTGCAGCAGATTAACACTCAGTATTACATCAATACATTCTCTGATGAATACGAAACATTTGCTAACTGGAGAAGATCAGGTTATCCTGTTTTGAAGACTGTTAACTATATAGGTAATGTTACAAATGGTACAGTTCCACGTCGTTTCACTTACTCATCAGGTGAAGCTTCTATTAATAGCACAAACTATTTGGAAGCTGTTGGCAGACTCACTGGTGGCGATAAGATGACCTCCAGAGTGTGGTGGGATAAATAATAAAATAGATTTTATCTTTAACTCGGAAGAATTTATTTCTTCCGAGTTCTGTTTATTTAATACCTTTTTTGTAATATTGATAATGAAATTCGATTTTCAAAATTTAATAATTTGAAAAATGGAATGGTTTTTCTCAAAAGTGTGATAATAAAATGAGATATTTGAAGAAATATCTTAAAACCAGTTGTTGTTTAAAGATAAGAGCAGTGAACGAAAAATCAGTAAGTTAAGGATGAAGTGATTTTTAATACAAAATACTAATATTTAAAGTGGAACGATTTGATAGATATTATTTAAGGCAAGGAATATTGCTACTCTGGATTATATGAACCGTATAATTTTCAGTGCGATAACAAATTGTATATATCAAATCTTTAATGAAATAATTAACTTTTGGGATATGGTGAAGTATAAAATCTTAATTGCATTTACGTTTATTGTTTTTTTCTCATTCAAGATGATGGCTCAGCCCAATGTGCACAATCAATCTACAGTGTATGAATGGCCAAAAGATTCTTTAGTTAAGAATAAGCTTGATCAGTGGCAGGACAAGAAATTTGGAATGATTATTCACTGGGGAATTTACTCTGTTCCGGGAATGATTGAATCGTGGAACCTATGTTCGGAAGATTGGATAGAACGTGATAGTACGATTACGTATGATAATTATAAAAAATGGTATTGGGATTTATCAAAGTCGTTTAATCCCGTAAAGTTTAATCCAGAGCAATGGGCACAGGCAGCGTATAGTGCGGGCATGCGTTATGTGGTTTTTACAACAAAGCACCACGACGGATTTGCTATGTTTAATACCAAACAAACTGATTTTTCTATTGCTCAAGGACCATTCAAAAATAATCCTCGTGCGGATGTGGCTAAATATGTATTTGATGCTTTCCGCCGAAAAGGGTTCATGATTGGAGCTTATTTCTCTAAACCCGACTGGCATTCTGAATATTATTGGTGGCCAAAATATGCTACTCCTGATAGAAATAATAATTATGATATTGAAAAACATCCATGGAGATGGAATAAATTTAAGCAGTATACCTATAATCAGATTAGTGAACTAATGCATAACTATGGTTCTATTGATATTTTATGGTTGGATGGAGGCTGGGTTCGCCCGTTAGAAACAGTTACTGATGAAGTTCGTTCATGGGGAGCTAATATTCCAAAATGGAGTCAGAATATTGATATGAAGAGTATTGGCAATATGGCTAGAGCTGCTCAACCAGGATTGTTAATGGTGGATAGAACTGTTCATGGGCCTTATGAAAACTATCAAACGCCAGAACAAAAAATACCATCAGTAAAGCTAGATCATCCTTGGGAAAGTTGTATGACTTTGGGTGATGCCTGGGGATTCGTACCAAATGATAAGTATAAATCATCAGCAAAGGTTATTCATTCTTTGATAGAAATTGTTTCAAAAGGTGGCAGTTTACTGCTTGGAGTTGGACCTTCACCTGAAGGTTTGATACCTGATGAGGCTGTTAAATGTATGAATAAAATAGGGCTTTGGATGAATAGGAACGGGAAGGCTATCTATAATACACGGCCTGCTGATAAGTATAATGATGGTGGTGTTTGGTTTACCCAGAGTAAAGATGGAGATAAAATGTTTGCTTTGATTTGTTTGCAAGAAGGTGAAAAAGCGCCACGTTTTGTGGAGTGGAATGGAAATATTCCAAAGAGAGGTAGTAAAATGATATTTTTGGAAACAAATAAACCGGTGAAATGGTTTATGACAAATGGGAAGATCAAAGTCGTTTTGCCTGAAAACTTACCTAATGAGCTTGAGGCTCTAGCTTTCTCGTTTGTTCCGGATTCAAAGAATAACTTTTAAAAAGAAACAATGAAGATACCAAATATCATTTTTATGAAGAGAATATTGCTGTATTTGTTCCTGTTTTTTGGATATGTTTCGTGTTGGGCACAACCATCATTCAGTGGACTTGAGAACTTATTTTCCTCTCCTAATAATTATGTGATAAGATATACATCTACTAAGCCCATTATAGATGGAAATATCACAGATAAGGTGTGGCAAAATGCAGCATGGAGTAACTTTTTCAGAGATATTGAAGGTGATGCGAAGCCCAATCCATATTACAATACTCGGGTGAAAATGCTTTGGGACAGTACTTATTTGTATTTAGCAGCTGATATTGAGGATGAACATGTATGGGCTAATCTTCGTAATCATGATGAAGTGGTTTATTATGATAATGATTTTGAAATTTTTATTGATCCAGACAACAATACTCACCAGTATTTTGAGATTGAAGTAAATGCCCTGAACACTATATTTGATTTATTTCTTTCGAAACCTTACCGTAATAATTCACATGAATTAGTTGGCTGGAATACTGAAGGTTTACGTTCTGCAGTAAAAATTCACGGTACATTAAATAATCCTAAGGATAAGGACAAGGGGTGGACTGTTGAATTTGCTATTCCTTTTAGTGCGTTGACTCTCGGATCTGGCGTCACTATCCCTAAGGAAGGAAGCTTATGGCGGATTAATTTCTCAAGAGTAGAATGGAATACTTCTATTGAAAATGGAAAATATGCAAAAAAGAAAGGTGCTGACGGCAAAGTTTTACCTGAGAATAACTGGGTGTGGTCTCCACAAGGATTAATCAATATGCATTATCCTGAACGTTGGGGGTATCTCCTTTTCACTTCAAAAAAGGACAAGGATGAGCTTCCTGTTTTTCAATTACCTTATTCCGAGAAACAAAAACAATATCTTTGGCTGATTTATTATCGCCAGAAAGAGTTTCAGAAAAAAAACAATAGATATGCAAACTCACTTGGTGAGCTAAACATTGCTCCTTCTGCTTTTGAGATAGATGGGATTGGTAACTCTATAGAAATGGAGGCTACTAAGCATCAATTCTATGCTTCTATTAGTTCGTTGAAAAGTGCTACTTTGAGTATTAATAACGAAGGATTAATTGAATACGGGAAATGACAAGTAGAAGAACATTTATCAAAACCAGCATTTTAGCCGGATTGTCAATGTCTGTGCTTCCTGATGTCTTGAACGCTGCAGAACCTTGGAGTAAAAAGAAAAAGCATGGATGGAAACATTGGGTGTGGATAAATCCTAAAGAGGGAGAATTAGAATCAGAACTGGCAATTAGATATAAAAAATATTACGAAGCAGGAATCCGGGGCATATTTTTCGGAAAAGATAATGAGAGTCATTTCCGTATCGCAAAATCTCAGGGATTGGAAACACATCGCTGGTTATGGACTATGAACCGTGGAGATAAGGCTCTTCTGGAAATGCATCCAGAATGGTATGCAATAAACCGGAAAGGAGAATCGTGCGCTGAAAAACCTCCGTATGTTAATTACTATCGCTGGCTTTGTCCTTCTAAAGAGGATGTGCAGCAATATATTTTCGATGATATAGAGAGTGTACTTGAAAAAGATTATGTTGATGGTATTCATTTAGATTATATTCGGTACTGTGATATAGTGCTTCCTGTTAATTTATGGAAGAATTATCATATTGAGCAAATCAGAGAGTTACCTGAATATGACTACTGTTATTGCGAAACATGCCGAATGAAATTTAAAGAGCAGTTTGGCATGAATATTAGTGAGATAGAGTATCCTGAAGCAAGTCTTTCCTGGAGACAGTTCAGATATAATTCAATTACTAATATAGTTAACAATATTGCGAAAGTAGCAAAGAAGCGTGATAAGAAAATTACTGCGGCAGTTTTCCCAACTCCTGAAGTGGCTAGAAGAAATGTACGTCAGGATTGGATTAACTGGAATTTGACTGGTGTCTATCCCATGATTTATCATAACTTCTATAAAGAAAATATTGCTTGGATTGGAGATGCTGTGAAAGAAGGTATTCGGGGAATAAATAATAAATTTCCTTTGTATGCCGGGCTTCATCTTCCTGATTTTAATGATGATGCTGAACTGAGAGAAGGAATTAAATATGCACTAAATAATGGAGCGGGAGGTGTTTCGCTTTTTGGTGATGTTACAGATAATGTGTTGAGTGTATTAAAGGAGTTTGTGAAATATAAGAACGTGTAAATATACATATTATGAAAAATAACAGTTTGTTAAAAGGTTCTATGAGATTTATATTTGTTTACTTGATTATTGCATCATGCATTCAACCTTGTGCAGGTAAGCAATTGAAGAATACCAATTGTTTGGTGAGCCTTACTCGTTATGTTGATCCTTTTATTGGTACAGGATTGCATGGTCATGTTTTTATGGGCGCTAATGTTCCTTTCGGAGCAGTACAGGTTGGCCCTGTGAATCTTAGTGAAGGATGGGACTGGTGTTCTGGATATAATTATGTTGATTCAACAATTGTTGGATTTTCACAGACTCGTCTTAGTGGAACAGGAATTGGAGACCTGGGTGATATTTCATTGATGCCAGTCACCGGAAAGGTGAAATGCTCAAAAGGTACCCTTGCCAATCCTGAGAGTGGTTATGTTTCTCTCTTTTCTCACAAGCAAGAAACGGCTCGCCCCGGATATTATTCAGTTCGCCTGAAAAGATATGGCATAAATGTGGAACTTACAGCTACTCAGCGCGTAAGCTTTCATAAATACAGCTATCCGAAGGCTGAAGATGCTGGAATTATAATTAATCTGGAACAGGGTATTGGTTGGGATACTCCGGTGGAAACCTATATCACTGCAGAGAATGATAGCACAGTTTCCGGTTACAGATTATCAAAAGGATGGTCTAAAGACCAGCGTATTTATTTTTATGCCAGTTTCTCAAAACCATTTAAAAACTTTACTGTATCTGACACAACTGCAGTAAAGCCTGGTAGGTCATTGAAGGCTCAAAAGGTTTATGGAGTAGCAAACTTTCGTACACAGGCAAATGAAGATATAATGGTTAAAGTTGCTATTTCTCCTGTAAGTATTGAAAATGCCAAAGCCAATATGAAGGCAGAATTGTCGGGGTGGAATTTTAAACAGACTGCAGTCAAAGCAGATAACGCATGGAACAAGGAGCTAAGTAAGGTAGTTATTAAAGCAGATAACATTGCTCGGATGCGTACGTTTTATACGGCTCTTTATCATACAATGATTGCTCCTTCACTTTTTAATGACACCAATAAAGATTATCGTGGAACCGATAAGAAGGTTTATAAAAATGCTCCGTTTACTAATTATACCACTTTCTCTTTGTGGGATACTTACCGTGCTGCACAACCTTTGTTTACGATTTTACAGCCAGAAAGAACTTCTGATTTTGTAAATACGCTTCTGGCTATCTATCAGCAACAAGGCAGACTTCCTGTCTGGCCTTTAATGGGAAGTGAGACCGACTGCATGGTAGGTAATCCGGGTGTTATGGTTGTTGCTGACGCTTACTTAAAAGGAATAAAAGGCTTTGATAAGAACCTTGCTTACGAGGCAATGAAACAAACAATGATGCAAGATGGACGTGGGCTCAACTATGTTAAGAAGTATGGGTATATACCTGCAGACAGCACAGTTGAATCTGTAGCAATGGGAATGGAATATGCCATTGCCGACTGGAGTCTGGGGCAAGTTGCAAAGAAAGAGGGATTCAAAGAGGATTATCTCTATTTTGATAAACGAGGAAAGGCTTATAAAAAATATTTTGATCCTCAGGTTGGATTTGCCAGAGGACGTATGGGTGATGGCTCATGGAGAACACCGTTTAATCCGTTTACCTCAATTCACCGCCAGAACGATTATACAGAAGGAAATGCATGGCAATATACCTGGCTGGTTCCTCAGGATGTTGAAGGACTGATCAGCTCTTTTGGTGGAGATAAAGCATTTACCACTAAACTGGATTCTTTGTTTCTTGCTAAAGGCGAATTAGGAAAAGATGCTTCACCGGATATCAGTGGCTTGATAGGACAATATGCTCATGGCAATGAACCGAGCCACCATATAACTTATATGTATGCTTATGTGGGTCAGCCATGGAAAACTGCAGATAAAGTACGTTATATTATGAATACGCTGTACACAGACCGCTTCGATGGCCTTTGCGGAAACGAAGATGTAGGCCAGATGTCAGCTTGGTATGTTTTCTCTGCATTAGGATTCTATCCTTTAAATCCATCAAACGGATGCTTTGTCTTTGGTAGTCCCGTGGTGAACAGTGCCACTATTAATGTTGGTAACAATAAGACGTTTACTATGACTGTTAAGAATAACAGCAGTGAAAATAAGTATATTCAGCGCATGACATTGAACGGAAAGATGTATCCTAAATCCTATATTCAATATAAGGATATTATGAATGGTGGTGCATTAGTCATTGAAATGGGTAACAAACCCTCTTCCTGGGGTGTAGCTCCAAATGAACGTCCACATTCAGAAATGTGATTTTGAATAATTGATTTAAATTCATATAAAACAATATGAGGTGGCAGTAAAAGTACAGTTGACTTTTTCTAATCAGTTCTAATTCAATGTTATAGTTAAAGTAGAGCAAAGCCGGTAATGAACTAAGCAGAATCAGGCAAATAGATTGGTCAATCATGTACATGTTTGAATCTGATCATGTACAAGTTTACCCCCTAACATGTACATGATTGGATACAGACAACCTTATAAGAACACTAACTTATATAATTATATATTGTAAATCTAAAGGGCTTATAGAATAGTGAAGTCAATCCTGTTGTATAAATCTCTGTTAATTTGATAATACGATGAAAAAGAAATGTTTTAATATTTTTATCTCTCTTTTATTCTTTGCAGTTGCTTCTTCTGCTCAGAACCGCTATGAACTAAATAGCGGTTGGAAGTGCCGGTCAATAGAAGCTGTCAAAGATTCGGGAGATGTTATCTCAGAGTCATCTTATTCTTTATCCGAATGGAAGAATGCAGTAGTACCCGGTACCGTGTTGACAACAATGTTGGCCAATAAAGAGATTCCGGACCCATTTTACGGAATGAATAACGAGCAGATTCCTGATATCTATAAAACCGGAAGAGCATACTATACCTATTGGTTTGCTAAGAACTTCAAAGAAGAATGCCCGGTTAAAGGCAATCAGGTTTGGCTCACTTTCAGAGGTATAAATTATAGTTGCAAGATTTATCTCAATGGCCAACTTATTAATAAGGAACCATACGAAGGGATGTTTCTTCGCAAAACATTTAATATTACGAAGTTCTTGTCAAAGAGCGGTGATAACCGTTTGGCTGTGATTGTTTTCCCCCCCAATCCGGTTGGAAATCCAAATGGAGGACAGGGAGGCGATGGCACAATAGCCCGCAATGTATCTCATCAGTATGTGGCAGGTTGGGACTGGATCAGACCTATCAGAGACCGAAATACCGGTATTTGGGATAAGGTATATATTGAAAAGACAGGAAGTGTAAACCTCAGTGATGCACATGTAGTGACACTGGTTCCAGGAAAACGTACTCCCGAAGGAAAACAAGCTGAAGCATTGGTCAAAGTATCGGCAGACATTGAAAATGCTTCCGGTAAAATTGTAACGGGAGTATTGAAGTATTCTCTTGAGGGAATTGTTATTTCAAAGAGAGTAACCATTGATCCTTATAAGAAACAACATATCTTTTTACCTGATTACACATTGAAGAATCCTAAATTATGGTGGCCGGCAGGTTATGGAGCACAGAACCTATATAAAACAGAATTAACCTTTGAAGAACAGGATAAGAGTATCTCTGATCGCGAAGATATTCGTTTTGGAGTACGACAGATTGAAACAACCTGGAATGAAACAACAAAAAGCAGTCAGGTACAGGTAAATGGGCAAAAGATATTTATAAAGGGGGGCAACTGGATTATCTCTGATGCGATGCTTCGTTTTACTCCTGAACGTTATGATGCTGAAATACGTTTCCATCGTGATATGAACCTGAATTTATTGCGTATCTGGGGAGGGGCTCTTGTAGAACGTCCTGAGTTTTACGATGCCTGTGATCGTTACGGTTTACTTGTTATGCAGGATTTCTGGATGTCCGGAGATTGCAATGGTAGATGGGTAGATCCGTTAAAAAGTGAAGATCAGTGGACAAGAAGAAAATATCCCGATAATCATAGCCTCTTTTTAGAATCTGCTGCCGATATGATAAAAATGGTGCGCAATCATCCTTCACTGGCAATGTGGTGCGGTGGAAATGAAATTACCCCTACTGCAGATGTTCTGACAGTTTTACGCGACTCAATTTTACCTACTTTAGATGGTACCCGTAAGTTCTTTGAATATTCCAATAGTGATGAAATGTCATTTAATTCGATTGGTGGAAATGGAGATGGACCATACTCCATTCAGCCTTTGAGTGTTTTTTGGAATGAACGTACTTATCCTTTTAACTCAGAAGTAGGCTCTGTGGGTGTAGGTGATTATGAATCTCTGAAACGCTTTATGCCCGAAAAGAACATGGTACTTCCTGTTTTCCATCCAAATGAAATACCAAATGAAACTGCTGATTCAGTATGGACCTATCACACATACACCGGAGTGGGTTATGAAGGATCTATTGAGCCTTACGGAAAACCATCAGATATCCATGATTTCTGCATGAAAGCCCAACTGGTCAATTATGATCAATACCGCGGATTAATTGAAGGCTTCAGCTCTCACATGTGGGATTGGTACACCGGTGTAATTATTTGGAAAACCCAGAATCCATGGACTGCAATGAGAGGCCAGATGTATGATTACTATCTGGATCCTAATGCTTGCTTGTATGGGCTAAGATCGGGAAGTGAAAAGTTGCATGCAATGTGTAACCTTACAGATGGTATGGTGATGATTGTCAATAATGATTTTAATCCATACAGAAACATCATGTTGTCAGTTAAATGGCTAGATATGAAAGGGAATAGTCGTACATTATCTCAGGTATTCACATTCCTTGGAGCTTCCAGCAACAAAAAAATATTCTCTATCAAAAAAGGGATCGAAACTCTTGCTAAAGAGAATGGAGGCTTCCTTCAACTTCAACTTTTGGATGAGAATAAACAGGTCTTGAGTGATAACCTTTACTGGTTGCCAGATGGAACAGGTAAGTACAGTGGATTAGCTGAAATGAAGAAAGTAAAACTAGATGTATCTGTTATGCCCTTACAGGCAGGGAAGGTAGAAGTTACACTCTCTAACCCAGCAGGTAATCCGGTTGCATTCTTTAATCGTGTATCTGTTGTTAATAAAAAAACTGGCGAAAGAATATTGCCATCGTTCTACAGTGATAATTATTGTTCAGTAGTTCCGGGTGAACAAAAGAGGATCATAATTGAATACCCAAGTAATATACAATCACAACCAGTTATTACGGTTTCAGGATGGAATGTTGATGAACAAGAAATAAGTATAGGGAAATAACACGGTTTGTTTTTGTTATCCCTATTTCTGGTACTGGTGAATAGATTTTAGTATCTATTGCCAGTACTTTGTTTTCAGTATGACATATTGAGAATATCTTCCGATAAGATCATAGGAAATGAGAAAAATAATATTAATTTTACGATTTTAAATACGGGTTCGTATTATAGGGATGAGGTGGCGTGAAATTATCTTAAAGCTGCTTCAGATCGTGTTTCTTTAGAAGAAATAATTTATTATTACGGATCAAAAATAACTATTATGACAACACGCAGAGATTTTTTGAAAAAAGGAGGACTGGGACTCGCATCTTTAGCTTTAGGAGGCAGTCTGGATACCTATGGTAAAACGGTATCAGGAATATTTCAGAAACAGGAAAATAAATATATAAGTAAACGTCCGGAATTGGCTCAGAGACATTTTACCTCTAAGGCAGTTGAAGAGACTATTGCCCGTATAAAAAAGAAGATTAAAGATCCAAAACTAGCCTGGATCTTTGAAAACTGCTATCCAAATACATTAGACACCACTGTCAATTTTAAGATGATTGGCAGTACACCCGATACATTTGTCTATACAGGAGATATTCATGCTATGTGGTTGCGTGATTCATCTGCTCAGATATGGCCATATCTTTCATTAGCTGATAAAGATTCTCAACTGAAGTTGTTACTTCAGGGAGTTATACGGAGGCAGACTCAGTGCATTCTGATTGATCCGTATGCTAATGCATTTAATGAAGGACCTACCGGCAGTGAGTGGGACAAGGATTTGACCACTATGAAACCGGAACTTCATGAACGTAAATGGGAAATTGATTCTTTGTGTTATCCCATACGTCTTGCTTATCATTATTGGAAAAAAACTTCTGATTCATCAATCTTTGATTCCTCTTGGCAACAAGCTATGAATTCCGTTCTCAAAACCTTCAAAGAACAACAGCGTAAAGATGGAGTAGGTCCTTACAAGTTTCAGCGTGTAACTGAAAAACAATTGGATACCTTGTCCAATGATGGATACGGTGCTCCGGTTAAGCCAGTAGGCTTGATTGTCTCTTCTTTCCGTCCATCCGATGATGCTTCAATGTTTGGTTTTCTTATACCTTCCAACCTTTTTGCGGTAACTTCATTAAAGCAGGTGGCAGAGATATCCCGAAAGGTAACAATGGATACAGCTTTTGCAAATGAGTGTGAAGCTTTAGCGGATGAAGTAATGACTGCAATTAATAAATACGGAGTTATAGATCATCCTGAATGTGGGAAAATTTATGCTTATGAGGTAGACGGTTACGGAGGAATCCTTCTAATGGACGATGCTAATGCTCCCGGTTTATTGTCTTTGCCTTATTTGGGTTGCGTTTCTACTAACGATGAAATATATCAGAATACCCGTAAATTTGTCTGGAGCAAAAATAATCCCTACTTCTTCAAAGGAAAAGTAGCAGAGGGGATAGGAGGACCACATGTATCGCATGTAGGACTTGCAATGATCTGGCCGCTTAGTATAATAATGAAAGCAATGACTAGTACAGATGATGCAGAAATAAGAGTATGCGTAAATACCTTGTGCCAGACTGATGCAGATACTGGTTTTATGCACGAATCTTTCAATAAAGATAATGCAAAAGACTTTACCCGTGAATGGTTTGCCTGGGTAAATACTTTATTTGGTGAATTAATAGTCAAGTTGGATGAAGAGAATAAATTGCATTTATTCTCCTGATTTCGGGGCTATCAGAATGAAATTAACTTAGAATACTGGTAGCAATGTTAATTGGCATATAATTTCAAGCTTTTGAATGAGAAATATTATTATTCTTTAAGAACGCATAGAAGCATTGGTTGTAATTGATGGAAAATGTTATTTCATTAGCTGGAAGGATAAAAAAAGGAGATAGAGCTGCATTTAATGAACTTTATTTGTTGTATTATTCTTCTTTGCACAATTATGGGAGATCTTTCCTAAGTGCAACTGAAGCTGAAGATACGATACAGGATGTTTTTTTGAATGTCTGGCTTCATAAGGAGAATATTGATGAAAGCCTTTCGTTAAAAGCTTATCTCTTTCGCTCTGTTTATAATTCTGCATTGAATGTTCTGAAAAAGAAGCAACATGACCAGAAACTATCTGATTGTGAGCAGGAAATTGAACTTGCCAGGTATCAGTATTATGATCCCGATGCAAATGAAGTGATTCAGTCCCTTTACAATAATGATATTAAAGTTAGAATTGACGCTGCTATAGAAAGTTTACCACCTAAGTGTAAAGAAGTTTTTCTGCTAAGTTATATTGAAGATATGCCAAGTAAAGATATTAGTGAAAAACTAGATATTTCGTTAAGTACTGTCCAGAATCATACCTACAACGCATTAAAACAATTACGCGAAAAATTAAGAAAAAAGAAAAATAGCTTTGATGTAATTTATTAATCGGAAAAGTTATTAATGCCCCTTGTGTGAAAGCAAGGGTAGGATTTTTAAAAGAAATATTATGAGAAAAATTGTTTTTATTATTTTTTGTTTATTAATTGCTCAAGCATCGGTTGCGCAGAATTTAAAGTCGCCTGATGGTAATCTGATTCTTACTTTCCAATTGAATGACAAAGGTACTCCTGTGTACAAACTCCAATATAAAGGCAAAACTGTTATTGAAGAAAGTAAAATGGGGTTCATTATTAACTCTCCAGTTCCATTTAATGATAACTTCACCATTACAAGTACCAAGTTTAACAGTTCAAATGAGGTTTGGCAACCAGTGCTAGGGCAGCAAAAAGAAATCAGAGACAACCATAACGAGATGTTCGTTACGCTTAATCAAACTTCTACTAATAGAAAGCTGAATATCCGTTTTCGTTTGTTTAATGATGGATTGGGCTTTAGATACGAGTTTCCGGTCCAGGAATATATGCGCCATTTTACAATAAAAGAAGAAGCCACAGAATTTAAACTTACAGGTAACCATAAAGCTTTCTGGATACCTGCAGATTATGATACAAATGAATTCCCGGTTACAACATCTAAGATATCAGAGATTACGGGACTGATAGATAAAGTTCGTAAAGAACCTCTTTCTGCAAAATCTCCTGCACCTAATCTGGCTATACAAACCCCTTTGATGTTAAAGTCGGAAGATGGATTATACATCAATATTCACGAAGCTGCATTAGTTGATTTTCCTGCGATGGCTCTTAATGTTGATGACAAGACATTTGGCCTGAGCGCACATCTTACACCCGATAAAAATGGGAATAAGGGTTATATCCAGACAGGAAATATAAGTCCGTGGAGAACAATCGTTGTTAGTGATGATGCACGTGATATTTTGTCTTCTAACCTCATTCTCAATCTGAATGATCCTTGTGCTTTAGACGATACTTCCTGGATAAAACCAACAAAGTATATTGGTGTTTGGTGGGAATACTTTACTGGAGGTGGCTCCACATGGGCTTATTCAAACAATCAGGATATAATTATCGGAAAAACAGATTATTCAAAACTTGAATGTAACGGTCATCATGGAGCAAATACCGCACATGTAAAGGAATACATAGATTTTGCCGCACAAAATGGCTTCAATGCTGTACTTGTTGAAGGATGGAATGAAGGCTGGGAAGATAATTATGCTTATGTGAAAGATAATATTTATAGTTTTACAAAAGCATATCCGGACTTTGATGTGAAAGAATTGCAACGGTATGCTGCAAGTAAAGGTGTAAAAATTATAATGCATCATGAAACAACATCTTCAGTAATTAGTTATGAACGTCAGATGGATGATGCATTCCGCTTTATGAACGATAATGGATACAATGCAGTGAAAACTGGTTATGTAGGACCAATCATTCCTCGTAGCGAATATCACGATGGACAGTGGATGGTAAATCATTATCTTCGCGTTGCTAAAACTGCAGCCAAATATAAAATAATGGTCGATTCACATGAAGCAGTAAGGCCAACAGGTCTTTGCCGTACATATCCTAACTGGATTGCACAGGAATCTGCTCGTGGAACAGAATTTGAATCATTCAACGGTAACAATCCTGATCATACCACAATATTGCCTTTTACTCGCCTTATGGGTGGCCCGATGGATTATACTCCGGGAATCTTTCAGGGAGATTTATCTGTATATGGTTCTAATAAAGCAAAGCTGAGTACAACATTGGTTAAGCAGCTTGCTTTATATGTAACAATGTACAGTCCTTTGCAAATGGCAGCAGATTTACCTGAGAACTACAAACGTTTTGCAGATGCTTTCCAGTTTATAAAAGATGTTGCAGTAGATTGGGATAATACTTACGTGCTCGAAGCAGAACCAGGAGATTATATTACTATAGCCCGAAAAGCAAAGGGAAAGAATGAATGGTATGTAGGGGGAATTACAGATGAAAATGCTCGTGAGGCTAACATCGATTTTAGCTTCCTTCCAGCAGGTAAGAAATACACAGCAACCATCTATGCTGATGGCAAGGATGCTCATTGGATCAAGAACCCTCAGAGCTATACGATCAGAACTATGACAGTAACAAGCCGCACTAAATTGAAGCAGAAATTAGCTCCGAGTGGGGGAGTTGCTATAAGCATTAAATAGTTGTCCTTGCATAAATATATACAGTAAAATACGCATCCAATGTAAGGATTCGGGTAAGTTACATGTGCTTACCCGAATGCATACTTTAAACAAACGGAAAAAGAAAGATCTCTTTGTCATCTGGTTGGTTTATGATCAACAGAATCAAATGTACAATACAAATAGCCATATTTGCCAAACTAAGGTTTTTCATTTCTAATTTATTATAGGCCTATACAATAATCACTTCATGTAAGAATATCAGAGATCTTTAAGAATATAGGTATTTTGTCTCTTTTGGTGGAAGATATTACATTGAATCTTTTATTAGTGGTGTTTTGCAGGCTTTTTATCAGAGTCAATAAATGGCTTATCAAAAAGCATGTAGAATCTTGATTGGTTAAGCATTTGAAATAGTTTGCTTCCACCAAAAGTGACGAAGAATTAAAATATATTAAATTTTAGTTGACTAATTATAATATTTTCGTCATAATATTGATCTCTAATTTATTGTAGATATTTATGCTCGTGATAACTTTAATACTAAATTAGATGAAATCGAGAAGATATTTATGGCAGGTAAATAACTATTATTATCTGTAAAATAATAAAGTTAAACATAGAACTGACAAAGAGAATCTTGTATTGATGATGTTAATCTTTCAATATGTTTTTTTGATGTTTTCTCTCTTTTATAAAATTGCAATTGATAGATTGTTTTTTTTATATTTGCAATATATTTTTTTATATTTGCGTAAATTAACTTTTCTAGAATGAGTAATTTAGAGAAATATATAAAAAATCCGTCGCTATTATGGGATGATTTCAGAGGAGGCAACGAAAAAGCATTTTCTGCGTTATTCAATATATATTCAGATCCTCTTTTTCGTTATGGCATGAAATTCATCTCTGATGAAGGCTTGGTGAAAGATTGCATTCAGGAATTGTTTATAAAGTTGTATAGAAATCACTCTAATTTATCTCCTACAGATAATCCATTGCTTTATTTATTCAAATCTTTGAAAAATAGGTTGGCAGATGTCCTTGGAAGTCGAAATGAAAGGATTATGTATATGCCTAATGAAGATCTACCATTTTTGGTAGATTATAGATTTGATCCGGTTGATGATCAGGATATAGATGAAGAATTAATTGCAACATTTAATAAAGCAATGAGTTTTCTTACTCCCAGACAAAAAGAGGCTATCTATTTGCATTATCAATCTGAACTAACTTATGAAGAAATAGCTCAGTTACTTAATATAAATTATCAATCCGTCAGGAATCTTATTCACAGGGCTGTGGAAAAGATAAGAACAGAAATGGATTTGACTGTATTCCTCTTTCTTGTTATTAAATTCGTTTATTAAATAATACTCATGGTAACTGCTCGGTTAATAATAAAACGTTAAATCTTTAATAAAAGATAATTTTTTTCGTGTGCGTTGAGTACAGATATAAAAAATATGCCGTTCCCTTATTATATGTTAATAGGTGTGCGGTTTTTTTTATATTTTATAAGTTCAATTAAAAACTTAAGAAATGGTAGATAGTAGAGAAAACAATATAAAGGAGTTAATAGAAGATGATAAATTCATTCAATGGGTGATCTGTCCTTCCGCTAACCTGGATTTATATTGGAATAACATGATGGAAAGTGAACCTCATAAAAAGAAGGACATTTTAAAGCTTAGAAGGATGATCAAAAAACTTCAAGTGAATGAGCGAGGCCTTTCACAGGAAGAAAAGAATATTATTTGGGATAATATCTTGTCGGAAAGTGGATTTAAAGAACGTACTTTCTATTTGCATCCTTGGTTTAAAATCTCGATTGCGGTAGCAGTAGCTATACTGATAATTATATCATTTTTTGCCATAAATGGTAATACTAATGATACGACGATTAATTATCAGTCTGGTATCTGCCAGATTGTAAATGTAGATAAATCAAAAGATATTCACTTGATTCTTTCAGATAACCGGATTGTAATTGTTGGTGATAGTTCTAATCTTGTTTATGATAAAAGTGGAAATGTATATGTAGGTGCTCAAAAGATTTTTCAAAATGAAACAGAACATAAAAATAAGACTTCTTTGAATCAGCTGATAGTACCTAATGGAAAAAATCTGAAGGTGAAGTTTAGTGATGGAACTATGGCTTGTGTGAATTCTGGCAGTCATTTAATTTATCCTCCAGTTTTTAAAGCAAAAAAGAGAGAAATTTATATTGATGGAGAGATTTATCTAAAAGTAACAAGAAATGAAAAGGTTCCTTTCTATGTTAAATCAGATCAAATGGATGTTAAGGTTCTTGGAACTTGTTTTAATGTCTCGGCATATAAGAATGATGATGTTCAATCGGTTGTTTTGGTAATTGGTTCAGTTTCAGTAAACAGTAAGAAAGCTGGGACAGAACGTATGATTAAACCAAATCAAATGTATGGATTTCAAAAAAAACAGAACAAAATACAGGTCGAAAGTGTTGATGTTTATAATTATATATGTTGGCAATATGGTTTCTTGCATTTTAAAAGTGAAAAACTGAGTAATGTGTTAATTAAATTACAACGATATTATGATATACCAATTGAATTTAATACTTCCCAAACAGACAATATTCGTGTAAGTGGTAAGCTTGACCTCAAAGAAGATATAAAAAATGTACTTAATGTAATTGCGACTACTGCTCCAATTAAGTACAGAACCCAAAATAATGGTCTGAAAATAAATGTTACACCTTAAATTAATTAATTATGAGTGGATAAAAAGCTAGTCTAAATGTTCTACAGGTAAAGAAAACTGAATTATTAGTTATTTCTTGCCTATAACCTCTAATCAAAAATTTATAATTAAAACGGAATGTATGAAAAATAACTCGATTTACAAAAGTCTTGTTAATGATTCGGAAAGAATATTTCGTATCATAACATTAAGCGTATTATTTCTGTTTATCGGAATAACTTTCGCTTCAGCTGCTTCTTCATATAGTGAAATAACAGCGTTGAATCTGAAAACTGAGAATAAGACGGTAAAAGAAGTTTTGAATGATATAGAAAATAACAGTGAGTTTATTTTTTTCTATAGTGATAAGGCTCTTAACTTAAATCAAAAAGTTAAAGTTCCATCTGTAAAAGGTAATATATCAGAAGTGCTTGACAAGCTACTTGATGCTCGTTCAGTTGGCTATAGAGTTGAAGACAGACAAGTAGTGCTTTATTCAATTAATAATTCAAAAGAGGTCGGAAGAACTTCTGTTAATGCTCCTCAGCAAGCAAAAAAAACAATAAAAGGGCAAGTTGTAGATGTTACAGGAGAAACCTTAGTGGGAGTCTCTGTTTTAATCAAAGGAACTACAACAGGAACGTTGACCGATGTTGATGGTAATTTTGCAATTTCGGCTAATATTGGATCTACCCTGCAATTCTCTTATGTTGGTTATATTACAGAACTGGTAAAAGTAACAGCTATAGAGAACCTGAAGGTTGTGATGAAAGAGAACGTAAATGAGATTCAGGAAGTTGTGATAACAGCCCCAGTTGGTGTGCAGCGTCAAGCTAAGGCCTTAGGATATGCGGTTACTACAGTTTCAGCCAAGCAACTTACTGAAGCCGGAAACACCAACTTTGCATCTGCATTGTATGGTAAGGCTGCCGGAGTAAAAATTACCACAGCGCCTGGTGGTGCCAGTAGTGCGGTAAATGTTCAGATCAGAGGTATTAACTCTTTAAATTTTAATCAACAGCCTCTTTATGTAGTAGATGGTATCATGGTTAGAAATGATGGACAAAATGGAGCTACCGGAGCTAATAATAATAATTATTGGGATGATCAGCGTATTAGAGGTAATGGTGCTCTAGATATAAATCCTGAAGATATTGAAACATTAACTGTTTTGAAAGGAGCAAGTGCTTCAGCTTTGTATGGTTCAGATGCAGCAAGTGGTGTTGTGGTTATTACTACCAAAAAAGCAAGTAAGGATAAAGGTTTAGGTGTTGATTTGAATTACAACCTTACCGCTGAGCAAGTTGCTTTTCTTCCTAAATTTCAGAATGTTTATGGCCCAGGATATGATAAAGGAACAAACGTTTCAGCAGGAGCAAATGCCGAAGGATGGATAGCAGATTCGACTTCACCATCTGGCTATAGACCCTACTTTAGATCTTATGGAAACTTTGGCCCAAAAATGGAAGGACAACAAGTAAAATGGTGGGATGGTTCAATTCGTTCTTATTCTCCTCAACCTGATAACTATAAAAATATTTATCAGACAGGTTTTAGTTCAAATATGAATTTGGCATTGTCTAATTTAACAGATAAGCTCAATTATAGATTGTCATATACCCGTATGGATTATAAAGGAACTCAAAGGGGCAGCGAACAATCTAGAAATACATTTAACTTGAATAGCACGTTAAAGCTATCTAAATCTATGTCTATTGACGCTATTGCAAGCTATATTAATACCAGTACACATAATCGTCCTTATCAATTAGGTCAGGTACTGGGATCTTATGGGGGCTTCTTTAGCCGTGCTGAAGACATGTCTTTGATGGTTGATAAATATCGGACTTCTGATGGATATAAATATGTGACTTATAATAATCCAGAACGGTCATCAGAGGCTTTTATTTATAATATTAGAGCTACAAATCTTTTAGACTTCTTCTGGCAACAACTTAGAAATAAATATGATGAGTCTGAAAATCGTTTAATTTCTAGCGTTACATTGAACTGGGATATTATTAATCACTTAAAGTTCAGAGGAAGAATTGGTAATGACTATACAGGAATGAATACTGAAAATAAGCAATATAATGAATATCCCGTAGCTTTTAATTCTGGTACAAGTACTGGTGGTTATGGTGTTGCCAGTGGATCATATTCAATCCTTTATGGCGATGCATTACTTTCTTATTCAAATAAAGTAGGTTCTCAATTTAATTATACTGCTAGTTTGGGCTATCAGGGACGTTCAGAAAATTATAAAGATCAGAATAACTCCACAAGCCAGGGATTGATCACAGAGAATTGGTTTACTTTGAATAATTCGGTTGGTATATTGAATAGTAGTTCAACTAGACAAGAGTTACTTAAATATGCATATCTTGGTATTTTAAATTTAAGTTATCATGACTATCTATTCCTTGAAGGAACAGCTCGTCAGGAATATTCATCAACATTACCTCCAAAAAACAATCACTTCTTCTACCCTTCTGTGAATGGAAGTTTTGTAATATCCGATGCTTTCCGTCTTCCAAAAGATATCAGTTACGCTAAGTTAAGAGCGTCATATGGTATTGTGGGAAACTCAGCTCCTATGTATGTAGCTAATATTGCTTATACTCAAAAAGCATTGCAAACAATCAATGGATCAGTTCCTTCTTTAATGTTGACATCTCCATACGGAAATGATAATCTGAAAGCTGAAACTAAGTATGAACGAGAAATTGGATTAGAAACCAGATTCTTTGAGGACAGAATTGGATTTGATATTAGCTTATATAGCAACACTGTTAAGAATCAAATTATGAACTTGGCCACTGCAGCTTCTGTTGGTGCTACAAGTCAAATAGTGAATGTGGGCGAAATTGGGAGTAAAGGTGTTGAAATTGCATTTAATGCAACTCCTCTGAATGGTCAGTTTAAATGGATGACTCGTTTTAATATCAGTTTCAATACTTCTAAAGTTAATTCATTGGCACCAAGTGTACCTCAACTTATATTCTATGACTCTGAGCAGTCTGCTTTAAGAATTGTGGCTAAAGTTGGTGAAGAACTAGGTAATATATACGTTTATCCGCGTGCTAAAAATGCTCAGGGACAGTTCTTGATCAATGATGACGGCTTATATGTAATTGATAAAACTAAGTATGAAAAAGTTGGAAGTATAATGCCAAAAGCTGTTGGTGGTTTCTCTAATACATTAATGTATAAAAACTTTGCTCTTGATTTTACAATAGACTACAGACTTGGTGGCAAGATGGTTTCTAACCCAACAAAATATATGATGGGAGCGGGTATGTTTGAAAATACAATGCAATACCGTGATGCTGAGCATGGCGGTTTGACTTACACAGTCGATTCTAAAACTTATAATGATGGAGTTCTTCTTGAAGGTGTGAACCAAACAACAGGACAAGCAAATACAAAAGTTATTGATGCAGCTACATATTATATGAATACATTTGGTTGGGGATATGATGCATGGAATGAAAAAGGTTCGGTATTTAATAATAGCTATATCAAACTTCGTGAGGTGTCTTTAAGCTACCATGTTCCAGCTTCTATATCAAAGAAACTGTCTATGAATAATATTAAAATATCTTTTATAGGGCGAAACTTATTCTACTTGTGGAAGACACTTGAAAACATAGATCCTGAAGCACCTCTTGGTAATAAATGGTGGTCACAGGGTGTGGATGTGGGATCAACAGCTTCATCAAGAAGTCTTGGATTTTCTTTAAGTGCTAACTTTTAATAATTGAATTATGAATAAGAAATCAATAATAGGAGGACTACTGTTAGTGATAGTAATCCTTTTTAGCAGCTGTACAGATCAATTAGAAGAGAAGTATTATAATCCAGAGAAATCAACTCAGGCTAATATACCAGGCTTCTTTACTGCTATTTTGAATAATGATAGAGTTCGTCCTTCATACTGGAACGTAAGAACTTTCTTGCTGATGCAGCCTGCAGTTTATTCACAAACTGCTTATTTTACAAATAATACTTCAGCATATCAACAAGCTGACGGTTATACGGAACAATATTGGAACGATTTCTACACTCCACTTTCTACCTTCCGAGCTATGGAAACTGCATATAATAAACTCTCTGATGCTGATAAAGCATCTCAGGAAATTTTCTTGAATGCAGCGCGTGTCATTTTGTATGATCAAGCTTCACAAATGGTTGATTTGTGGGGAGATATACCTTTTAGTGAAGCCGGAAGCTTGGAAACAACTAGTACTATTACAAATGCTAAATTTGATGATCAGAAATCGTTGTATACTACTTTTATCGCTGGATTAAAAGATGCAGCGGCCTATTTCGGTACAGCCTCTAAAACTTCTAATTTTAGCAAATATGATATATTATTAAGTGGTGAGGTAAGTAAATGGCAACGTTATGCAAATTCTATCCGTTTACGTTTACTGATGAGAATATCTAATCAGGATGAAAATACAGCAAAAACAGCTGTATTGGAAATGTTGAATAGTAGTTCTACTTATCCGTTGGTCGATGGATCGAATAACCCCAATTATAGTCCTAAGTCTTCAGATATACTGTTGCAGCCTCTATCCACTTATTCGGATAACTTAAATAGTGCATTAACGGAACTTCCAAGTCATTATGCTCCAGATTACATGTTAAATACTGTAATGAATCCAGTTAACGACCCTCGTATGGACGTTATGTTTGATAAATACGGTACAGTTGTTAATAAAGTATTTGTTCCTAATAAAGAGTACAAAGCAATGCCTATTGATGCAACATCTTCATTTGCAGAGAAGAATTACACATATTATGCTATTCTTGATTCAGCAACTTTTCTTCAAAACAAGTTACTGCCTGGTATTGTAATTACTGCTTCTGAAGTTAACTTCCTTAAGGCAGAAGCTTATCAACGTTGGGGAAATACTGCTGATGCAAAGACTGCCTATGAAACTGCAGTGAAACAATCTGTGACATTCTACTATTATTTAAATGGATTAAATACCTCTGGCTTACCAATTGTGACAAAACCATCTGATAGTGAAATAGATGACTTTGTTACCTCAAGAGTTAGCTATTCAGGCACAAGCCAAGAAAAACTAGCTAAGATATGGGTACAGAAGTGGTTACATTTTGGATGGATGCAATCAACTCAGGCTTGGGCTGAATATAGAAGAACTAACTATCCTCAATTGACGTTCCCTTCAACAGGTAAGTTGTCTGGATATGATGTTCCTCCAACTCGTTTGGTTTATCCTTCGGGAGAGAAGTCTAATAATTCTGAGAACTATTCTGCAGTACAATCAAAAGATACCAGAACAACAAAGATATTCTGGGACGTAAATTAAACAATCAAAAAAGTAAGCTTGTCCCTCAGAAGGCAAGCTTACTTTTTTGATATGATCCTATTCTGGGATAAAAGGATTTTCATCTATATAAAAGACCTGTGAGGACTACAAAAGAGATATAGACTAACCGTAAGCCTTCGGTAAAGTACACCTCATATAATAGTAAGCATTCGGGTAAGCTACATGTGCTTATCCGAATGCATACCTTTTAAATTGCTTTGTCAATTAATGGCGTATCATTGTCTAATACCTCAAATATCTGAATTCTCACGTTATAATTCTTTGAGAACTCCTGAAATTTAGGCTCTTTGTTTATTTGCTGATAATCATTCAACACGGCATCAAAACACTCATTTGCTTTCTCATTTATATCCTCTGATTTGTCGAACCAAAACAGCTTGTTTCTTACAACTAAAGTTTCATTATTTATGTTGTTAATGATTAGATTGTCATATTTCCAAACCTTACCCGCCTTTAGTCTTTTAATTCCGTCTAAAATGTCAGCAATATCTCTATTCAGATACTTCTTGTCGAGTTGATTAAAGTTTAATATACCAATTGGAATTCCACCAATACCAAAAACAATTATTTTGACTAGTAAATCAGCAATATGCATATTTTCTACCTTAAAATCACTATTCCATAAGAACAATGAAATAGCCATAAATAATCCCCAATAAACCGTTCCATGGAGAAATATATACAGCCACTTCTTCTTTCTCTGTTCTTCCCATTTCTTATAAAACTTTTCTTCTCTTGTGGTCATGTTATTTGTTTTGATAATTTGCTGTCTTTCTTTTACTAGTAATTAGCGACTAAAGATATGAGCTTTGGTGGTTTGGGGAGTATTAGCTATCGTAAAAAGGCAAAGTGTATACTTCTCAAATTTACCAAAATCATATCGGCCGCCAACTACTCATAGGCTTGTGCTAGGTATAATTTCTAACTGTATATGTCAAAAAAATCCTTTCTGTTTATTTTAAAGAAGTCTAACATAATAGCTAATGTTCCTTTTAATTCCGTATCTAAGTCTTTTGGCATCACAATTTCTTTTTGAAATGCTAAACGCTCAAAAGCTAAAGACCATTTAAAAATATTTTTGGTTGTTTCTGACTTCGAAAAATACTCCTTCAAAATATCCATCTCAGTTGTGTCAAGAGCCTTCTTTATTTCGTTTACAGTCATTTTGGAACTTGCAATTTTTACAGCCATTTCTATTGTTTTATTTACGCCTTCTATACCTAAATTTCCATATTTAAAGCCATCACTTAACATTTCTTTCCTTTGAATAGGTTCCAAAAATGCTATATCTTTAAGTATGTAATCCAATATCAATAAACTATGGGAGAGAATAATGAAACTTGCTCTAAGTGCAATGTCTTTTTTCTGCCTATCAAAGCAACTTTTAAGAAAATACTCAAGATATATTAATGTGGAATTATAACCACTAAAATCTAATTCATCTAATAATCTTGATTTTGAGGTTTCGTATATAGATTTCCACGTTTGGTTCATAAACTGCTTATAACATTTTATTAAACTAAATTGGGTCAATAAATCTTCTTCTGCGAGTCGACTATTTGTTTCATAAGTTAGCTTTTGAAGAAAATTCCCATCAAGGATTATTGTATCATGCTTCAGTCCGAATTTACGGAAAACATCTTTCTTATCTGTTGTTGCAACAACGCAATTATCAAATTTTAGAAGTTCTTGTAATCCTTTTGCCCATAATATTCTTTCAAATGTTTTTGGTGATTTTTTATTCTTTATATCAACATTTGTTCGCACTCTACTCAGACTCGAAACTCTACCATAAAGAAATAAATCAATATCAGTTATTTCATTTCCGTCAAAGTTGTATTTAACACCTCTTGCTACATAATAGCCATTATTGAGAAAGTAAAATCTTAGCTTTTCCTCCATCAATTCACCTTTGAATAATTCTGTTTGATTTTCCATTATTTTCTCATTGTTCTAAGTAGCTCTCCAACATTTGAATTATTTGATGTGTCTTTTTTTCGTCTTAATTTAATTCTGTTTTTTTCAGGACCTGAATAATTAGAAACACTAGAACTATTTAAGTTAGTCTCAAGTGTTGCTTGCTCAGCAACATCTCCATTCTTTAATACACTTAATGCTAATTGGCCTATATCAAACTTTAATAATCTCATGTAATACATATTATTTGAATATTGCTCAAGTTGAATCACTCGATTTAATTCTAGTACTTGATAATCTTGTCCAATTGCAGTACATGGGCCTACAGAAGAACCACGTAATAATTTGTTGACCGTATTTATTAACATTGAATAATCTTGAATTCTTCCCCTGTTAATTGAGCTCACTTGCATACCATACATCAAGGAAGAAATAAAGGCTTTAGCTAAATCCAAAGCATCATCTTCAAATGGGTTGCCAAATTTGCTGAATGATGATGGTTTGGTTATAAATACTTTTGTATGGGTGTTATTACTAACTTCGTTGAAATCATACATTGCAATTGATTGTAGCTTTGATAATAATACACTTCCTAAGATTGTCTGTGCTTGCTCTAAAGCAACACATCCATTCTTATTTAATAAACTGTCTAACTCTCTAACCCTAGCAGAATCAGTTGAAGATAATGAGCTTAGGACTTTTGCTGTTTTTTCAATCGAATCCTGTTTGAATAGATTCCCGTTAAAATAAATTTTTTCGGAATCAAATTCTTCATAATCAATTAAACGAATATCTTCTGCTTGCTTGAATAATCTGCTGTTTTCTTTTTCACCAAGGTTATAAGTATCACTTATGTATTCTTTAAGAATATCTCCTTTTAGGGGTATATCTGAACTGTAGTTTGCTAATTCAAGTGCTGCTTTTTGAAAATTATCTTTTGTTGTATTGTTGAAAATGTCCGATGTATGAGTTAGAATGTTTGATGTTGTGATTCCTAATACAGAAACCTCCCCGTTAGCAGATGTGTCAATTAACTGCGCAGCTTTCAATGTTTCTTTGATTGAAGACAATTCTACTTTTTTGATATTTGAAGCTTTAGCTATAGCACTTACTTTTTCACTCGAAAGTGTACTTTCTTCATTTGAGGCGGCAAGGCTAGATAAAAATAATCCACATTTACCGGCTAATTCAATGTCTTCAAAATCGGATGCTTGAGTTACATCTTGAATCTTTTTCGTGTGATGGATTATCCATGCACCTTCTGTTCTTTTCTCCATATCTTTTTAATTATTGTTAATACCACGCTATGGACGTTTGATTGTTCATACACTTACTTTATACTACTATTGTTATCTTTGTACCGTGCTGATAAAATTACGATATGCCATCTAGCAATTAATTCTTTTGTCCAATAATTCATCCAAAAATAGTATATTTATTTTGAACTAACAGTATAAGTTATTTAGTTAATTTTTGATTTATCTGGTAGCTTCTAACTTTTGTCTGTTATATGTATATAAATGAGGACTATGTTAGCTATTTAAAAAACGAATAAACTCTCAAAATAAAGAAGATATTTAAATTGTGATAAAATTATGTTTTAACATATACCAGCGACTATTATTAATATATAACAGCATTTATTCAAAATTCATTGAATATATAATTGTATAAAGTAAGAAACTAAAGATGGTAAAATACGCAAAAACAAAATAGGCTCATTAATGCATTTGCTTTCATTTAATATAATATAGTTGTACCTTTGCCCCAAAATAGACAACGATGCAATATTTTGGCGAAATACTCTCTCTGGGTGTGGCTATTTCCTGGACTGCTACTGCTCTTTTTGCAGAAGTGGCTTGTAAGCGGATCGGTTCTTTGCAGCTGAATTTAATCCGAATGTTTCTTTCCTTGTTTTTTCTGGGTGTAACTTTGTGGTGCTTTACCGGAGCTCCTTATCCTTTATATGCTGATTCAAAAACCTGGTTCTGGTTGTCACTTTCTGGTTTTGTGGGTTATGTGCTGGGCGATTATTGCTTGTTCAACTCTTACGTGCTTATTGGTTCACGTTTCGGGCAGTTGTTTATGACACTTGCTCCTCCGGCTGCTGCCATATCTGGCTGGATGATATTGGGCGAGAAACTTTCTTTGCATGCATGGATAGGTATGATGGTTACTTTGTGTGGTATTGGAATGTCGGTTCTCAGCAAAGGAACTACGCATAAACTGGGATTGAAATTACCTTTAAAAGGTATTCTTCTGGGAATAGGAGCAGGTATAGGGCAGGGTGTAGGACTTGTGCTGAGTAAGGTGGGGATGAACTATTATAAAATGTCAGTACCAACAACAGATATAAACCATTTTATGACTATGCTGCCGTTTGCTTCAACTTATATCCGTGCTATAACCGGTATGTTGGGATACTTTGTTATGATGTGGCTACGGAAGGAATTATATACAATGCCTATTGCGTTTCGTAATGGTAAAGGGATGAATGCAGCTTTGTGGGCTACCATGTTCGGACCGTTTATTGGGGTATCTGTATCTTTGATGGCTGTTCAGTATACCGAAGCGGGTATTGCATCTACGTTAATGGCACTTACACCAATCTTTATCTTATGGCCTTCACATCTTATCTTTAAACAGAAGGTCACAATAAGAGAAGTTATCGGAGCTATAATAAGTGTACTGGGTGTATCGCTGTTCTTTATTTAAGATCGGAATATTGCCTTTTGCCTGTTTATAGGAGCTAAATGTGTGTTTTTAGCTATATAAATTGCTGATAATTAATAGTGAAACACTTTTTAACTCGCCTATTCCCTTTTTCTAGAAAAGATATATAGACGTTTTCTGACAATACGTTTTACTTTTTGACTTAATTGCTTGATTATAAGCCGCGTAAAAATTATATCTACCCCCTATAATAACAGAATATAGCATCAATTTTTCCGCAGCTCAGAAGTTGCCTTTCCGGCTTACTTTTTCTTTCCTATATAGAACACATAACCAAAGAATTCTTTGTACTTGTTGTATATCTCAATTTCTTCAGTTTGCCTTTCAAGGAACTCTTCAACAGCTTTATTACCTTTGTATAAGGATGCGTATTCTTCTATTCTTTTTGCCATGTGAATGTAGAAATTTTCTGTCCAGCAACGATCAGGCAGAATGAAATGAGCTATCGGGATATATCCTGCATCCTGCATAATCCTGATATTGGCCGGGATGGTATCCATCTCTGGATAATTGGCCATCCAGTAGTCCTCAATCTCTGAAGGACGCTCGTTGGTAAACCAGGAAGCTTCACTTACTGCAATCATTCCATTATCTTTCAGATATTTTCTCCATTCGGTCAGCCCTTTCTTGAATCCGATAATGAAGATAGAGCTTTCCGCCCATATCAAATCAAGCTCCTTTTCTTTAAATGGCAGATTGTCCATAGATGCAATCTGTGTTTCTACTTTTTCTTCAAGATGATATTGATTGATCTTAGCCTTAACCCCTTCAATCATTTCCGGACTAATGTCCGAAGCTATGATTTTACTTTCTGTGTTTTGGGCAAGCACCAAAGTCTGAGTACCTGTTCCGCAACCAATGTCTACTATCTTTGAACTTTTGGAAAGACCATTGATAAAACTTAAAGCCAATTTTGTTTCTTCATCGCCACCAGGGCCTTGCCTTTTCATGCCCGAAAAGAAATCGAAAATTAACTTTATGTCAAAGTCTGCTACTAATTTAAAATCTTCTTCCATAATATAAGTTGTTTCAATAAGCTTGTTTTTTATTTCGTTCAGGAGAGTAATTATGCTTTTCAAATATATGATTAATTATCTTATTGGGGTTGTGTCTTCTTTGTTTTTTTTCAAATTCAGAAGAAAATGAGTTTTCATCCCTCACTCCCTCACTATTTTTTATAATAGACTGACTTCTAGTTTGGTATACCGTGATGGATGCATTTTTATCTATAACTGAAACATCACAAAAAGGCATCATCCCTCACTATTTCAATCTCCATTGGCCTATTTTGTGTTCAAAAAGTAGTTCCCAATTAAGCCTTGTACTTGTTATATGATAATGCTGGAGGTCTTGTTCTTTTTTTAATCGCAATTATTTAAATTGAATGCTTTAAATAAGAAGTTTAAAAATAATCCCGTTTTAAATTAAATGCTATATTTGTCCTTCGAAATCTAAGTGTTATATTTTATGAGGAAAATAGATGTGTTATTTGTTGGTCTGATAATTATGTTACTTGGAACGTCATGTTCACAAATACATTTTATCAGTAATAAGGATTACCGTGCAAAAGTGAATAAAGCTCTGGCCCAGAAAAGGGCAGTCATGCCCAATGGAAGCTTTGGAGGTTTTTCAGATGTGTTCAATCGCAAACTCCCTTTGCAGGAAAAAGAGGCCATGGAGTTTCTTTATGCCTATATGTCTTTAGCAGACATCACTAATTATCCGGATACTTTTTTTCTTAAAAACGTTAGTCTGTCCTTTCAGGCTAAACAAGAAATGCCTTGGGGAAAAGAAATTAGTGAAGAGCTGTTTCGTCATTTCGTGTTGCCTTTGCGGGTGAACAATGAAACACTCGATAATTCACGCGAGGTATTTTATGGAGAATTGAAAAACCGGGTGAAGAATCTTTCACTTTACGATGCTATTCTGGAGGTAAATCACTGGTGTCATGAAAAGGTAGTCTATACACCTTCCGATGCCCGAACCAGTTCGCCGCTGGCTTCCGTACGTACTGCTTATGGTCGTTGCGGTGAGGAATCTACTTTTTTGGTAGCAGCTCTTCGTTCTGTGGGCATTCCTGCCCGACAGGTCTATACTCCCCGATGGGCACATACCGATGATAACCATGCATGGGTGGAAGCGTGGTCAAATGGTAAGTGGTATTTCCTTGGCGCTTGCGAACCGGAACCAATGCTTAATCTGGCATGGTTCACTGCTCCGGCAAAAAGAGGAATGTTGATGCATACAAATGTATTCGGACTCTATACCGGCAAAGAGGAGATAATGACTGTTACTCCCAATTTTACCGAGATCAATGTGATAGGTAACTATGCACCAACAGATCGTATAGATGTAACCATACTGGATGCTCAGAAGAAACCTGTTCAGGGAGCAACAGTGGAGTATAAGCTCTATAACTATGGCGAATTTTATTCCGTAGCTAAAAAACAGACTGATAATTATGGCAAATCATTCCTTACATCAGGAAAGGGTGATATTATTGTGTGGGCCTCAAAAGACGGAGCTTATGATTTTCAGAAAGTATCTGTGGGCAAGGATCACTCGCTTACATTGACTTTGGATAAGAAAGTATCAAGCATTGCTGATGCAGATGCAGATGCTGTAAGGGAAATGGCGCTTGATCTTGTTCCTCCGGTTGAGATGCCTGTTACTACAAATGTGAGTAAGGAACAGCGGGCTGCTAACAATCTTCGCCTTGCTAAAGAGGATTCTATCCGTAATGCTTACATCGCTACATTTATTAATGAAGATAAGATTAAAGAGGTTGCCGGCCGACTGAATATTGACCAGGAACGTGCAAAGAAACTATTTGTGGCTTCTCGCGGAAACTGGATGGAAATTGAGAAATTCCTTCTTGCCACAACTGCAGAAAACAGGGAGAAAGCGTTGAGCCTTCTTGAAGTTATCTCGGCTAAAGATTTGCGTGACACGCCTGCCGAGGTGCTGACCGACCATCTGCTTTATACAATTGCCGGACAAGGTGATGTTTATAACCATTATGTGCTTAACCCACGAGTAGGAGATGAGTTTCTTACTGCATACAAACGAAATCTTCAGAATGCCTTTTCTGCTGATCTGGCAAATTCTATCCGCAACAACCCGAAGACTTTGGTCGACTGGTGCCGGAAGAATATAACCATTAACGATGAACTGAACTCCAATCGTCTTTACATGTCGCCCTTTGGTGTGTGGCAATTACGCGTGGCCGATACTCGCTCAAGAAATGTATTCTTTGTTGCCGTGCTTCGCAGTCTGGGGGTACCTTCACGCATTGAATTGATGACCGGTAAATTGCAATATTACTTTAATGATTCCTGGATGGACGTGAATTTTGAGAATACAGAAAAAGAAAATGCTCCTCAGGGATTCCTGAGTGCCACCTATACTCCGAATAGTTCTCTGAAAGATCCGCTTTACTACAAGCATTTCACAATTTCCAGAATAGAAAACGGGAAATTGTATCTGTTGGAGTTTGATGAAGATGCGGAAAGTTCATGGAGCAAGATCTTCAGTTCTCCGCTAAAACTGGATGCAGGAAATTATTTAATGGTTACAGGAAGCCGAATGGCCGATGGTAGTGTGCTGAGCGATCTGAGTTTCTTTACCATTGAAACGGGAAAAACTACCGATGTTCAGCTGAAAATGCGTGAGGCTTCTGGTAAATTGCAGGTGCTTGGCAACTTTAATTCCGAGGCTACTTTTACCGATGCTGCAACAGGTAAGGAGCAAAGCTTCCTGGGTGCTAACGGAAGAGGCTACTTCATTGCGGCTTTGGTCAGAAATAATCACGAGCCAACTAACCATGCATTGAGAGATATTGCCGCCTGCAAAAAGCAACTGGAAGAGTGGGGCAAGCAAATCATTATACTTTTCCCGGATGAGGAAGAGTGGAAAGCCTTTAATCCGAAAGCGTACGGTGAGCTTCCAAAGAACATTACCTTTGGAATAGATAAGAACGGTTCGGTGCTTCGTCAGGTAAAAGATGGTGTTGAAACCTTACGCCAAGGTGAATTACCCGTTGTTATTGTGAGCGACACCTTTAATCGTGTGGTTTTTGCTTCGCAAGGTTACCGCATTGGGTTGGGAGAACAGTTAGTGAAAGTGATAGAGCAAATACAGCCGGCTCAGTCTAACGGTAATGGATGCACTCCTGCTCAGGCATGTAGTAAATAATTGCCTGCCATTGGTTAGCTACAATCAGATATAATGATCCCCGTTTCTTATCAATAACTTAAGAAACGGGGATAATTTTTTATTTATTTCCGGTCAGAGAAGCAATTGTCTGTCGCACACGTTCGGCAGAAGTACGCGGTTCGGCATATTCATCTACCTGAACGGTTCCACCCATAGACACCTTTGGATTGCGGTAAACCATGCCACTTTGAATCGCTTCTCGTGCAGAAAGGTGAAACTCCCCGGCACCCGTCTCCTCTGCAATCTTATTAATATTCTTTTCATTGATTCCGCATCCCGGAAGTATGATGATTCGTCTGGCAGCCTTCTCTACCAACTCCTTTAAAAGAGGAATTCCCTCTTCCGCAGTAGGCATCTGTCCCGAGGTAAGTATGCGGTTGCATCCCATATTAATTAATTCTTCCAAAGCTTTCATAGGGTCAACACACATATCGAAAGCCCGGTGAAAGGTAACCGACAAGCCATCGGCACACTTAATTAATCGTTCGGTTAGTCGGCAATCAATCTCCCCTTCAGGAGTAAGGCAGCCAATCACCACACCATTTGCCCCGCAATCCTTAGCCACTGCGATATCTCGTTCCATTACACGAACTTCTTCAGGTGAATAAAGGAAATCTCCGGCTCGCGGACGGATAATCACATGGATAGGAATCTCGAGCAACTCCCTTGTTACAGCGATAGTTCCCTGTGAAGGAGTAGTTCCTCCTTCAGGAATTCCGGCACAAAGTTCCACCCTCATGGCGCCCCCTTTTTGTGCTTCCACACAACTTGCCACCGAATTGGCGCATATCTCAATTTTTCCTGCTTTCATCCGAATATCGTTTAAGTAATGATTATCTGTTCATTGCATACAAAAGTAAGCAGTTTGCAGCTATCTCCAAAGCATTCCGGCGTGAAAGTTTATATTTGCCGGTGTGTAATAATTTGTTTACCTTTATACCTTTTTGTTTAGACCTGGGTCTCAGGCTAATTTACACCCGGGTGTAATTGTGCTTTAGACCCCCATCTAAATAGCATTAAGACCCGGGTCTAAATATAAAAACATAAGGAGTAAACAAATAAATAAACTAATACTATGGCATACAAGTACTGTGTACGCAGAAAAACAGACAAGAGTAAAGCAGAAGAACAAGTAAAATATTACGCCGTTCCCATTTCATCGGGAACCGTAGGAACCGAAGAGCTAGCCGAAAACATCGCCCACCGTTGCACCCTCTCCGAAGGAGATGTTCGTGCCACCGTTGTGGAACTGATGCGCACCATAGAACAAGAGCTTCATAAAGGCTATAAAGTCAGCCTCGAAGGCATAGGAATCTTCAGTCTTTCCGCCAGTAGTGACGGTTTTGATGCCCCCGATGAGTGTACTCCAAGCAAGGTAAAAGCAAAGCGCATCTGTTTCCTGGCAGATAAGAAACTGAAGAAAAATCTGCGGTTTGTGAAGTTTGAGAAAGATAAGAGGGGGTAGACTTTAATCAAGATGTAATAGTTCTAGGAAAATACATCAAAGAATATAAATGATGAATTTGATTAATTCTTATATTTGTAATAAACTTACAGCATATGAACAGAATAGAGCAATTATATAGTGAATGGATCTCTTTGCAGCCTTTAAATCCCGAAGATAAAAGACGATTAGATGATAAGTTTCGCTTAGAGTTTAATTATAACTCTAATCATATAGAGGGAAACACATTGACTTACGGACAAACCGAGCTTTTGCTCGTTTTTGGTGATACCACAGGTAATGCTAAGTTACAGGATTACGAAGAAATGAGAGCTCATGATGTTGGCTTAAATATTATGACTCAGGAAGCAAAGGATTTGGAACGTCCGCTATCGGAAGCATTTATTCGTGAACTGAACAAAACAATATTAGTACGTCCGTTCTGGAAAGATGCTGTAACATCGGGCGGACAGCCAACAAGAATGGAAGTAAAGGTTGGTGAATATAAGTCTCGTTCTAATCATGTACAAACAGCTACCGGAGAAATATTCTATTATGCTACTCCAGAGGAAACCCCGGTAATGATGAAAGAACTGGTGGAATGGTATAATATAGAATCAGATAAAAAGGAACTTTCACCTATTGAACTGGCAGCATTGCTCCATTATCGCTATATCCGCATTCATCCGTTTGAAGATGGTAACGGACGAATAGCCCGATTGCTTGTTAATTACGTTTTAATAAGAAATAACTATCCTCCAATTATTATTCAAAGTAAAGACAAGGATAACTATTTACGGATATTGCATCAGTGTGATGTTGCAGTAGGATTGACAGCTTCTGATGGGGCTTCCGCAACGATTGATGCTATAAGTCCTTTTGTCGAGTATATGAATGAGCAATTAGAGCATTCACTTATTCTTTCTGTAAAGGCTGCGAAAGGAGAAAGCATTGAAGAGGAAGATGATTTTGCTAAACGAATTACATTGCTTGAAAGAGAAGCAAGAAGAAAAGTTATTCCGGTAAAAGAGCGTAGCGATGATGATGTTTGGGATGTACTTGAATTTGTTTATTTTGTGATAGAAAAGAGATTAGTGGAAAAGTTATCTCCGATAAAAGCATTCTTTGGATATACTCTACATACAAATAGGCTTTCAAAAGGAGATACATCTGTTAATCTTTACCCTGTAAATAGGACGAGCGCATCTCTTTTAGAAAAATTAGATATTCATTCAGCTAAAAGTATAGAGTTTAAATATGAATGTTCTAGTCCTAAAGTTATTAAACTTGATGATGTTGAGGTTGCTTTTAATATTACACTCAATGAGAAAGATTATCACATATCTGATATTAATCAATCTTTTTCTTATGGTTCATTTCCCTCTGAGAAGCAAATAAATAATTTAGTCAATTTCTATGCAAATCAAATATTAAATAAAATTGAAGGTCAAATTAACGAATTAAAATAGTTACAAACGGATAAAATAATTTTTATCTTAACAGTTTTGAGAAACTCTTAATTTTTTCAATAGATATAATGTAAAGCAATGAAAAAAATAATAATAGCAGCTTTCTTTCTGACTGCCACTCTCCCCATACTAGCTCAAAAATCTTTAGAGAAAGGATTGCAGAGTATTTCCGTGCAATCAGCAAAGGCAAGTATAAACTTTCTTGCATCCGATGAACTGGAAGGACGTGAAGCCGGAACGCATAGTGGGAGGGTAGCCGGTGAATATCTTGTTTCTATGCTTCGGATGATGAATATTTCTCCGTTAGGCAATTCTTATTACCAACCGTTTGAGACGTATCGTATAGAACGTCAGAAGAAAGGTAAATGGCAGGTGAATCCGGATTCAATAGCATTGATAACTACAGGAGTGCATAAATGTTTGCATCTCAGAAATGTTCTGGCAAAGATTGAAGGCAAGCGAACGGATGAGTATGTAATTGTGGGTGCTCATTATGATCATATTGGGATGGACCCTACATTAGTTGGCGATTGTATTTATAATGGTGCGGATGATAATGCTTCGGGCGTATCGGCTGTGCTGCAAATGGTTAAGGCTTTTCTTGCCAGTGGAGAAAAACCGGAACGGACTATAATATTTGCTTTCTGGGATGGCGAAGAATTGGGAGAGCTGGGGTCAAGCTATTTTGTGCAAAGCTGTCCGTTTATCCAATCGATTAAAGGGTATCTGAATTATGATATGATAGGGCGTAACACAAATGAGGCTAAACCTCTGCTTGTGGATTATTTCTATACGGAATCTCATCCGGCTTTTGGTGGCTGGCTGAAGAATGATATTAAAAAATATAACCTAAAGTTGGAGCCAATTTATCATGCTTGGGATAAACCGGTGGGAGGCAGTGATAATGGCTCTTTTGCCAAAGCGGATATTCCAATTATCTGGTATCATACCAACGGACATCCCGATTATCACCAACCAAGCGATCATGCTGATAAGCTGAACTGGGATAAACTTGTTGAGATAACAAAAGCTTCATTCCTCAATTTGTGGAAACTGGCTAACGAGAAAGATTATTGACCTCATAGTTGAGTGTAGTTAGGTATTTGTATTTTTAAACGGTAGTAGTGAATCTGTTTTCCTAAAAATTAGATAAGAAGGCATAGATTAACGAAGGCTTCAGTAATATAGGATAGATAATTCCAAAGACTGCACCATAAAAGTGAGCATTGTGATTAATGTTATCTCCTCCTTTTTTATTCATATACTGACAATATACCAGATAAAGAGGACCAAATAAAATACCCGGTATAGGGATAATGGCGAATAAGAGTATTTTTCCGAACGGATTGAAGAATATAGAGGTGAACAACACTGCGGATATTGCTCCGGAAGCTCCGATGGATCTGTAATATGGGTCGTTCCGGCGTTTGATAAGGTCGTAAAGCGAAGCAACAATCATCCCTCCGAAATAAAGTCCCAGATAGCCAATTGTGCCAAATCCTAAGAATTGAAAACCTTCTTCTATATAGGTGCCAAAAGACCAGAGAGTAAACATATTCACAAAAAGGTGAGTGGTGTCGGCATGTATAAATCCGTGGGTAATCAATCGGTGCCATTCATTGTTCTTTATTGTCCGGTAAGGGGCAAAGGCCAGTTTTCCGAATAAATCCTGATTATTGAAACACATGTATGAGAGAACAACCGTGATAGCGATGATAATGTATGTAGCCATTTCCTGTTTATTGAAATTAATATTATCTTTGAGCTTTTAAAGTCACAAAGATAGCAACTTTAACTATTAATGAGTATGAAAGCAAAACTAATTTTGACAATAGTATTATCTCTGTTTTTTATCTCTTCTTTTGGACAAAATTCCGCTTGGGAAAAATGGAATTGGCTGATGGGTGAATGGAGAGGGGAGGGTGCAGGGCAACCGGGACAAGGCGGTGGTACTTTTTCTTTTTCTTTTAATCTGGACAAAAAAGTGATAGAAAGAAAAAGTCATTCAGAATATCCGGCAACTAATAATAAACCTCTGATAATTCATGATGACTTAATGTTTGTTTATTTAGATTTTGCTGGTAGTCCATCAAAAGCAATCTATTTCGATAACGAAGGACATACTATTAATTACACAATATCATATTCCAACAAATCAATCATATTGACAAGTGAAAAGATTCCTAATGTTCCCATTTTTCGATTGGCATATACCTTACTTGACAATGGGAATGTGAATACAAAATTTGAAATGTCGAAGGATGGAGTAAAGTTTATGACTTATATTGAAGGTGAGAGCAAAAAGATAAAATAGTCATTGATGTTTTTATATCAATGACTATCAGTTGGCTTTCTTGCAATCATAAGAAATACGGGGTAATCCTTCGTCACATTTCCGCTTCCTTTTTTCATCACGAAGCATTGTTCTGTGGTAATATCAGTGAAACCTGCTTTCTCAAGGTTTTCCTTAAGCTGCTCAACATCAAAACCATTGTGTCCGTTGAAGCCTTCCCCGTGAAAAGATCCGTCTTCCTTATATAAATCAGCAATAGCCAGACATCCTCCTGAGTTTAGCATATCATAAAATCGGCTGATAATCAGATTCGTATTGAGCACATGGTGCAACACCATTTGTGTATATATAAAGTCGAATGTCTCAGTCTTATATTCTGTCTCTTCAAGATTAAAAATTAACGGTTTTAAATTGGCCGATTTATTTTCGATCACCTTTTCCTGAAGAACTTTAACCATCTGTTGTGAGTTGTCCATTAAAGTAATCTCTGCAAGTTTATCCGATAGCATAAAACTTAATATACCGGTTCCTGCTCCATATTCCAACGCTTTAATTTTGTTATTTGCAGGAAGCATCTTTATAATTCTATCCGCTATTGCTTTTGAACGTTCCCAGTGAATAGACTCTTTATCCCAACCGCGAGCCTTGTCGTCAAATTCATTTGTAGCCATGTCTTATTTGCCTTTTAGGGGTTGAAGATGCAATATTACAAAATAAAAGGTTATGATGTTGATTCTATTCTTAGCAATACTCTTTTTTTTAAGAATCTTAGCAAATCATTAAACAAAAATTTGGTATAAAAGTATTATTTATCTTCATCTTTGGTTTATATAATTTAGCTTAATTCTTATATATCCTTCCAGATTGTCTTTTTGATTTTATAAAAACAGAAAAATTGTGTCTTATATTTAGTTTTTTAATGCTTAGATTTGCCAATCCCAAATAGTGGAGTATAAACTAGATTAATACTAATGTGGAAAATTAAGATGATACGGATTAATAAATTGTTATTTTTATGCATGTTTATGCTTTGTTTTATAACAGTTGTATCAGCCCAGAACAAAGTAAATAGTGCTGCTTTAAAGAAATCATTGACAGAAATATTGCATATTGTAAGTCAACGGAAAAATGTATATATAAACTTTAATCCTCAGATTACAAATAGAATATTTCTTGAAGATTCATTTACTGGAAAAGATGCTCTCGCAAAATTAAATAAATCAATAGGTAGTTATGATTTAGAAATAAAAGGAACAAACAGCAGATATCTGTATGTCAGGCCTATAAAGAAATTTACATTGAAAGGATACTTGGTTGATGAAAAGTCAATGGCTTCAATACCTAATACAAAGGTTGCTCTTGCTGGACAAACTTCTGTGAAAAGTGATCTTAATGGGAACTTTAGTTTTACCTTACGTAAAGGGGTTTACTTGATTAAGGTAAATGCAGATTCATATTATCCTAAAAACATGAAGATAGTAGTAAATGAATCTATGAATGTTACTGTTATGCTGAAAAAGAAAATAAAGAAGGCAATAGTAGTTACACCTATTAAAAATAAGGATAAGGCCTTTTCTGCAACCAAAGATAATAAGTCTGATCAGGTACTTGCAGACAGAAAGTTGACTCAATCGGAAACCATTAGTAATTCATCTGAAAAAAGCTCATCAGATACAGTCTTGTTATTGCCAAAATATTTTTCAAAATATGCCTTGAAGACAAATATATTGCTTTGGGGAAGTGCTACTCCAAACGTGTCTATTGAGAGAAGACTTAATAAAAACGTGTCTGTAGATCTATTGCTGGCTGTGAAAAAAGTTACATCAGATTATGAAAGCCAATCATTATCTTATTTAATTCAACCAGAAATACGTTATTGGTTTTCAAACTGCTTTAATGGCTTTAATATAGGATATCACATGTATTATTCTAACTATGGCGCTGGAGATATTATATTCCCATTCCAGAGAAAAGGACTTCCTAATGATCAGCTTTATGAAGGATATTTATATGGTATGGGAGCTTCTGTGGGATATCAGAAAAGAATTAATAAGCATTTTGCTGTTGAAGGTGTTATAGGTACAGGATATATTCATCTTTCATATGATCAGATAACCTGGAATAGTTCATGGCATAATAAGAAGAGTCTGGATTATAATTATTGGGGACTTACAAAGGCTGCAGTAAATCTCGTCTATTTATTTTAGATAATAGATTGTATTTAGGGGAGGTATTAATGCTTGTTTAACCCAGAATATATTTTTTTGAAAAGAAATCATTTTTTTCTCTTTTAGAACCAGTATAAATGGATTCTACTATTGTCATATAAGTGAAATGATGATTTTGATTAAAAAGATGTATTATGGATTTAATTGTTAGTTCTGCTCCTATTGTGCATAAAAATGTACAAGAGAATAATTTGATAGAAATAAATATGGGAGATAATAGTGCTATCTTATTTGTTCTATCTGGTAGAGTTTCTGTATCTGGAATAGATTTTGAGCAAAAGATGATCTTATCTAACGAGATGCTTTTTTTATCTCCAGGGATTCATTATGAAGTGTTGGCCATGGATTCTTCAATTCTTGCTAAGTATGAAATTAATCGGAATGTATTAATGAAGATGGGACAATTTCTGACTCCGTTTATTGAAGAAAAACATTTTGATAATCAATTGAAAGTAACGTTGCCAATAAAATATAGTTTAATGCGTTTTTTAGAGTTTTTTCGGCAATACGATTTGAATAAGCAGGAATTGAATGAGTGGTGCCATGATGGTTTACTCTTGATGTTGAAGAATTCTTATTCTAAAATGGAGTTAGCCGCTTTATTTTTTCCTGTATTGGGCGAAAATATGAATTTTAAAGATTTTGTTTATGCCAATTACAATTCGGTAAGAAGCTTACAAGAATTTGCTGATTTAGCAAAATGTAGTTTAAGTGCTTTTTGCAAGGAATTCAAAACTAATTTTGGAGAGTCTGCCTATCAATGGATGTTGAAACGTAAATCAAAATATGTGTTGCGTGATATAATTTCCACCTCCATACCGTTTCAAGAGTTGGCTTATAAATATCAGTTTTCATCTCAGGCACACTTTACGAAATTTTGTAAACAAAGATATAATATGACTCCAAAAGATTTAAGAAGCAATTCCAGAAATTGCAGCTTTCAGAATTTGGTACATTAAAAATGAAAAGTATAATTTATGCAGATATCTTGGAATAAATTGAAGGATTGTGATGAGCAGGAATGGAAAAATCTGTTTCGGCAACATGCAGAATTCCTTTATGCATATGGGATGAAACTTGCTCATGATGAAGATTTGGTTAAAGATTCTATTCAGGAGCTTTTTATTACGATTTATGAGAAACGGAATTCATTAAGTGAACCTACTTATATGAGGGCGTATCTTTGTTCTAGCTTAAGAAATAGATTAATTAATGTTTTGAAAAAGGACTCACCGGTTTCATTAGATGATACTGATTATGCCTTTACATTATCTATTGATGATGGGAGTGCAGATGAAGAAGAAAAACAATACAGAAAGGTTCAGAACTTACTTAATAAATTGACTAACAGACAAAGAGAAGTGATTTATCTTAAGTATTTCAAAGGACTTTCTAATGAGGAAATAGCTTATACTCTGAGTATAAATAAACAGTCTGTGGCAAATCTTCTTTCTGAAGCTATTAGGCAAATGAAAAAGGATATTACTTTTATTTTCTTTCTATTGCTTGTTTTACGGAGATTTTTAGGATTATGAAAAAAACGGATTTGATAAGTATACTTGAAAAGATGACCTTAAGTGAAGGTAATATTCTTTCTACAGAGGAAGAGGTACATTTGAAAGAGGCTTTTTCTGTGATTCCTCTTCTTGATGAAAAGCCTGCTGATGATTTTCTTGATGAAATGGAAACTGTTTTGTTTAGCAAGAAAATTATATTTGAAAAACAATTAAAAAGAATAATTCCGTGGAAGAAATATACTTCTATTGCAGCATTATTTGCTATTATATTAAGCGCAGGATTGTGGATCTATAGTCAGAACATGAGTTTTGAAACAAGGCAAAAAGAACAACTTGCTTTTAAGTTGCCGGATAATTCAGAAGTTAGACTAAACGAAAACAGTTCTATTTCGTATAATAAGTTCTTTTTCTATTTTAATAGGAATATTGAAATGAGAGGTGAAGCATACTTCATTGTAACGAAAGGGAAGAAATTTTCGGTGCTAACTTCTATGCATAAGATTTCTGTATTGGGAACCAGATTTGATGTTTATGAAAAAGATACTTTTAATGTGGTGTGTTATGAAGGTAAAGTTCTAGTAGAAAAACGTGACTCAAACCAAAAGAAAGTATTGACTAAGGGGAGAAGTGTTGATTCTGATTCAATAATAAAAGAAAGTCAACCTCAATGGGTTAACCATAAGTATGTTTTTAATAATTCCTCTCTTTATGATGTAATAAGTGCAATTGAAAAAGAATATGGAATTTCTATTCTGAACAAAGAAATTTGCCAAGGGCTAGTCTTTACGGGCTATTTCCCTATAAATGACTTAAATATGGCTTTGGAAATTGTTCTGGGACCTTATAATATGAATGGGGAACAGGTTAGTCCGAAGTGTTATAAACTAAACAAGTAATTATAAAACTATTCAAATTTTTGTGCTATGAAAAAAGTTAAATTGTTATTATTGACCTTATTAATGGTTGGAACAGGGATGCTATTTGATTCTTGTAGCAATGATAATTCTGCAGGAGGATCTTCTAAGGTAAGCTTTTATCTCACTGATGCTCCTTCTCTGCAAGGATATAAAGCTGTAAATGTTGATGTGAAGGAAATAAAGTATATCATTAATGATGGCGGAGAAGTTAATTTACCTGTTACTCCGGCTATTTATAATTTGCTGGATTTGAAAAATGGAAAGGATACTTTATTGTCTAAGATTGTTCTGAATGAAGGAGAACATATTTCTCAGGTAAGACTTGTGTTGGGAGATAATAACTCTATTGTTTTGAAAGACGGAACTATAAAACCTATAGATACCCCTAGTGCTCAGACTTCAGGGTTAAAAGTGAATATTCAGGAGAGTATTACTACCAGTAGCGGATATTCTGTAATGATTGATTTTGACGCAGAAAAGTCTATTGTTCGTAAAGGTAATGGTGGCTATTCTTTGAAACCTGTAATCAGAGGATATGTTGTGGAAAACACATCTGCAATTTCTGGTTATATTTTGCCAAAAGAAATTCCATTCAAGGTCTTTACTTTAGTTGGAACTGATTCAATTATAACTCTTTCAGACTCAGCCAGAAATAATTTCTTTATGTTACATGGTCTGAAGTCTGGTAATTATACTGTATCATTCCAGGATCCAACATCGCTTGCTATATTGAAAACTCTTTCTGTAACTGTGTTTGGTGGTGATAATAAGGATTTAGGCACTGTAACAGTAAAATAATCTCAATAAACTAAAAACTGGCTATGATAAAGTCGGCTGGAAGTACTTTCAGCCGACTTTTTACATAGATAAAAGATCCTTTAACAATCTAAATCCTAATTAATGAGGATTGCTTAAGTCCATGGAAAGCAGTACCTTTGCGGAAAATTAATTTAGAGTCAAAATGTATAAGTCAGCGCTTTTATTCTCTTTTTTGTTTCTTTGTCAGAATGCACAATCAAAGCCCATTGAGAATGATACACTAAGTAAGCCTCATATTATTTTAGATGAAGTAGTGGTTACTTCTTATAAAGAAAAGAAGAATATCCGCGAAATTCCTGCCTCTGTGTCATTGATTCCTCTGAGTGAAATTCGGAATATGAATATTTTAGGAATGAAAGATATCAGCTCAGCTATACCGAATCTATTTATTCCAGACTATGGCTCTAAGTTAACTTCACCTGTTTATATCCGTGGTATTGGGTCCAAAATAAATGCTCCTTCAGTAGGATTGTATGTGGATGGAGTTCCCTTTTTTGATAAATCTGTTTTTGATTTTGACATGAACGAAGTGGATCGGATAGAAGTGCTTCGAGGACCACAAGGAACTCTTTACGGACGTAACACAATGGGAGGAATTATTAATGTATATACCAAGAATCCTTTGGCATATAATGGAGGCACATTGAGTGCAACTGTTGCTAATTATGGACAGACACAATTCTCAGGATCATATTATGGGAAATTATCTGATTCATTCGGCTATTCTCTATCCGGAAATTACAAGCACTCTGATGGATTCTTTAAAAATGACTATACTAGTAGCGAAGCAGATAATTTGAACGCTGCTTCTGGAAAATTGAAATTATATTGGAGAAAGAGTGCCCGCTTCAACGCGAACTTACTTGTGAATTATGATAATTCAGATCAGGGAGGTTACCCTTATGCTTTGATAGATAAGACAACCGGAAAGGTTGGGAATGTGAATTATAATGATTATAGTTCCTATCGTCGTGGAGTGTTGACCAGTGGGCTGACTATGAATTATTCTTTTGATCACTTCTTGCTGAAGTCGGTTACCGGATACCAGTACTTTGATGACAGACAAGCCATTGATCAGGATTTTACTCCTAAGGAAGTTTATTTTGTGACTCAGAAACAACGTCAGCACATGATTTCACAGGAATTGGAAATGAGATCTTTGGGAGATAAGCGTTACTCTTGGTTGAATGGTTTCTTTGCATTTCACCAAGGTACCACAAATTCCATTAATGTAAAGTCGGCAGCACCAACAGTGAAAGATTATGATGCACCAACAGATGGCTTTGCTTTTTATCACCAATCTACGTTGAAAAATCTTCTTTTTAAGAAACTATCTGCAACAGCGGGCCTTCGTTTTGACTACGAAAAAGCCAAGCAGGACTATAATTATGCAAAAATTGTATCGGGAGCAATACAGCCTGTACAGGCTCTTAATACAAATCTTGAATTTACACAACTAACTCCAAAGTTTTCTTTGCAATATCAGTTTACTCCTGTTAATATGGTTTACGCCACTGTAACCAGAGGTTATAAAACCGGAGGATTTAATACGTCTTTTGATGTGGCTGAAGAGCAGACTTTCAAGCCTGAATATAGTTGGAACTATGAGGTGGGAGGAAAGTTCTCTTGTTTTGGCGACAGACTGAAAGGTGATTTGTCTCTTTTCTATATTGACTGGGACAATCAACAAATTTCTCAACCTGTAACATCTGCAGGCAAAGTCATCGGCTCTATGCTTAGAAATGCCGGAAAGTCATACAGCAAAGGAGTGGAACTTTCTATGCAAGGAAGGATATACAAAGGGCTGAACTTACAGATAAGTTATGGCTATACAGAAGCAAAATTCAGATCTTATCAATATGGCAGTGCTGACTATTCCGGAAATTTTATTCCTTATATTCCCGGACAAACAGTGATGCTAGGAGGTGACTATACATTGAATCTTCATTCAAAATATGTAGATAGATTGATGTTTTCCACGCAATATATAGGTACTGGCAAGCTTTATTGGAACGAAACAAATGCAGCAAGTCAAGGTTATTATGGAATTCTTAATGGAAAAGTATCTGCGCATAAAGGTAATCTGACAGTTGATTTGTGGACAAAAAATGCAACATCACAGAAATATACAGCTTTTTACTTTGAGATGACTGGGAATTCTTTTGGACAGAAAGGCAGACCAATGACATTTGGTACCACTGTAACCTTTACTTTATAACAAGAACGGAATGAGCTCGAAACAAACAAATAAATTACTTACTTTCTTTTCCCTATACATAGCTCAGTCTGTACCAATGAGCTTGTTTAGTACATTGCTGCCTGTGCTTATGCGGCAGGACAATTTTTCATTGAGTACCATCGGTCTGCTACAATTAATTAAGCTTCCCTGGATTCTGAAAGTTTTCTGGGCACCGGTTGTCGATAAGAAAACATCTGATTTGGGCACTTATAAAAGATGGATCTTTTCATCTGAAATGGTTTATGCCATCTTGATTCTGTTAGTTGCTTTTCTAGACCTGAAGACTAACTTTATAACCATCTTTATTCTGATTATTCTGTCGTTTATGGCTTCTGCCACGCAAGATATTGCTACCGATGCACTAACTGCTCTTTCTTTTAGCCGTAAAGAGAAGAGTCTGGGAAACAGTATGCAAAGCATGGGTAGTTTTGCTGGGGCACTTGTGGGGGGCGGGTTACTGCTATTGCATTATAAACTCATTGGATGGACTGTTTTATTAATAAGTGTTTCCATATTTGTAATGTTGGCATTGGTCCCGCTTATGTCATACAAAGACAGAAGATTTACACCAAAGAAAGGGAGTACACCGATCTGCATGAAAGACCTTCTTCTCTTCTTTAGTCAGAAAGGAGCTGGTCGTCAGTTAATCTTTCTTATCCTGTGTTATTCCGGTTTGATTGGAATTCTGGCAATGGTTAAGCCTTATATGGTAGATTTAGGATATAAAACGGGTGATATTGGATTTATGTTTGGTATCTTTGGATCGTTATGCGGTTGTCTGTTCTCTTATATAGGTGGATATGTGATTCGTTCATTGGGAAGATTTTATTCTCGAATCATCTTTGCCTGTGCTATTTTGGCAACTACGTTATTGTTCTATTTCTTGTCACTCACCACACCGGGAACCATTGCTTTGTATGTAGCAATATTTTGTTTGTGGGCTAGTTATGGTCTTTCTTCAGTATTGGTTAATACTGTTGCCATGGATTTTTTGAGAGACGGTAGGGAAGGAACAGATTTTACTCTGCAAACTGTAATTACTCACTTAAGTGGTATGATTATTGCCGTGTGCAGTGGTAAAATTGCTGATTGTTTAGGCTACAGCGGACTATTTCTTGTAGAAACTGCCTTGGCCGTGACATCGTTAATATATATACTTGTTTGTTTTAAAAGACCAGCTCGTCATGAATGAAGATTTAATAGCTAAATATAATGTACCTACGCCCCGGTATACCAGTTATCCCCCGGCAAATTATTTCCACGATCAGTTTACCAATGAAGATTTTGAGAAAGCTGTAATTGCTTCAAACGAAACTCAACCGCAGAATCTTTCTTTCTATATTCACATTCCTTTCTGTCGCCACCTTTGTCATTACTGTGGATGTAACTCATATCCCATGGCTAAAGATGAAGTAATTGCTGCTTATATAGAAGCATTGAAAAAGGAGATAAGGAAAGTACTTCCGTTATTGGACAAAAACAGGAAAATATCTCAGATACATTATGGTGGTGGAAGCCCAAGTAGTATTCCGCTTCACTATTTAAAAGAGATAAATGAACTGCTTCTTTCTCAGTTCTCGTGCACTGATGCTCCCGAAATTGCTATTGAATGTCACCCCGGTTATCTGGATGAAAATAATTGGATGGAGTTAATCAAAGCAGGATTTAACCGTTGCAGTATAGGTGTGCAGGATTTTAATGAAAAGGTACTCAAAGGGGTGAACAGAAGACCTTCGTTGCTAAACATGGAAACCATTTTTGGTTTGCTGAGAGCGCACGGAGTTTCTATCAATCTCGACTTTATCTATGGATTGCCTTACCAGACAGTTCAGAGTTTTGAGGAGACACTTCAAAAGGCTGTTTCGCTGAAACCAGATCGTTTGGTTACTTTTTCCTATGCACATGTGCCTTGGGTAAACAAGGCAATGCTTATTCTCGAAAAGAATGGTCTGCCTTCACCGCAGGAAAAGAGTGGTATGTATGATGCAGCTAAACGGATTCTTACTTCAAATGGCTATCAGTCCGTTGGACTGGACCACTTCGTTTTACCCGATGATGATCTGAATAAAGCTCTTCAGTCTGGACAGTTGCACCGAAACTTTCAGGGATATTGCACAAGGAAAACCACCGGTCAGGTATACGCTTTTGGTGTGACAGCAATCAGTCAGCTTTCTATGGCTTACAGTCAGAATACAAAAAACATCCCTGAATATATTCAGAAGATGAACGATGGCGAGTTTTCTATAATCAAAGGATACACGCTTAATAAGGAAGAGCAGATTGCAAAAGAGGTGATTACAACCTTGATGTGTAACAATAGACTGAACTGGAAAGAGCTATCTTCTCATATTGGTGTAGATGAGGCTGATATTAAACATGCAATCTCTTATAGTGAAGATAGTTTGGCTGAGTTTGCGAAAGATGGGATTATTACATATTCTCCCGAAGAAATAAAAATCACTCCCGAAGGATTCCTTTTTGTACGGAATGTAGCTGCATCGTTTGACCCTTTGATGAAAGGGAATACGAAATTATATTCGAAACCTGTTTAAATAGAATTTGCTTTATGGATAATAGTAGAGATGTAGACGTTGTTGTTATTGGCGCGGGAATCACAGGACTTACCACTGCTTTCCTATTGATTAAAAAAGGATTGAAGGTGCTTCTTCTGGAAAAGAACTCCAGAGTAGGAGGGCAAATGGAATCTATCCGGGAAGATGGCTTTGTTTTTGAAACGGGCCCCAATACAGGAGTAATTTCTAATGCTGAGGTCGTTGAACTATTCCAGATGCTACAAGGTCATTGCTCTCTCGAAGTGGCCCATAAAGAAGCAAAAGTACGGTTAATATGGAAAGAAGGAGCATTTCATCCGTTACCTTCAAGTCTCTCTTCGGCTGTTACTACACCTCTGTTTACATGGAACGATAAGATACGCATACTCTTTGAACCTTTCCGTAAGAAAGGAAACGATCCTTTTGAGAGTATAGGGAGTCTGGCTCGCAGAAGGCTGGGGAAATCATTCGTAGATTATGCTATTGATCCCTTTATATCAGGTATCTATGCCGGCAATCCAGATAAACTTGTTACCCGTTTTGCACTTCCTAAACTTTATAATCTGGAACAAAACTACGGTAGTTTTATACGAGGTGCTATTAAAAAAGCTTCCGAACCTAAATCCGATCGTGATAAATTGGCCACAAAAGAAGTATTCTCTGTGCCAGGTGGATTCGGAATGCTGGCAAAAGCTCTTGCCGATGAGATTACAGAGGAGAATATCCGCCTGTCAGTAGGAGATATTCACGTTCAACCGACTTCTGATGGTTGGAAAACTGTTTTGCCTGGTGGAGAACAAATCCATTCACGCTATATAGTCTCTACCGCAGCCGCCTATGCGTTGCCATCACTGCTACCATTTATTGCAGAAAAGGAGATGAAACCTATCAGCTCCCTTCATTACGCACCGGTTGTTCAGGTAGGAGTAGGAGTGGAGAAAGCAGGTAGTTATGTACCTAATGCTTTTGGAGGATTAGTCCCTTCCCGTGAAAATCAAAAGATGCTTGGCATCTTGTTCCCTTCTTCCTGTTTCTCTGGTCGTTGTCCCGAAGGAGGTGGTACGCTTTCTTTCTTTATTGGCGGAAGCAAACATCCCGAATATCTAGCCTATACTGATGAGCAACTGAAGGAGCTGGTGAAAGATTCATTGCACAACATGCTAGGATTCCCAGCCAATTACTCTCCCGAAAAGATAAAGATCTTCAGGCATGAACAAGCAATACCGCAATACGAAGCCGATAGCGAACAAAGACTTGCAAGCATAGAGCAAATAGAACAGCAGTATTCGGGTTTATTCCTTGCCGGTGGTATAAAAAATGGCATTGGTGTGTCGGATCGTATAAAGCAAGCAACCAATATTGCTGAAGAAATTGGAAATCAAATGTAATATTATTCTGGAATTAATTCAGAAATCAAAAGGGTTAATTATAATTATCTCTTCTCACTCTTCTCAAACTTTACTCAGATTATCATTTATCTCCTTAACTTTATATGGAATGCCTATGTTTATTAATGTTTTATAGGTTTATGTTTTCTGCAAACATGTACAAGTTTGAATCCAATTATGTACATTTTTGTTCCTAAACATGTACATAATTGGGCTGATGTCTCGTTTTATTTGTATTAATTCCTTTAATAATATTGATTAAACAGACGATGCTTGATTGCTAATGCATTAGCTCTCTTTGTTATTGGCTGATTTATAGACTCGTTCTCCACCCCAGTCTTTTAGTATAACTTTGCATTGGATAGTAATCTCGTACAAATACTATAAATAATAGCATGATAAGTGTGTTTTTTGCAATTTAATCAACACTTTTTGCAACATATCCCCCATGCTAGCCGGTGAAGGTTTTCTGAGCTAAACTAATTGACTAAATTTGTTTCAGATAATTATAGTTTAATTGGGTTAACTTTATTCTTACTCTCTCTCTTATAAACTGGTTAGGTTGAGGCAAATATGTCCACAATTATTTGGTGTTGTGTACGTGTTTGCCCTCAGTCTTTTTAGGAGGGCATTATACCGTTGAAATTATATTAAGTTGAATTTGTCCTGAACCGATTTAAAATAAGACCGTGATATTAATAAGTCTTTTTTTTCTTCGTAAGGCGGATATAATAAACATTCCTTTCCTTCAATTTTTGCCAGAGAATTTATATTGATTATTTGTTGCTGATTTATCTGTGCAAAAGATTTAGATAGCTTAAGAATATCCTCAGCTGCAGTATTCCTCTTTAACTGGACATGCTTTTCATTCTGTAAACTCACATACCAATGCTTACTTTCTTTTGTATATTCAAAATAGCCAATCTGTTCCTGGTGAAGAGTGATATATCCGGTAATTGTTGCTATTAGGAATGTTCTGTTCTCTGGTAATAGCTCAAAGAGAGAATCAATTAAAGATGATAATTTATCTTTTTTTTCAACCGCGGAAAAGAAACGATTCATCACTGCGAGAAACTCATCTTGTTCGTAAGGTTTTAATAAATAGTCGAATGCTGATTCTCTTAACGCCTCGAGCAGGTATTTCTCATAGGCAGTATAAAAGACCACATGTATTTGCCAGTCTATCATTTCTTTTATCTCGCGAAGCAGTTCCAGTCCACTTGTCTCCGGCATCTCAACATCCAGGAACAGAAGATTGGGCTTTTTCTCAAGGATAAGGTCTTTTCCGGCTTTTGCCGTTTGTGCTGTACCCGAGATATTAATATTGCCGAAGTCGGCAAGAGATTTGCATAAATTGTTTATTCCAATTTCTTCATCGTCTATTATTACTACATTGTATAAATTGCTCATAGTTATTCAAATTTATAATTATCGGGAACGAAAATTTTAACTTCAGTACCACAAATAGTTCCATTCTCACGAATATTCTGAATAGTGAAATCTGTCTTATCTATATTTTTACCGTTTAAAAGCTGGATTGTCTGGAACAAAACTTTTAGTCCGGTTCCTGTTCCTTTGGTCTGACTTTCCTGCTGAGGAAAGTATCCTGCTCCGTTGTCGCGAATAAAGATATTCATTCCGTTTTGTTCCTTAGTCACATTAATGCTTAGTATTTTCTTTCCTTCCTTGGGGCGCAAAGCATGCTTCAACGCATTCTCAACAGGAATTTGTATTGACATTGAAAGGATAAACGTTTTCTCTAAATCAATCAGGCTATCTATTTCCCATTCAAGATGGAAATCATCTCCCTGATTTCTTTTTTCCAGCTCAATATATGACTTAACGAACTCTAACTCTTCTGCCAGAGCAATGTTTACATTCTCCGTTATTTCAAGGTTTTTTCGCATCAGCGTCACCAGCGTATATAAGTTTTTACGCTTGTTTTCGTCCAATGAACTGATTTCATTGTTGAGCACATTGAATATAAAATGAGGAGAAATCCGGTTGCGAATGTTTTCCATCCGGAGTTTGGTGAGGTGATCAATGTACTTTATTCGTTGCAGATCTTTCTTCCTTTTCATATAAAAGTAGATAAAGACCGAAGTTGCCACCACAAACAGGCAAAACAATATCCAGATTAAAGAAGTTAGTTTCAGATTTTTCACTTGTGAAGCCTGTTTCTGAATAACAAGTTTCTTGTTTATTAATGTAGTGTCTTGTTTATAGCGCAGATCGATCTCCGAAATTCTTTTTTCTGCCCTGTCATTGCGAACAGAATCATTTATAGCTATATTTTTTGACTGGTAATAGTATGCCTGTTTAAAGTTCCCCGTTTGGGCGTAATATTTCTGCAGATACTTGTTTCTTATAGATAAAATATTCAGCTCAATGCCTGCTGAATCTTTTGTCTCTTCCAGTAACTGCCTGGATAGCTGATTGTTTTTCTGTTTTAGCGCAAGTCCGGCCCTGATTGTTGCAATGTAATAAAGAGCTGTTTTTTGTTTTATTGATGAGAAGTAAGCATAGCTTTTGTCAAGGCATAGCGGAACAGAATCTAGTTTGTTGAGATTCAGATAAATATCTCCAAGATTCAGATTGCACAGACTGAGGTAAAACTGATAATCACCTTTTGAAACTAATGCTTTTGCTTTCTTAAACCAGGGCAATGCTTTGGCATATTCTTCCTTGTAATAGTAGAAGTTTCCACGGTTGTTGCAGAATGTGAACTTTTCGGCCAATGTTCTGTCCTTGTAAAATTTCTCGGCAAGGCGGTAGTAACTGTCAGACAATTCAAAATCGCGTAATTCCATATAAATCTGGCCTAATCCAAAGTAGATAGGAAATCCCATCTTATCCGTCATTAGCAAAGAATCACTCTTTGACAGTGCTTTTCTGTAATTGAATGCACTCATGGCTAAATCTCCTTTTCTTGAATAAGCATCAGCCAGATTTATGTACATATCGGGAATACGATCTGTTTTATTGGCCAGTTCGTACTGCTTTAATGCTTCTTTAAAATGTACAAGTGACGAATCGGCTACACTCATTTGCCCATAATAAACTCCGATATTGTTGTGTGATGAGGCTAGTAGCTCGTGAATAATGGGAGATGCTTCTTGATGTTTACAGAAATTGATTACCTTATGAGACAGTAGAAAAGAGGAATCGTACTGATTTACGGCAGCGTATGTTAAAGCGAAAGTATTCAATGCTTTATAATACATCGGGCTATCTGGAGCCATCCTCATGGCCTTTTTAAGTAAATCCCGTGAAAATTTTATATTCTTGTAGGATGAATCCTGAGCCTTTTGTATAAATGAGTCTATCAGTTGGCTTTTGCTTATTTGGGCATTGCCTTGTTTTCGACAAGAACAGAGATTTATAAGTAGAATGATAACCAATATATTTGTAGCAATAGTTAATCCTGTATTATTCTTAATGTTCATGTTGGGAGCTTAATTTTAATTGTTGTTACAAAAATAGGAATAATTGCTTATAGTTTGTTCTTTATTTGGGTAAAATATATATGTGAATATATTTGTATTGAGCTTATTATTAATATTTACATCTTGTTTTTATATAATAATTGAATAATAATGAGGTGTTAGGAGTATAAATAATATAATTTATCGGGTAGAATAGCTTGTTTAGCTTTGAAAGATAAAAATAAAAAAAGAGTTTTTTTTCTTCCCATTAAAATAATTACTTTTAGTTACAACACTTTAAATAATTATGTATTTAACGGATTTAGAAGAAACGTTGTGGTGGTATTGCCGCTACTTTGGTTACGTTTGCTATGGATTATACGAAAGAAAAGGATCTGAAGGTAATTGCAATCTGTCTTTTTGTGAGAACTTTTATACAAAGGCCCCCGGCGAATAAATAAGCCATTACGTTCTAATCTTTTCTTATTAAATTGGATAAAACTTAAAATAGAAGTATATTTGTCATTATTACTAATATACTTAATACAAGTATCAATGAAGGAAGATTTAATTAAACAAAAGGTTCAAGGTTGGATTGTCTCTTTTTCTCTGCTCATTCTAATCGGAAAGTTTATAGCTTTCTTTCTTACTAATTCAGTCGGAATATTAACAGATGCAATGGAAAGCATTGTGAATGTGATTGCCGGACTAATCAGCTTTCTTAGTTTAAGGTATGCTGCCCGGCCTAAGGACAAAGGGCATCCTTTTGGCCATGGAAAGATTGAATTAATCTCTGCTTCTATCGAAGGATTGCTTATTATAATAGCAGGAGGGATGATTATATTTGAGGGAATAAAACGTCTTTTTGAACCGGCTACTATAGGTAAACTGGATATTGGTATAGCAGTGGTTGCTGTTGCCGGACTTATGAATTATGTAATGGGATGGTATAGCATTCGTATGGGAAAGAAATATAGTTCAATTGCATTAGTAGCCGGAGGAAAGCATCTACAGTCGGATACATACTCCACTATCGGCCTTGTGATTGGTCTTACTTTACTTTATTTCACCGGATTAAAATGGATTGATAGTGCCTTGGCGCTGGTTTTTGGTTCAATAATTGTAGTTACGGGCATTCTTATTCTTCGCAAAACGGTTGCTAATTTGATAGACAAAGCCGATGATGAGGTACTTCGAAAAATGCTGGAAGTGATATCAACGGCTAGAAAGCCGGAATGGGTGGACATCCATAATATGAAAATAATCAAATATGGTAGTTGCCTTTTTGTTGATTGTGATTTAACATTGCCCTGGTTTTATAATATAACTGAGGGGCATAAAGCCTGTGAGGATCTGAGAGGTATGTTGTCAGCTAAGTATTCTGATCGTTTGCTGGTTACTATACATTCTGATCCATGTTTGGAAAAACATTGTGATCATTGTCAGATGGCTGATTGCATTTACAGGAAATCGCCATTCGTTGCAGCGTTGAATCTCACATTGGAAGAGCTCACTGCGAGTGACGAAGAACGCAAAGAATAAGAGGCAGACATAAGCTTGTTTCAATAAGATAAATAAGTTGATTCTACTAATTCTTAGTTACAGAAATATGAAAAGAAGATTGATAGTAGCGGCTCTGCTAATTATACCTTTAAGTATACTTTTTGCACAAGAAACAGCAAAACATCCACTTAATATTTCCCTTTGGGATCCTATTGCATCATTTCCATATGATTCTCTTTCCACGACGGCTGTTACATTGGGATTTTCTTCAAGAACTTACAATCTAAAGGGAGTGGGAATAAACATGTTTGCTCATTTCAATGAGAAAGGAGTTAGAGGGGTTACGCTTAATGGGGTAGGAGAGTTTGCAAAAGGAAATATGAATGGCGCAGAGATTTCCGGTCTGTTCAATGTGGTGAGTGGACATATGCACGGCTTGCAGATTGCCACAGTGCAGAATACTAATGTGCTTCATTCAAAAGGAATAATGATTGCTGGCATCACGAACTTTGCAATTGGAGACGCTCGGGGAATTCAGATTGCAGGAATAACCAACATGGCAGGTTCCCACTTTAGTGGAGTGCAGTTTTCTTCGGCAGTGAATATAGCATCCTCTTCATCCGACCTCCTTCAAATAGCAGGCTTGGTAAATGTATGTGCTGAACCTATCAATGGTATTCAAATTGCTCTAGGCAATTATGCCGGTGGAGTAAACGGAGTACAAATGGGATTACTCAATCTCTGTGGAGGAGACGTTCGTGGAGTTCAGATAGGAATAATAAATCATAGTAAAGATACTTCTGCGGTTAAGATTGGGCTGGTAAATATAACTCCAAAGACACGAATTCAGTTGCTCACTTACGGAGGAAATACAACAAGAATAAACACTGCTGTTCGTTTTAAGAATCATCATGTATATACCATTTTAGGAATAGGAACCCATTATTTAGGGCTGAATGACAAGTTCTCCGGATCTCTTTTCTATCGGGCTGGAGCCGAATTACCAGTAACAAAAAAGTTATTTCTGAGTTCGGATGCAGGTTTTTATCATATAGAGAACTTTAATAATGAGGATCTTACTACTCCTGAACGTATGTACTCTTTGCAGTTACGGTTGAATATGGAATATCATTTATTGAACAGACTCGGAGTCTTAGCTTCGGGAGGTTATGCTCACACACGATATTATAAAACCCACCGGATATATGAAAATAAACCGGTTATAGAACTAGGTATTGTTTTATTTTAATCTGAAATTATGAAAAGATTGTGTGCATATTTAATCTTTTTTTTAGTGTTGCTGAGTTTAATTCGTGCTCAGCAAGCTGATTCTTTATTTGCGTACAATGACTCTTCACGAATGATAAAGCGGCCATGGCGGTCGGCTTTTCAAACAGCCGGACTGAATGTTGGCGTTTGGGCATTCGACCGGTTTGCAATGAATCAGGATTATGCAAAGATCAGCCTTCATAGTATTGGAAATAATATTTCTAATGGTTTTGTTTGGGATAACGACAAGTTCTCTACAAATCTTTTTGCCCATCCTTACCATGGAAATCTTTATTTCAACACAGCCCGCAGTAATGGCCTTACATTCTGGGGGGCTGTTCCTTATTCATTTGCGGGAAGTCTTATGTGGGAAATGTGTGCAGAAGTAGAACCACCTGCCATTAATGATTTTCTTGCCACTTCTATAGGAGGTGTTGCTTTGGGAGAAGTAACCCATAGGCTTTCTTCTTTGGTTCTCGACGATTCAAAGAGAGGCTCGTCCCGTTTCTTTCGTGAGTTTCTGGGAACTCTCATCTGTCCGTCAAGAGGAATAAACCGATTGATTACAGGTGATGCATGGAAAGTGAGACACCAATATTATAAATATCATGATTATGATAAGCTTCCCGTAAAGTTCTCAGCTGCTATTGGTGACCGTTATTTAGCGGATGATAATAATTTGTTTAAAGGAAGTAACAGCCCTTACGTTGAATTTAATGTTATTTATGGTGATCCTTTGAAAGAAACAACAAACCAACCTTTTGATTATTTTAGTTTTAACTCGACTTTTAATTTGATTGGCAACCAACCTTTGATTGGTTCTGTAAATCTTACTGCAAAACTATTAGGTAAACATCTGGAACCAGTACCAGGGCATAAATTACTTGTCGGCCTTTTCCAGCATTTTGACTATTATGATTCAGAATCGGTTATTAAAGGTTCAAAAAAAATTCCTTTTAAAATATCCGAGGCGGCAGCTTTCGGTTTAGGGATGATTTATCAGTTTCCATCAAAAAATAAAAGAGTAACAATCAGGCAAAGCTCCTATCTTAATCTTGTATTGCTTGGAGGAAGCCTTACCGATTATTACAATGTAATAGACCGTAATTATAACATGGGAAGCGGATACAGCATAAAAAGCAATACTTTTGTTGACTTTGCTAAATATGGTAATTTTGAACTTAATCTACAACACTATCGTATATTCACTTGGAAAGGATATGAAGAAAAAGACTTTGAAAATACCAATCCGCTATATCTTAATGCTCAGGGAGACAAAGGAAATGTACAATTAACAGTGATAAATCCAAGAATGGAAATAAATCTTGATCCAACATTTAAAGTAGGTGTCGGATTATACTACTATTTGCGTAATACACATTACATTTATCATCTTGATATTAGCTCTCAAACTTTCGAAACGCGTTTAAGTTTCAGGTATTCTTTCTAAAACAAATAAACTTTTACATAGGGTAGAACTGTATTGTTTTCTAATTGTTTAAAACTATGCTGTTGAATTAAAATAATTCATTCATAGTTAATATGACTAAACGACCAGTATTGTTAACCTTATTTTTTCTTTCATTTTGCATTCTATGTGCAAAGAACAAGGAAAATCATCCAATCAATATTTCTATTTGGAATCCGGTTGCAATATCTCCTTATGATTCTCTTTCTATATCAAATGTAACCTTAGGATTTTGTTCTAAAACTCATAGTCTGAATGGCTTTGGCCTGAATCTATTTGGCCATTTCAATGAAGGAGGAATTAATGGTATTTCAATTAATGGTGTGGGAGAGTTTGTAAAAGGTGATATGGATGGAATAGAATTGTCCGGATTTTGTAATGTTGTGAGCGGAAGGATGCGGGGAATACAAATTGCAACAGTACAAAACACAGATGTTGTTTGTGCCAAAGGGGTCATGATTGCAGGACTTACAAATTTTAGTATAGGAAACGCATATGGAATTCAGTTATCCGCATTGACTAATATAGTTGGTTCGCATTTTGGTGGTATGCAAGCAACTTTGGGTATAAATATGGCTTCATCTTCAAGCTTTATACAATTGGCCGGGTTGGTTAATATTACAGCAAGATCAGCTCGTGGAGTTCAAATAGCTCTGGGGAATTATGCAGATACTATACATGGAATGCAATTAGGATTAATAAATCTATGTGGTGAGAGAGTACATGGATTACAGATAGGCATTGTTAATCACAGCATTGATACTTCTGCTGTAAAAATAGGTTTGATAAACATAAATCCAAGAACTCGTATACAAGTTCTTGCCTTCGGTGGAAATATTACAAGAAGCAATCTAGCTGTTCGTTTTAAATCTCGTTATACATATACTATATTGGGTGCCGCGAGTCATTATTGGGGGGCAAAAAACAAGTTCTCAGGTTCTGTTTTTTATAGAATAGGAGTAGGCTTACCACTTCTCAGATATTTTTTTGTTAGTACCGATGCCGGTGTTGCACATATAAGAAACTTCGATGATAATTCAGAAACTGTTTATCCAAAAAGGCTATATTCTTTACAATTAAGAATGAATCTGGAATGTCATCCATTCTCAAGATTAGGCTTCTTTGCTTCTGGAGGATATGCCCATACTCGTTATTATGGTTCTGGAGGAGTATTTGAGAAAAAAAATATACTAGAAATGGGAATCATTTTATTCTGACGTAAAGATGAAAAGAATAATATTTTATATTGTCGTTATATTATTTGCATCAGTTGACCTTAATGCTCAGCAAGCTGATTCATTGTTTGTGTATAATGATTCGTTGCATCTTAAAAAGCATCCTTGGCGTGCTGCTATTGAAGCTTTAGTAGTAAATGCTAGTGTATGGTCATACAATCGTTATTTGGATAATAAATACGGTTATTCAAATATCACTCTGCATAGTATTCATGAAAATATTAAAACTGGTTTTGTTTGGGATAATAACATATTCTCATCCAATCAGTTATTTCATCCTTATCATGGTAGTTTTTATTATAGTGCAGCACGTAGTAACGGACTTAATTTTTGGCAATCTATGCCATACTCTTTTGTTGGAAGTTTAACATGGGAGATATGTGGTGAAACAACTCCTCCTTCAATAAATGATTTGTTAACAACAACTTTTGCCGGAACAGCTTTGGGAGAAGTTACTTATCGTCTGTCGTCTTTAGTCTTGGATGATTCAAAACATGGGGCAAATCGTTTCTTTCGTGAATTTTTGGGAACAGTGATTTCTCCGGTAAGGGGACTTAACCGTTTAATTAATGGTGATGCCTGGAAAGTGAAACATAAATATTATAAATACCACGATTATGATAAGTTACCAGTAAAGTTTACTCTTTCTTTAGGTAATCGTTATTTTACAGATAATGCTTGCATGTTTAAAGGTCATAATAATGTTTATTCTGAGTTTAAAATGATTTATGGTGATCCTTTGCATATGACAACTAATGTTCCGTACGATTATTTTAGATTCAGTACGGTTTTTAATTTAGACGGAAACCAACCTCTGATAAGTTCTGTTAACGTTAATGCTAAACTGTTTGGGAAATATCTTCAACCATTACCTGGACATAAAGCTTTTATAGGTATGTTCCAGCATTTCGATTATTTTGACTCAAAAATAATTATTGATGGTTCAAAGAGCACTCCTTTCAAAATGGCCGAAGCAGCAGCAGTTGGTCTAGGAATATTATATGTGCTTCCTATAAATAAGAATGTTATAGTTCGGCATAGCTCTTATTATAATGCAGTACTATTAGGAGCAAGCCTGACAGATTATTATCGATTAGGACGGGACTATAATCTGGGAAGTGGATTCAGTATAAAGAGTTATACAAATATAGATTTTGGGAAATATGGTAATTTTGAATTGTATATTCATGATTATCATTTGTACACATGGCGAGGTTATAAAGATGAAGATTTAAGTAATAAAACAGAATCTCCTTACTTTTATTTAAATACTCAGGGTGATAAAAGTAATGCTCAGTTGATTATAATAAACCCAATAATCGGTAAAAATTTGTCATCCAAAATATATGCCAACTTAGGACTTTATTATTATTTCAGAAAAACAAACTATCTATATAAACCAGATGTCTTTTCAAGAACGTTTGAACTCCGTTTTGGATTGAGGTATGCCTTTTGAATTTTGTTTAGGATTGAAATAGTATAGATATACAAATGATTCTGGAAAGTTATTTTAAACATAAATTTGTTTAATAGTAGTTTCATTTATCTCAATTAAGGTTTATATTTGCGTATAACAACTTAATGGAGATTATTAATATGAAATACATTGATTTACATACAAGGCTCAAAGAGTTGATTAATTATGAGGATGATGAGATTAAGATTGATGACAATGTCATAGTCCGCAACTTTAGTTTTGATTCTAAATTCAGAGATATATTACCAGGAGGAATATGTAACAAGGATACGTACGAATATTGTTCGTCTGAAGATCCTGATTATGAACCGGACATTATTCAGAATATGCTCAATATGAGTGATGCTGAGATTCCTGAAAATATTCATTTCCGATATCATTTATTCCGCCCATCCGGAACAGAGAAAGTAAAAGAAGTCATATTATTGTTTCATGGTTTCAATGAAAAACATTGGGCTAAATACTTTACATGGGCCAAGACTCTGGTAGATAAAACAGGTAAAGTGGTCTTGCTTTTTCCTATTGCCTTCCACATGAATCGTGCCCCGCTTAGTTGGAGCGACTCACATCAAATGTACGTCATCAGTCAGCAACGAAAGAAAAGACATCCTGAAGTGATTTGTTCTACTCTTTCCAATGTGGCTATAAGTACCCGTCTTCATAATAAACCACAAAGATTTATATGGTCGGGTCTGCAAACTTATTATGATGCGATTTCTTTAGTTGAAAGTATTAAAGCTAATCAACATTCTGATATTGCACCCGATGCTTCAATAGATTTCTTTTCTTATTCCATAGGTAGTCTTTTGGCGCAGGTACTGATGATGACGAATGAAAAAGGATACTTCTCTAAGTCCCGGATTTGCATGTTTTGTGGTGGAGCCGCTTTTAACCGGCTTTCTCCTGTTTCTAAGTTTATATTAGACAGTGAAGCGAATGTCAGCCTTTATTCTTATGTAGTGGAGCATCTTGATAGTCATATGAAACGTGACAAGGTACTTGCTTCTTATTTGAGTGAATTGCATCCGGAAGGAGTAAACTTTCGCAGTATGCTGAATTATAAAATCTATACAGAGTTTAGGGAAGAATGTTTCCGTCAGATGCATGACCGTATTCTTGCAGTTACACTGGAGAAGGATACTGTGGTCCCGGCTTATGAAGTAATAAATACGCTGCAGGGAACAAAGAGAGATATACCTATTGAAGTGGATATTCTGGACTTTCCATACTCTTATAAACATGAAGACCCCTTCCCCGCACTAACTTCTATTGCTGATGCGGTGGATGAGGAATTTACTAAAGCTTTTGAAAGAATGTGCAACTTTCTAAAGTAGTTGCACATTAGATAAGGATTATTTCTTTATATTGAGCACGTACTTTTTCCAGTCCGGTGTTTTTTTCATATTTTGAGATAGCATGATAACTTTATCACCTTCAACCTGATAATAACTGATTTCATTGTTTTTCTCAGGAGTTAGTTCCCATACAATAGCTTCTTTTTTAGCTTTTGTTCCTTTGATAACTTGAACTGTTCCTCTGGAAACATATGTAAGATCTTTTCCTTCGTATCCTTCAATGTATGTCTTTAGTAATTCATACTGTCCCTTGTCGCTCTTTTCCTGAATCTTCACAGTTAGTGTGTAACGTAGTCCTTTACCTTGTGATGGAAGAACTCCTTCAAAGATTTTTGTTTGTAGTGCACCCATTGCAGGATCTAGTTTCATTTCTGTACTGTCTTTTGCTGCTCCTTCAGTGGCTGTTGCGTCTTTTGCCTTTTGTTGGCAAGATACCATAGCCCCAAGGACTAAGATAAAGAGTAATTTTTTCATGATAATGATTGATTAATGTAATTAAAATAGTTACTTTATTTGATGATAACCAGTAGTTTATCTACTCTTCCGTTATCCATGTCCATTACTTCAAATTGTAGATTCTGATAAGTGAATATATCTCCTGCTTTGGGTATGCGACCAATAAAAAACATAGCCAGACCACCTAGTGTATTAAAGTCTTCATTCTCGAGATCTTTGTAGAACAAGATTCCCATTTCGTCCATAAAATCGCCAATATTCATGGAAGCGTCTACTAGATAAGAGCCATCTTTACGTTTCACAATTGGTTCTTCTTCTTCTTCATTTTCTTCCAGAATATCTCCGAATATACTTTCTGTGAGGTCGTGCAGGGTAATTATTCCTTCAATGCCGCCATATTCATTTACTACCACCCCGAACTTATTTTTATTCTTCTTGAAAAGTTCCAGAACTTTCTTTGCATAAAGACTTTCAGGTATAAAAAGTGGAGGTTGAGCAATGCTTCTCAGGTCAAATGTACTGTCATTCCCAATCATTGTAATGATATTCTTTACAGACACAACACCTATAATTTCGTCCTGAGATTCATCTGTGAGCAGATATTTACTGAAATGTTTCTCATCGATGATGTTAAGAACCTCAGCTTGTCTGTAGTGTGGGTGAAGGAATACCACGTCCGTACGGTGTGTCATCAGCTCGTTGGCGCGTTTATCGGAAAAGCGGAACACATCTCTCAGCATATTTGTTTCGTCTTTATCAATAAGTCCTTGTTCTGAACTTTGATGAAGAATCATTTTCAGCTCTTCTTGAGTGATAGAACGTTCATGCCCCTTGACTCCCAGAATTTTGTTGAGGAGTTTGGTCGATACACTGAGTAGGTAAACGAAAGGAAAGGTGATTTTCGTTATTATACTCATGAAAGGGTATAGTGTCGTTGCTGTCTTTTCAGGGTTGGATAACCCTATGGATTTAGGAACTAGTTCACCTATAACAAGGGATAAATATGTGATAATAGCTACAGTAGTAATTAATGCAAGGTTGTCTGCGTAAGCTTCTGCCCCGTGAATCATTTTAAAAAAGGGAGTGACTTTATGTGCAATAGCTACTCCACCAAAAGCTCCGGATATAATGCCGATAAGAGTAATTCCTATTTGAATGGTGGAAAGGAATTTTTCTGGTTCTTCCAATTGTTTAAGCACACTTCTGGCCGAAGGATTTCCTTTACTTGCCAGTGTTTTCAACCTTGCCTTACTTGAGGAAACTAATGCTATTTCGTACATGGCAAAGACTCCGTTGAGAACCAAGAGAAGCAAAATAATTGCAAATTCCATTGTGCGTTATTAATGATTATGTGCGAATGTAGATGTTTATTTTCTTTTTTGCAACAAATAGGGGCTATTGTTACAGAACTTTTCAATAATATAAGGGAATGTTAGCAAATTGCTGGCGGGTAAACAATTTTAATATGTACTCTTTCTGTGAATAAGAAGTACAGTGTTTATTAATAAACTGTAGACTTTATATGTTTTAGGTCTACTGTTTATTGATAATATTGCTTTTTATTTTGGCTTAAATAATCCGGCAAATCATCGGACTTGTTTTTATCTTTTGCTAACGAACCCCTTCTTAATCAGATTTATATAATTACTCTTTTTCAATTAACAGAGAAGTCATTGCGAGTGAGCCAGCCACTGTTTTATCATTAAAGAAACTAACTTTTTCATTCTCTTCTTTTAGTGCCAATGCATAAATCAGTGGCAAATAATGTTCGGAGGTTGGAATAGCCAGTTTAAACGCATTGCCTTGAGATTTGTAATCAATAAGTGCCTGATGATTGTTTGCAATAATATACTTTTTCATCTTTTCAAGAGCCTCGGTAGCCCAGTCATAAGCATATTCCGGTTCATTAAATTTATCCCAGGCAATCATTCTGAGGTTGTGAACAAGGTTTCCACTACCCACGATCAAGACTCCTTTTTTGCGAAGTGATGAAAGCTCTTTTGCCAACTCGTAATGATATTGAGGACTTTGATAATAATCCAGACTCAACTGAACAATAGGAACATCAGCATTGGGATAAATGTGTTTTAATACACTCCAGCAACCATGATCTAATCCCCATTTCTCATCCAGTCCAACTGTTGTTTTATTGATTAAACTTTTAGTTTCCTTTGCCAGTTCCGGGTTTCCTGGTGCAGGATATTTAATTTCAAAAAGCTCATGTGGAAATCCACCAAAGTCATGAATGGTCAATGGTTTTTCCATCGCCGTAACATGAGTGCCACGTGTTACCCAATGTGCCGATATACATAAAACAGCATTTGGCTTTGGAATTGTTTCACCTATAGCGCGCCAACTGCTTACAAATTCATTTTCCTCAATTGCGTTCATTGGATTTCCGTGTCCAACAAACAACACAGGCATTTTCTCTGTGCTATTAAATGATTCTGTTATTGTATTAAATTCTTTCTGATTCATTCTTTTTTGTTTCTAAGTTATTCGTTTTATCGAATTTGTTTGTGCATAACAATCATAATCGGAGTGTTGTTCATTATACATAAATCTAAAATACGTATCTGTTATAAAGTTTGATAGCAATATTTTGAACTTAGTTTATGTCTAAATTGAACTAAGTTATACGAATAAAAAACAATTATGGCCTTTGATCCTTTAATCAGAGGCCATAATTCTAGAAGAATATAAGATTAATTTCTTGAATTACCTAAAGTTTTGAATGTCCTCCATCACAAAATGGCGGGTTTTTACTCTTTTTACATCCGCATAAGAATGCTTTTCCAGATTCTTCCGGGGTAAATGCCTGCGGAGTGAATTCTGTTCCATGATGAGAACCATCGCAAAATGGTTGATTTTTACTTTCACCACAAGTACACCAGTGATATTTTTTCCCAGCCTCTAACTCTACTGCATAAGGTCCTTTTTTAGCCATCTTAGGTTCCATCTAATCCTCCTTTTTAAAATTGATAAATACTTTTCTTTAATGAACTATCCTTATTAGCATTGCTAACTTTATTAGATGGCTAAAGTTATCAATTTTATTTTATTTATTGCTCAATTTTAATAATATTTTTACGCGCAATATTCCAATGTGTCCAGAATAATACAATGCTGATCACAATTAATATACTACTAACAATAATTGTTTTGTTGAGTATTAAATTAAGAACATTTAATACTCAACAAATCAAAAAACTAAATTGTTCAAAACAGCCCAATAGTGATAGCTAATTATTTGTCATTCAATGTATTCGTCTGAACTCAATGCAACAACTCAGGATTTTACTAAAAATCAATGATATTATCAGAACAATAAGTTCATTTTATACGTTTCAATTATAACATAGGTTAAGAAAAAGAATAGATATAAATAGTTTATGATTCTAACCATTAAATACTTTATACTATGAAAAAATATAGATTCTGGGAATGCGTTGATGAAACCATCTACCAAAATGCCTTTGTGAAACTGGCACCCGAAGATATTCATGTTGAGAGGATAAACGATGAATCAGAAGATGAACATGAGTATTTTATAGATAAAGATCTGAATAAACATTATCTCGGAAAAATATGGGAAGAGCTAGAGTTTGACGACGTTGAGAAAGCTGAACTCTATTATAAAAAGAAAGAGTTAGTGCAATTGGATATTATGGATAGTAGTAGTGATGCATTTCTTAAAAAAAAGGTGAATGAGGAAGACCCTTTCCATCTTTAATCTATTTAATATTAAGACTCATCCAAGATTACTTCCCAAAAACTTTCAGGTAGGGATATATTCTCAATCGTAACAGCTTCACCGAATAATGGGGCAATTTCTGCAGGTGTGTAGCCTGCTATGCCGCAACCTATCTCGGTAACTAAGAAATGGATTTCGGGATTGGATGTTGCAAAGCGAATAAATTCATCAACAAAAGAAACAATGGATGCAATTGATCCCGACATGGTGGGTATGGCATAAGTCTGCCCCTGTAAACCAACGCCTTGTCCCATTACAGCTCCCCATCGGCATGCTATGCGTGCTGCTCCACCATAATGCATTCCTTGTAAGTTCGATCCAAAAACAAAAACTTCATCCTCCATAAGTTCTGTGATGTGAGGATTTGTAATCCTACCTCGTGGAATCTGTTTCATAATCTTGTTTGTTAGTTATCTGTAGATCTAACTAATAGGACTAAATTTTGTTCATTAGATAAGACATTAAAATCCTTAATGTCTTATCTAATAACTTGCTATCTCTTATTTTATCACTTTTAGCTTATATAAACCACAGGCATGGCTGTTAAATAATCCGGAGAACTCCTTAGAAAAAGTTCCGACTTTTTTTCCTGCCCACATATCTGTTACAATACATTTTCTTTTGATGCCCAAATCAGCTAAGTTTACACTTATTTTTTGTGCTGTTTTATCGTCAGATAAGTTAAACAGAGCTATATAGACTTCACCAGTTTTAGAATTTCTTGAAGTAATAGCTACTTTTTTATCTTTCTGGAAAAGTTGATGAACGTTACTACCTTCACGATGCATTTTTAATACATCCTTATTTGTGAGTAGAGACAATGTAAATGCGTCATTACTTGGAAGATCACCACCAAATATCAGTGGAGAACGGAAAATTGTAAACAGAGTCATCAGCGTATATTGTTCATCTTTTGATAAACGAGTCATACGGTCGGCACCTCTTTCACCACGAAGAGAAATACGTCCCAAAGGAATCATATCACAATCCGGCCATGTTCCTGGAGCAATATACGGATACCACTTCTGGCAGATATCAAACAAATGAGTAATGTGTGGCCATGTATCCCATACATCATCAACCATACGCCACATGTTTGCATGAGTACGAACATGATCTGCATTCTCAATAGGGGTTTCTCCCGGTGAAGTACTTAATACAATGCGACGTCCGCAATGATCAATAGCTTTACGGATAAGATTTATTTCTCCTAGATGATAAGGACGTGATAAATCGTCAATCTTTATAAAGTCTACTCCCCATGAAGCGTAGAGTTCAAAGATTGAATTGTAATATTCCTGAGCTCCAGGTTTATCAGCTGCAATGGTGTAATTGTCGTGTAACCACTGACATTGAAGTTCAGTAGTGTAAATCTTATCGGCAGTGATTCCATTGGTCCCTTTTATAGGTAGTTTTTTAGCAACAGCCTCTTTTGGAATACCGCGCATAATATGAATACCGAATTTTAAACCCTTAGAGTGAATATAATCAGCTAAGTGCTTGAATCCTTTGCCATCTTTAGCTGAAGGGAAACGATTTAGAGCTGGTAAATACCGTCCATACTGATCCATTACATAGATTGGATTCTTTTCATTATATCCTCCTGCCTTGTCGTTTTCAACGAACCAGCGAATATCAACAACGATATATTCCCAACCGTAACTTTTTAATTTAGCTGCCATATAATCGGCATTGGCTTTAGTCTCATCTTCGGTTACAGTAGAACCATAACAATCCCAACTGTTCCAACCCATAGGAGGCGTCTGTGCCCACTGTTTAAATTCTCCTTCTTTAAACGAAGAAGTCTGTGCTGATAGTTTTTGTGTAGAAGTAACCATCATAGCAGCAATCGCTAATAGAAATAATTTGCTTTTCATAAATAATAAAGTTAATGCAATTTTCTTTGCTCAAAGATACAAATTAATTTTCCTTCTAAAGGAAGATATTTGGCCGCAAATAGTCTGATTTTACTTCTGAGCCTTATCGGAATAAAGATATTATAGAATCAGCTTCCTGAAAAGAAGCTGATTTAATTATATATAGAAATCAGCAACAACCCTGCTTTTGCGTATTTTCTTGCAATAAGAACTTACCTCCACGTGCTTTGGATTTATTTTGTAGGCTGCAAGAGCTTCTTTGTTTTCAAACGTAGAAATAAGCACTGCGTCATAAGCCATATCGCTGTCCAGCACATTAATGCCCACCTCTAAAGATTTAATTTCAGGTACTATTCCTACTAAAGCTTCCAGATGTTCTTTCATCCAGAGAGCATTTTCTGCTTTTGATTTACCTTCAGCTTCTTCTTCTAATTTCCACATAACGAAATGTTTCAGCATAACTTTTTCCTCCTGTTTTTTGTTTGTAAAGATAAGGATTTATAAGATATTGATAATGCTTAGCTTCAGCATTATTTCTATATTTGTTGCTTTATAAATCAATTGTTCCTGATATGGAACATGGAAATCAACAAGAAAAAATGAACTCAGCATATAAAATATTGTTCCTTTTAGAAAACAAAGAGATTATTATAGTGGAAGTAAAACGCACTGATTTAGCTGATGCGCCCAAAGATCAGAAGTATCATTGGATATTCTATGATAAAGCTGGTGGCTCTGTTGAAAAGCTCTCTTTCGTGTCAATGAATTCTTCTGAGAATTTTCAGGAAAGAGCTTTTATACAAGGCAAACTAAAGTTTAATAATTCCGAAGGTGTTTTTGAAGGAGATGGTAAGCAGTTTGTTTTGCAAAACCGTACAGGTAATTCTTTGCAGGATACAGTATTCAGACACATTTGCCAATATCTTGATCTGAAATCCATTCATCAATAACCAGAATCCATACTCCAATAAATAGAATTTATTGACGAATAATCTTGCAATAATTCCTGAATAGTTTTTGAAAAACGTAACTGGACATTCTCAAACAAAATGTTTTTTTTCACGAATCAGTCGAGTAGGCCTGAGCATTTCAGCTCAAGCCTACTCGACTGATTTTGCGCTTTTTTATTTCTGTGATAAAATGATTAATGAAATTTCTCGGCTTCTTTGTTCTTAAAGATACTCTCAATGTCCTGTGCTTCAAAAGGTACCGGATTCTTTGATAGATCCGGAATATTGTAAGATTTCAATGTATTGTCATAATGCGTAGGATCTTCCTGCGGCAAGACAAACGGTTTGTAGGCCTTTCCTGTTTTGTCTATGTAACAGAAATAGGGCTTTCCATACTGACCATCGCCCCGCTTGCTGGCAAAAACAAACCAGCGGCTATTAGACGACCAGGAATGATAGGTATCTGAACGGTTGGAATTCACCACCTTTAAATCATCTGTTTTGCCAGTTTGCAAGTTCATTAATTGCAAATCGGTTTCACGATGCCAAATAGGGAACGTACCATAGTCGGCCACTGTATAAAGAAGATATTTACCATCCGGTGAAGCCTTTGGAAAACAAACAGATTTCCCTGTTAACCGGGCATTCCACAGAGTATCTACCTTATCGCCAATGATTCCCTTCTGAGCATCAAAAGGAATGCGGCACAAACTATATTTCAGATTCTTAATATCCTCCGGTAATTTCACTCTTGGAGCCGAGCAATAATAAATGAATTTACCGTCAGCACTGAAAACAGGGAATGTTTCGAACACGGTTGAGTCGTTCAATAACGGAGATGAAATGATCTGGTTCCGGTCAAAGTCTGCTACCACAACATCCGAAGCTGTATCATAAACCTCCAGTCGCTTGCTTCCCTGAGTGTGGAAGGAAGGAATTATCACATTCGTAGAGAAAGCACCATAGCGTCCACTTGGATGGAATTCGCCGTAAACACAGCCGGAAACCATTCCGTCTACTTTCAGTGCAAGCTTGCGCAACTTACCGTCACGGTTCAGAATAGTTCCCCCCTTTTTGTCCCGCAAATGGAAGAACGAGAGATTGCCGCTTTGATTTCCATGAGTGTGACAATTCATGCAGGAATTGTTCACCATATTATTGTCTATCAGCACTTTTTCGTCAAATGATTCCACATTGCGCTCGCAAAGCTGGATAGAATTCCATACCTCATAACCGGGTTCTATCAAACGATAAGTCAGGTATCCATCTAAAGCATCAGGAGTTACGTACCAGGTGAAAGGTTTGTAGGACAGCCACTTTCCATTTACCCGGGCAGTTACCTGCACAGTCAATGTGTTTCCCTTTTCAGCATTGAGCAGCTCTTTCCAGTCGCTCATTGAGAAACGCACCTCATCTTTTCCATAGACTGTCAGATTCTTATTCCGGCCTGTAACTTTTACTTCAACGGCATCGGCACCATCGCGAAGCAAGAAATTAAGAGGGGCAATATTGTAAGGAATAGCCACATCTGCATAATCAGGATAGATAGGAGCAGATTGATTAACCGTTCTCACATCGCTGGGTTTTGAAGAACAAGAGGCTAATAATAATGAGCAAAAAATAATTATGATGTAGAATTTATTTTTCATTTATTCTGAAATTTAGCAAAATGGTAATAGAACCAATATGACTGACCATAAGTATATTGCAGTAATTTGCCATCCCCATGGCTTTGTTCATATCTCTGTGTATAATTTACAAAATCTTTCCACACACCCGGACTAATCCTGTAATGGCGCAATGTCTCGGCATCAGTTTGTTTGCTGTTTGCCAAGTAAACAAGTAGTGCCTGCTGATAAAAAGGAGAGGGGACTTCACCTTTAGACATAGAAGGCATTTTGAATTCCGTATAATCAGTCATAAAAGACTTCACATCTTTCAGTAGTAATTCATAACAGAAAAGATAGTCTTGTGCTTTGGTGTTTTCCGGATGTGAAACAAGCAAACTGCGCAAAGCAGTCTCTGCGTTATCGCTTCGATGCAAAGAATCGGACGTTACTGCTAGCTTTCGCTTATTATCATACACAAAAGCTACACTTTTTGATTGTTTTCCCGGCCAACTGTCTGCTGCCCACTTACGATAACATAGCGTATGGCTCAGCATACGTAAATATTTCTTTGCTGCTTCATCGTCTCCGGTAATCAGATTTATCTCTGCCAAACGACGTACCATCCTGGCACTGCGATGGTTAGGTGAGAATATTTCACCCAACATAGCCGCATGCTCAGCCATAGTCATTTCACCCACTTGATACCACACTTCATTGCTAAAGAAAATATGTAGGAATGGCGTGTTTGGTCCCACTTGTAATATCAGACCATAATTTATCGGTTGATAGAAATTAATCAGTTTATCTGGCATTTGTCCTTGCATACAATTTGCCAGATTATAGAAATAGCTAACTGCAGCACTTCGCTTCCCACTCTTTTCGGCCAGTTTAGTTACCTTTCCATAATGGCCGAAATAGGTTTCGCAATCCAATGCCAGCAACTGCTCTCTATCCCAATTTGGATAACCCGTCAAATTTCTGGAAGGATAATTATAAGCCTGTTTTGTAGTGAGTAGATATACATGACATAGAATAAGAGGAAGAACCGCAATCTCAACAATAATGACAACAGCAGCCAGCCAACGGCTTTGTTTCAATGCACGTATCAGCATCAGTCCGCTTAATATTACTGCTCCATAGCCAAACATCCAGTATCCGGCAAGTATGCAAATTATAACAACCAACAGGTTTGCCCAGCTTTTAGATAAAAACTTCTTTGCAGTCCAGTTATAAATAAGGAACAGCCCTATTCCACCAATCAGTGAGATGGTTGAAGAAGTGAGATAGTTCAGTTCGCAATTTCGTAACAATTCCCACAAAGCAACTATCATTCCAAAAAGCAAAGCCAGCCATCTGGGAAGAAAGTTTTTCAAAGCCTTTTCCGAGAGTATATACACAGTCGCTAATAAGATAGAAAGAACAGCAGCACCTCCTGTAATATAATAAAAAAACTGAGTAAGGAAATCACCAGCCAAACAAGCTATCCAGGCAGGATGCTGAAAATAAGAACTCAAATATTCTGAGGTATAAAGAAATAGTTGTGTTTGTTCTCTATAGAATAAATGATAAAGATAGAAAAACTGGAAGAAGATAAAACTTCCTGCAAGTATTAATAATCCCACTACCCATGTAGCAGCATTATATAAGCTGTGTTTCAATATTTTTTTGCCCATTTTCTTTAACGGTTAACAAATACTGAGCAAATATAAAAGAATAATATGGATAAGGGTGGTCCATATTATTCTTTTTGTGTTTTTAGTTGCAAATATTGCTGCTGTGTTTATTTCTTATCTACGAATTTATTTTCACGGGTACTGTAACGAGGACCAACATTTGGATACTTCTTTAATAATCCTTCTATTGTTTCAAGATCTTCCTTTTTCAAGTCAACATTTACAGCTCCTGCATTCTCTTCCAGATACTTTCTTCTTTTTGTTCCCGGAATAGGAATGATATTGTCACTTTGTGCCATTACCCAGGCAATAGCCAATTGAGCCGGAGTACATTTTTTGCTTTCTGCTAATGCAGCAAATGAAGCCGATAACTTCTGGTTATTGTCCAGATATTCACCCTGATATCTGGGGAGATTTGCACGGAAATCGGTTGAGGCTAGTGAACTTGCATCTAGTTTATTAGTAATTAACCCACGACTTAGTGGAGCAAATGGAACGAAAGTCATGCCTAACTCTTTTGTCAGTGACAGAATTTCTTTTTCTACATCACGTGAAAGCAACGAATATTCGCTTTGTAAAGCAGAAATCGGATGTACAGCATATGCCTTTTTCAAATCTTCTGCAGTACATTCACTCAGCCCCAAGTAACGTATTTTACCTTCTTTTACCAGCTCGGCCATGGCACCCACTGTTTCTTCAATTGGAATATTCGGATCTACCCGATGAGCATAGTAAAGATCAATCGTTTCTATTTTCAATCGCTTTAAACTATTTTCAACAGCCTGTTTCATCCATTTTGGCGATGCATCAACGTAAGCTTCTCCTCCAACAAAAGCATTTCCTTCACCACCTCTTAATCGGAAACCAAACTTGGTAGCAATGAAAATCTTATCACGGTTTGGTACAAGAACTTTGGAAATCAATTCCTCGTTGGCTCCATTGCCATAAATGTCTGCCGTATCCCAGAAATTGATTCCTAAATCCAATGCATATTCTAAGGTAGAAACACTTTCTGTATCATCCGGTGTGCCATAGGCTGCACTCATTCCCATACAACCTAATCCCACAACAGATAATTTTTCTCCAGTTTTTGCTAATTCTTTATATTTCATACTATAATGCTTCAATTATTATTTAATAACTTTTATTTCTTGCAACCACTTCTTCACTTCACCTTTAGCTTCTTTCACGTGACTTCCTCTGATTGGAAGTCCTTCCAGAACCTTTGCTTTCGGACATAGTTTCTTTATATCCGAAACACTATGTCCCATTCGGCTTCCTTCATGTGTCATAAACGGGACAATGGTTTTCCCAGTGAAATTGTTGCTTGATAAAAATGTAGCAACCGGTGGAGCTACTGTGCTCCACCAACAAGGCGATCCCACAAATATTATATCATAAGATCCGATATTCTTTGCTTTCGTTTTCAGTGCAGGCTTATAATTAGCGTTAATCTCCTTCTTAGCCTGATCTACGCATGCCTGATAGTCGCTTGGATATGCCTTTACCGGCAGAATTTCGAAAATATCTCCGCCTGTAAGATCCTTTATCTGATTGGCAATCTCTCTGGTATTTCCACTCTGAGAAAAATAAACTACCAGAATTTTCTTGCTTGGTGATGCAGACTGTGCCTGTATACCGATACTCGAAAGAAACATTGTAACTATGACAATTAAAAAATATCTTGTTTTCATATATCGAATATTTATATTTCAATTATTTTGCATTTTCAAGCACAGTTGTAATCATCTCTTTGGTATAAAGATTCTCTGCTCCCCACATATTGGCAACAGCCGATAATTTTTCTACCAAAACAGGAATGTCTTCTTCCGGAATATTACCTTCTTTTAGTGTTACGGGAGTTCCAATTTTGATATACCAATTTTTCAATGCTTCAATTCCCGCATCTGCTCCTTCAACATTGAATATGTTTTTAGCAAACTGCTCGAAGCGTTCAGGAAGATTGTTTTTTTGCCATTTCATCCATGCAGGAACTATAATAGACAGACCTGCTCCGTGAGCAATATTGTATTCAGCCGATAATGTATGCTCGATAAAATGTGTGTCGAACCGATTATTTTCTACTCCGCAGAAAGTAGTGAAATTCAAAGCTTGTGTAGCAGCCCACGCAAATTCAGCTCTTGCTTCAAGATTATTTCCGTCAGCCAACAGAATTTCAGTGGTGCGCATTACTGTCTTAAGGATATTTTCAACGTGCCCAGCAATGAATTCAGGCAAATAGGTGGCCGATAAATACATATCTAAACTATGAGCAAAAATGTCTGCTGCCGAATAAACCAGGTATTCTTTGGTCACTGAAGTTTGCAGTTCCGGGTTTATTACTGAAACGGTAGGGAATGTAGCAGCACCAGCCAGACTAAACTTTTCTTTTGTCTCGTCTTTGGTTACTACTGCATAATTGTTCATCTCGCTACCAGTTGCCGCAAGTGTCATAATATCGAAAATCTTTAATGCTTTGTTGGGTACAGCTTTATAAGTGAAGAAATCCCAAACATCACCTTCGTATGCGGCTCCTGCAGCAATAGCTTTTGATGAATCCAGCACAGAACCACCACCAACAGCCAGTACAGCTTCCAGGCCTTTTGCTTTAGCTAGTTTTATGCCTTCATATACCTTGCTCAACAGTGGATTACTCTGTACGCCACCCAGTTCTTCAAAATTAATACCATTATCGGTCAGAGATTTTGCAATAGTATCAAATAAACCGCTCTTCTTTATTCTCTCAGAACCATAAACGATTAATACTTTTGATACATTATATTCACTAATGTATGTTCCTATATTTTTCTCTTTGCCCATTCCGAATTCTATTCGGGTAGGATTGTAGTATGTGAAATCTTTCATTTTGATTAATTATTTAATTTATTTTTTGTTTGATTTTTACTTTGCTTAAAATCTTGCGTTACTTAACCATTTCACAATTTCCGGATCACGATGATCAAGGAAACTACTTCGATTCATATCGAGTGCTACAATAGCATCCATATCTTCCTGAGCTAGTTCAAAATCGAAAATATTGAAGTTCTCGACAATTCTCTCTTTATGAGTAGATTTTGGAATAACAACAATTCCTCTTTGTGTTAACCAACGCAGAATTATCTGTGCAACACTCTTTTTGTATTTCTGTGCAATCGAGATCAATAACTCATTTTGGAAGATATTATTTCTGCCTTCAGCAAACGGTCCCCATGATTCAATCTGAACATTATTCTCTTTTAAGAATTTAGCTGTTTCTATTTGCTGACAGAAAGGATGTGTCTCTATCTGATTTACAGCAGGAGTCACTTCATTATGAAGCATTAAGTCCATTAAACGATCAGGCTGGAAGTTGCTGACACCTATTGCTTTGATTTTACCTTCACGATAAAGTTCCTCCATAGCTCGCCAGGAACCATAAACATCTCCAACTGGTTGGTGAATCAGGTAAAGATCCAGATAATCCAGCTGTAAATTATTTAATGACTTTTCAAAAGCTTTCTTGGTATTTTCGTAACCGGCATCCTGAATCCAAAGCTTTGTGGTGATAAACAACTCTTCTCTTGCCACACCACTTCTTTTGATTGCTTTGCCTACTGCTTCTTCATTTCCATAAGCAGCAGCAGTATCAATTGAACGATAACCGACTGTTATAGCATCATAAACACTTCTTTCACATTCTTCGGCATCAGTTACCTGATAAACGCCAAATCCTAAAATGGGCATTTTTACACCATTATTTAATACTACTTTTTGCATAATTTTCTTTATAGTTGGTTTATAAAATATCATTATCCTTTAACCATGTTTCCACGCTTTTTCTAGAAGATGGAGATTTTACACTTCCTCCTCTTATAGCCAATGCTGGAAACACTTCTGAATCCGGGTTAAGCTTTTCAATATCTTTTACGCTTCTTGATAGTCCACTACCTTCGTGAGTGCAAAATGGAATAATAACTTTTCCTGATAAGTCGTATTCCTCAAAGAAAGTGAAAACCGGCATAGGCATTGTTCCCCACCAGTTAGGATATCCAATAAATACAGTATCATATTTATCTATATTTTCAAGGTGAGTTGATAACTCAGGTCTGGCATTCATACGCAGTTCTCTTTGGGCAACATCCGTAGCCTGAGTATAATCTTCAGGATAAGAATCCACAGTCTCTATCTTAAAAAGATCACCGCCAGTCATTTCCTGAATCATCCTGGCTATCACTTCAGTATTGCCGACAGATAGATTAACAATCGATCCTCCAACATAGTTGTTGCCTGAGCGTGAATAATATGCGATTAAAATGTTTCTATTTTCTGTATTCATAATCCTATTTATTTTTAGCTTTATAATTTTCTCTTTTCCAGATTTTTATTCATGATGCAAATTTATCCTGAATTTCTTATGTGATTGTTATACAAATTACTGGTATACATACCATTATTACTGATATAAGTTTGAATGGCTGTTATCTGGTATAAAGAATGTACTTTATGAATTTGCTGTGTGATGGCTCTCAAACCTATGATTGGGAATAAACCACATTAAAGAAATCAAAAACAATAAAATAAAAGCAACTTTAGGTAAGCCAAGAAATGCAATTAAAGCAGCTGATAAATTGAGTGCAATGGTTAAATAAATCTTGAAGTAACCTTTAAAAGCCTTTGAAAATTTAGAATCGTATCCATGCAAAGAGCGCAATTGATGCACTAAAATCAAATAAGAGATAACGCTAAGCGTCAGTACTATGGCATAAAATGTAACAGTTGTACTTTTGAAGGCATTTTCTCCCATCCATGCTGTAGCGAATGGTGTAAATGACAAACAAAACAGACTAAGCAAATTTGCCCAAAGTATTTTATTGTTTACCTTGCTTGCCAAATAAAATAAATGGTGATGACTGCTCCAATTAAGACCTACAAAAAAGAAACTAAGTGCATAGCTGACAAAGACGGGCCAAATTTGCCATAACGATTCCCAACTGGTACTTTTGGGCATTTTAAACTCTAATACCATAATGGTGATAATAATAGACATTACTCCATCAGAAAAGCCTTCCAAGCGGTTTTTATCCATATTTCCTAACTATATAAATTATTGCAAACTTCTATATTAAGACATTTAGCTAATAAAAACTTTATATCATAACAAACAGCTAAATAGATTCGTTTAATCGTTTTTTCTTTATTAATTATTGAACCATTTATTCTTTAATCAGATGTTGATCTCTATTTTAGCTTCTACTGTAGCACCTGCTACAGATAATGGAGAGATAATATCTTCATTCACATTTCCAATATGCACTACTTTAAAAGGATCAATGTGTGCATCACCAAAAAGAACAGTAAAGGCACTCCAACCATCATAGTAGTAAATACCGCCTGCGTGAGCATCAGAAGTCATTGGAACTCCTTTTATTGAAGGTTTTTGGGGAAGAGAACTGTAATACTCATGACCTGCATATCTTTGTAGTGTTAACTCTAAAGGTAGCATGCTTAATATATCATCTACAGTGCGGTTATCGTTTAATGTAGCAGTGTATTCTTTCCCGTCTATTGTTAACTTTATAGATTTTTTCATTGTTATTTCCTTTTTACTATGTTTCTTTAATTATTTTTTTTGACATCATTATATTGTTCTAAACTGCATCCATTTCCCGCTTACATATCTGTATATAAAAATAGCCGCTTTGGCTATCCAGTCAATAAACATAGCCACCCAGGTACCAAACATCCCCATATGGAAATAGATTCCAAACAGATAGGCTAATGCTATACGGCAAAACAACATGGATAAGCTACCAACCGCCATTGGAAATTTGGCATCTCCTGATGCACGGAAGGTTATAGGCAATGTGTAAGCCAACGGCCATATAAATATCATAAATATACCATGATACCAAACAATCTTTTTCGTCAGAAATGTTGCCGTATCAGATAATCCGTATACTTTCAATATGAGTGGGAGCAAAGCAAGTACTACGACACAACTAACAACCTGAGTTATATATACAATCCGCATAATCTTTTTGGTGTAATATTTAGCTTGCACATAATCTCCGGCACCTACGCATCGTGAGATAACAACAGTTAGCCCCAAACCGATTGCTATACCCGGTAAAACCTGGAACATAACAATAGTACCCGACACTGCATTTGCAGCGATTGCTGCTGTTCCGAAAGTTGCAACCAAACTAAGTACCACAATTCTTCCAAAATAAAACAAACCATTTTCCAGTCCGTACGGAACACCGATACCTAGAATTTTCTTCAGCACTGGCCAATTGAACTTGTGTCTTAAGCTACGCTTTAAGTGCAATGATTGTTTTTTATTTAATAACATTGCAATGACGATAACTGCTGCAGCAATACGTGATATTAGTGTAGGTATTGCAACCCCCTCAACCCCATAGTGAAGACCGTAGATAAGTACTGCATTTCCTGCTGCATGTACAATATTCATTATCAGCATCACTTTCATTGGCAACTTGGAATTTCCCATTGTCCGGAAAATTGCAGCTCCTGCATTGTAAAGCGCAAGAAATGGAATGGATAAAGCTGTAATCATCAGATAGGTATTTGCATCCCTGTGAACATCATCTGAAATATGTCCGAACAAGTCATTTAATATAAATGGTTTTGCGAAGTAGATCAGTAACATGATTATGGCCGATGCTATTCCGGCAAACCATACGAGCTGATTGGCTGCCTCTCTTGATTTTTCTGTCTCTTTTTTGCCAAGATATTGTCCGGCAACAACTGCACCACCGGTTGATAGTGCTGCAAACAGACTAATGAGTAATGCCATCACGAAATCCACCAAAGAAACTCCCGAAACGGCCGATTCACCTACAAATGCTACCATAATTGAGTCGGCCAATCCAACCAGGTATTCTAAAAATTGTTCTATGATAAGTGGCAGAAATAGTTTGAATAAATCCCTATTCGAAAAAAACTTTGTTGCTAGTGATATCTGTTCCAATTTTAACTCTCCTTATTTAATCTTTTTACCTTTTTACGTCTGTCTCAGAACGTTCCTTTATTTAATCTTTTTCCACCATTGAGAAAACTGCTGAGTTGTATCTTTTAGGTTTACCGGTTCGCCAATCATCGGGGTCAGAGTCCTAATATTGTAGTGTTTGGCATCCTTTACCAGTTTATTCAGTGGTTCATCCCAATGGTGTGCTGCCAAAGCAAACTTTGAATTGTGAACTGGTAGTAAATTCTTTGCTTTCAAATCGAGAGCAGCCTGAAAAACCAGTTCGGGCAGTAAATGAATGTATCTCCATCGCTGATCATATTGACCTTGTTCCAGTATTGCCAAATCTATGGTACCAAATTTATTTCCTATCTCTTTAAAATGTTTGTCGTATCCACCGTCACCTCCAATAAATATTTTCATAGATGGAGTTTGAAGTACGAAAGAAGCCCAAAGTGTTTTATTTCTCTTTAAGCCGCGTCCCGAGAAATGACGTGCAGGAGTGGCGGTAGCCATCCAGCCCTTATCTAAATCAGTATGCTCGTACCAATCCAGTTCGGTAATTGAAGCAGGATTAAATCCCCAATATTCAAAATAAGCTCCGACTCCCAGCCCGCAAATTACTTTCTTTACTCGCGGTTTAATCTTCATTATAGTTTCATAATCCAGATGATCCCAATGATCATGCGTGATAAAAAGATAATCAATATCCGGAATATTTTCTGCTTTATAAGCATCAGAACCTTTAAAAGCTTTAATCATCCATGAAAACGGAGATGCATGATCATCCAGAACCGGATCGACCAGAATCCTTTTTCCATCAATCTGAATAAAATAAGATGAATGTCCCAACCATACCAATACATCTTTGTGAGGATCCAGACTGGCTAGATTTGTTTTGATAACTGGAATAGAATCGATGGGAGTGACCCGTTCTTTCTTTCCGAAAAGAAATTTGTATATAGCCGTTACCTGATTATCCTGTCCGGTAAAGGTTGGCGTTGGTGACTGGTTCTGAAATTCACCATTCTTGTAATTAGGAGATTGTTTGATTCTTTCCAATCTTTCCCCCTTAGGTAGTTTTCCAAAACTTGTTCTACCCAAAACTATATATGATAACAGTGATAAAAAGAATAATGATGAAAATGATATATACATAATACGTTTCATGAATGATGAACTTTATAAAGAGAAGCTGCTTCTTATGAGAGGCAGCTTCTCTCTGCTTTTATTTTTTCAAAGAAGCCATATCAATAACAAAGCGATATTTCACATCTCCTTTTGCTAATCTGTCAAAAGCTTCATTGATTTGCTGAATATTAATTAATTCAATTTCAGCTGTGATATTGTGTTCAGCACAGAAATTAAGCATTTCCTGAGTTTCTGCAATACCTCCGATATTTGAACCAGAGAAACTCTTTCTTCCTCCAACCACATTGAAGGCACCAATTTCAAGAGCTTCGGGTGGTAAACCTACCAAAACCACAGAACCATCCGGACGTAATAAGTTAAGATATGTATTTACATTATGCTTTGCCGAAACAGTGTCTAAAATGAGATGCATACTTCTGGCATATTTGCTCATTTGTTCAGCATCAGTAGATAATACAGCTTCATCAGCTCCCAAACGTTTGGCGTCTTCTACTTTAGATGGTGAGGTAGTAAACACAACGACATGAGCACCCATCGCTTTAGCTATCTTAATAGCCAGGTGTCCTAAACCACCAATACCTAAAATACCAACTTTTTTACCCGGTCCGGTTTGCCAATGCTTTAAAGGAGAATATACAGTGATACCGGCACAAAGTAATGGAGCTGCCGATGCCAAATCAAGGGTGCCTGGTACGCTTAGTACATATCTCTCGTTGCATACATAGGTTTCTGAAAAACCACCTAAAGTTGCTCCTCCTAAATACTTATCAGGACTATTGAACGAAAAAGTTACTCCTTCATCGCAGAATTGTTCCAAATCGTCTTCGCAGTATTCGCATTTTCCGCATGAGTCTACAATACAGCCCACAGCAGCAAGGTCGCCAACCTTGAATTTCTTGACATGTTCACCTACACCAGTTACTTTTCCTACAATTTCATGCCCCGGAACAATAGGAAACATAGTATGGCCAAAGTCATTCTTAATCTGGTGTAAATCAGAATGGCAGATACCACAATAGAGAATTTCCATTTCCACATCGTGAGGTTGCAATTCTCTTCGATTAATATTCATTGAATGTAAAGGTACATTCAAAGCCTCTGTTCCGTAGGCTCTTACTTCTTTTGTTTTCATACTTCTTTGTTTTTGTTTATTCAGGTATAACTTCGTTTAAGCATTTTAATGCATTCAGGGTGCGAGGATATCCAATATAGGGTAAAAGTTGTGTGGCTACACTTAGCAAGGTCTCTTTGTCATTGCCTACTTTCACATTACCTAAAATATGCCCTTTAACCTGTGATTCAGTGCCACCCATGCTGATGAGCATTGAGAAGGTTAATAATTCTCTGGTCTTTGCATCTAAACCGGTACGAGTTTGATAATCGCCGAAGCAATTTGCAGACAAGTACTTTTGTATATGCAGTTGATTCTTTGGTGACTGTTCGTACATTTTGTCAATCATATCTCCAAAAATATCTTTTTGAAGAGCCAATCCTTTTTCCATCCGGGTTTCAGGTGTGGTGGTCGATTGTCCTTTTACCGGTAATTCAATTCCCCTTTCCTTTAGTATTTCGTTGGCTGCATAAATAAAATCTATCACTTTAGCTACTCCAACATAAGCAACTGATTGATACAGAATTTCCTTAATTTCAACCGGTGTAACACCTACATTAAGAGCTCCATTTACAAACATTTTATATTCCGTAAGTGCACCCTGAGCTATGGTAGAACCCATAATCATCATCACCCGGGTTTTGGTGTCCAGATTGCCATATTTGATTACTTCATCAAAAGCAAAATTATCGAATATCTCAATCAATTCAGGGTCGGTTTGTTTAGCTTTTGATTCATAACCAGGCCATAATTCCTCGTGATTTTTTATAGCTTTTTCAGTCAGATTTATATTAATGTCCTCATTTTGTGTTGAACATTTATTATATTCCTTATCACTAACGGGATTAAGCCACTCTGTTTTATCCTTATCAAGTTCAGGGACCATTGCAATATGAGTCATCGCACAGTTGTGTGATGCTCCGTGCCAATGTACAACATTTTTGGGAATTTTCACTACATCGCCTTCACGGATAATCTGTACTGATTTTCCTTTTTCCTGATAATATCCAACTCCGCTAATTACAAAAAGGATCTGGCCACTGGTATGACTATGCCAGTTGGTTCTGCTTTTTGCTTCGAAGTTCACCGTTCCAACCATAGTATTATATCCGTCTTCTGGATTAATATTCATATTGACCCATACTCTTCCTGTGAAATAGCTAGATGGAGCCGCAACTCCTTTTTCTTTAAATGATACCATATTTTTTTGATTTTTTTCTTGAGCTCCTGATGATACAGTTATCAATAGTAGATAAGCACAGAGAATTAGTTGTGTGATCTTTTTGAAATCCATATTAAGAACTTCTCTTTTTTTAATTAGAAGGCTGTTCTAATCCGCCAAACCAATAGGCAGCGGTCACTCCGCCATCCATTAAGATATCGCTACCAGTTATAAAAGCGCCATCTTGCCCCATTAATAAGGCTCCTACATTGGCAACTTCATCAGGGGTTCCTGCTCTTCCAACAGCACCACCTTCTATCATCTTGCGGTAACTTTCTCCACGTGGACCAGATAATTCATCTTTTGCTAAAGGAGTCATTATAATACCTGGACTTATGGTATTAATCCGAGCACCTCGTTTACCCCATCTTATAGCTTCAGCCATTACCCTTAACGAATTGCCTCTTTTAGATAATTGATAAGCATGTAAAGGACCTTTAACCTGATCTGATTGAAGCATTGAAAGTGATAATAATTCTTCAGTCGGAGTGGTTGCCAGGGCGTTGTTTTGTTCCTGAGTAAGTGCAGGCAAGCGATGCCCGGATTGTGAAGCAATTACTACACCTGCACCTCCGTGTTCTATAATATTGCCGAATTCTTCAAGAATGACTGCCGTTCCGTATAAATCTACTTTTAGAATTGTTTCAGGTGAAGCTTGAGAAGGAGAAACACCTGCAGCATGTATAAGCCCGGTGATGGGACCAATTGCTAAAGCAGTTTTGATAAGCGAATGTACCGATGCCCTGGATGATACGTCGACAATTGCAGTGCTTACATCAAAACCAGCTTCGCTAAGTGTCTTTACAGCCACATCACAATTTTCCTGACGAAGATCAGCCAAAAGAATGTGTTTACCTGCACCAATCCTTCTAACAATAGCCTGTCCAATTGAACCGGCTCCTATAACTACGATTACATTTACTAAATGATTTTTCATGTGCAATAATTTGTTGTTAAATATTTTTTTATTGATTGAATATAGCAGTATAACTTATTTCAAAGTTTTCATATCAATAACATATCTGAATTTTACTTTTCCTGCCAATACGTTTTTATAAGCTTCAGTTACAGCGTCTCCGTCGGCTTTGATAATTTCCACTTCGGGATAGATATTGTGTGCTACCGAATAATCGAGCATTTCCTGTGTTTCTTTCATGCCACCAATTTGAGAACCATACACATTTCTGCCTGCAAGGAACACAAAGTCCATTACTTTAAGTGTAGGTTGATTATTGAATGCCGGCAATCCAACAATGGCAAAATTACCCTTGTATTTAGTCATTCTAAGATACATGGATGGATCATACATTGCAGGAATGGTGCTTAGCACAAAGTCAAAAGAATCGTCCATTCCTTTTAACTCTTCTTTATTATTGACGTTTACATATTTCACTGCACCCATTCTCAATGCATCTGCACGTTTGTCTTCTGTAATATCAAATACGGTAACTTTTGCGCCTAATTTTACAGCGTATTGCACAGCCATATGACCAAGTCCACCAAATCCTGCAATAGCCACATTATCTCCTTTTTTTACATCAGATTGCATTAGTGGTGAATAGGTCGTAATTCCTGCACATAATAATGGGGCTACTCTTTTCATATCCGCATTTTTAGGAACTTTAACAGCAAATCTGTCTTTTACAACAATATTATTTGAGTATCCACCTTGCGTAATTTCATTATTATGAAATGGGTCATGAGCATGATAGGTCATAACTACTTTTTTACAATATTGTTCTAAACCTGCTTTACAATAATCGCATTCGCCACAGGAGTTTACCATACAACCAACACCGGCATAATCGCCTACTTTAAATTTGGTCACATTCTTACCTACTTTGGTTACTTTTCCTACAATTTCATGTCCTGGAACCATTGGATATATTTCATTTCCCCAATCTTGGTGAGAGTGGTGTAAATCGCTATGGCATATACTGGCGTACATCGTTTCAATGAGAATATCATCATCTCCAAGGGCATGACGAGTAAACTCATAAGGTTTAAATTGCCAATCGTTTGAAAAAACGGCAAGACCTTTGGCTGGGATTCTTTTTTCCTGAGCATTAATTTGCAATACAGATAAAATGCTCAATGCTATGCTTAAAAATAGATATTTCATAAGTTTTACATTTTAAATTATACTAATCATTATCAACCATTTTTTCACTGCTTTCAGGATATCGGTGTCCAAGAATATCTATTTTTGCTAATACAGTTTCAATCTGAGTTAAATCATCCTTATTTAATTCAAGATTTGCAGCTCCTACATTTTCTTCAAGTCGGTGTATTTTTGTTGTTCCAGGAATTGGCACAATCCATTCTTTTTGAGCGTGAATCCATGCTAATGCAACTTGTGCAGGTGTTGCCTCTTTTTCTTGAGCAATTTGGGTAATCAACTCAACCAAAGCTTTATTCGCTTTTCGGTTTTCAGCATCGAAGCGAGGTATACCATTGCGAAAGTCTTTGGAATCGAATTCTGTATTTGCATCAATTTTTCCTGTTAAAAATCCTTTGCCAAGAGGGCTGAAAGGCACAAAGCCAATTCCTAGTTCCTCAAGAGTTGCAAAAGTTTTTGTTTCAGGCTCCCGCCACCACATAGAGTATTCGCTTTGTAAGGCTGACACCGGCTGAATAGCATGAGCTTTACGAATATTGGTAACTCCAGCTTCAGACATACCAAAGTATTTTACTTTTCCTTCCTGAATTAAATCTTTAACTGTACCTGCAACATCTTCAATAGGAACATTCGGGTCAATTCGATGTTGGTATAGCAAATCTATGACTTCTACATTTAATCTTTTTAAAGAACCTTCTACAGCCTGACGGATGTACTCTGGTTTACTGTTTAACCCAACTGCCTGACCATTCTTAAAGTTAAAACCAAATTTGGTAGCAACTACAATTTCGTTTCTAAATGGAGCAATCGCTTCGCCAACAACTTCTTCATTGGTAAAAGGACCATATATTTCGGCGGTATCAAAAAATGTAACACCTAATTCGTAAGCTTTTCTAATTAACTTAATAGCCTCTTGCTTGTCAGTAGCAGGACCATATCCAAAACTTAAGCCCATGCATCCTAATCCTAGTGCAGATACTTCCAATCCTTGAGTACCTAATTTACGCTGTTTCATATATTTATGTTTTAAATTTGAAAAAATAGTTTTATTTCTGCGTCGAAATAATCACGATGCAAAATTATGCTGTATTTTCGGTGTGGATGTTATACATATTACTGATATACATACCATTATTACAGATACCAGTTACCTTATGAATTAAATAACAAAAAAAGTTCTACTTTTGTCTTGCAAACTAATATAAAAACTTATGAATGAGATTCCAAGAATAGATAATATTTGCGACTACAATTCTATAATGGGGTTGGAAACGTTGCATCCTTTGGTTAGCGTTGTTGATTTATCCAAGTCTAAAAGAATGACACATATGCGTCATAGTTTCGGCTTTTATGCCATCTATCTGAAGCAAGTAAAATGTGGAGATTTGATATATGGGCGCAACTATTATGATTATCAGGAGGGAACATTGGTATGCATTGCACCGGGGCAGGTTCTTGGTGTTGAAGATAACGGAGAGTACTTTCAGCCAAAAGGCTGGGCGTTATTGTTTCATCCCGACTTGATTCGCGGCACCTCACTGGGACGTAATATCAAAAACTATTCATTCTTTTCCTATGAAGCTAACGAAGCCCTTCACTTGTCAGAGCAGGAGAGAGTTGTTGTCATTGATTGCTTGCATAAGATAGAACTGGAACTGAATCATTCAATTGATAAACATAGCAAAACATTGATTGCATCGAACATTGAGTTGCTTCTTAATTATTGTGAGCGTTTTTATGACCGCCAGTTTATTACCCGCGAACATATAAATAAAGATATATTAGTACGGTTTGAGAATCTGCTTGAAGATTATTTTACGTCGGACAAGCCACAAAATATTGGTTTGCCTACAGTGGGATATTGTGCTGATAAGCTTAATCTTTCATCAAACTATTTGGGTGATTTGATTAAAAAGGAAACCGGCAAATCAGCTTTGGAACATATACAACTGAAATTGATTAATATCGCTAAAGAGTTAGTGTATGACACAAGCAAGTCCGTTAGTGAAATTGCTTATGAACTGGGATTCAAATACCCTCAGCACTTTAGCCGACTGTTTAAGAAACGTGTTGGCGTTTCACCGAATGAATATAGGGTGCAGCATTAAAACGTAATATATAAATGGAAGGGCAAAATTATTCCCTTCCATTATTTATATTAAAGCGGTCTAACCGGAATACAGATGTCCAGAATAAATTTCTTTTCCGGGTGCTCATTATGATCGTTGTAATATAGCTCATAAGTATTTCCGTCTCCCTGTTGATAGCCGTTTTCAGTAAACCACAAACACATAGTGTTCCAGGCCTGCTCAAATTCAGTTTCGGTTATTTCAAAATGTCCTACTGCATATTTCCCACCATCAACAGTCATTTTGCCTATTTCTCCGTCTACTTTTACATCCTCGTTCACAGTGATGCAGGCATCTTGTCTCACATTCTCAATCTCAGTAATTGATGGATCATCATGATAAACCGTCAGTGATTTAGTTTCAGGAAACTTTAGTAATCCTCTTGGACCAGCCCACTTAACCAACTTTTCATACGCTTTGCTTATTTCCTTATAAGCCCCTTTGTGCCGACAATAAATAACATTCATTTCCGGCATTTCTTTGATTTCAATCTTTGTGTTCATAATAACTAATTGTTTTAAATTGACACTGCAAAGTTGCGAATCAAAATGATAAGGCTGTTGATTATTCTTGCTGATCATTTTACCATCCTTGCTATAATACACCCCATTAATCACAATAATCTTCTTTTCAATATTTCGGAAGTCAGTAGCCGAAATATTGAAATACTTTCTGAATGTACGGCTAAATAACGATACACTGCTGAAACCATAGCTGTATGCAATTTCGCTGATCGGTACATCTTTATGTTCTCTAATCTTACATGCAGCTTTTTCTATTCTTGTCCGTTGAATAAATAAAGAAGGCGTTTCTCCGGTGAAAAGAGTGAATATTCTGTGAAAATGGTAGGGTGATAAGTTGGCAATACTGGCAATACTGCCTAATGGTAATGGTTCATCAATATGATTTTCAATATAATCCATTACCTTGTTTATCCTTGAAATATACTCCTGTCTGCTTTGTTCTTTTACGTTCATATCTTTTTTGTAAAAGAACAAAGATAACCGATTCTTTGATTTGTGTTTTTACTTATCTTGCTTTTTTTATTCAATAATAACTAAGCCTATACTCCAATAGATTTTTTTCGAAAAAAATATTTGCTTATCTGCTACTGATTTAGATTAATGATTTGATAATAAGAATGTTATCTAGTGGGAGATAAAAATAATCACCATTTATCTCCCACTAATAAATTACTAAGTTGTTGATTATCAGGATGTGTTTTAGTAGCAGATGATTTTAGTTTAGTAGCAGTCCCTATGTTTGTAATTAATATGCAGACGAACAAAGCATAAGCCAAGAGTATTAATATATGGTTCATCCGACAAATGCGTAGTTCTTCTCATGCATTGCCAAAATTTTAAGTTCAAAAAACCTTTGATCTCTATATCCATATGCTTGTCTTTTCATTGTTTTGATTTTGTTATTAATACCTTCCAATTTTCCTGTTGATATATGATAATCATACCATGCTAAGATTCCCCACTTATGTGCTTTTAGTGTATTTGCAAATGTTGTAAGCTTGGGGATTTTGGCTTGATATGCCAGTTCTATCCAAGCGTCCAATTCTTTGATAGCCTGCTCTTTATTTACTTGTGTCCATATTTCTTTCAAACTTTCTTTCAGATAGTATGCTTTCATCAAGGGCTCATTCAGCTTCAAGGCATTGTCAAGTCTGGACTTGAATTGGTTATCAAAGATGTCTTTGCCATTGCATAGTAATAACCATCTAGTTCCTTTAAACACTTTTCGTTTATTCAGATCCTTTTCCTCTCTGTAAACACTTCTACGTATTTCATCCAAAGCATCATTCATGAGTTTGACTACATGAAAGTGATCAAATACCAGAGTTGCTTCAGGTATATTCGTCATGACAGTTGAAACAAAAGCTGGAGATAAATCTGTAGCAACGGCCTTGATGACAGCATCAGATTTCTTTAGTTTCTTCCAAAAAACATCCAGAGAATCAGCACCTTTTCCATCGCCTATATATACAACTTGTCCTGTAAGAAGGTTTACTACGATTGTTTTGTAGACATGACCTTTTGCAACTGCGAACTCATCAATGCCAATATATTCAAGTTCGCTCAGGTCAGGGCATCCATAATGTCGCTGTAGATAACGTTTCTGGATATCCTTTACCGTATCCCAGGAAAGATGAAGGAAATGAGCAACATCCTTTATAGTACCTAAACGGGAGAGTTCAACTACAAGGCGAGCCAGGCGATTCGTATAAGAACGCTTGCCTGTAATAAAATGAATATTCTCCTGACGAATGCAATGACAATCTTTGCATTCTAAACGCTGAACTTTCATTTCTAAAAATACAGGTTTATGTCCTATGGGTACTCCGCGAAAACGACGAATAGTACTACCGGAGCGAATAAAGTGCCGACTCTTACAACAAGGACAACGAAGTTTTTCGGAACGGGTTTGGACTTCAAAGATAATACTCTTATCTTCGTAGCGTACGCGGGAGCATTCTTGCTCACAAACGCCAAAGGCGTGGTACAGAAAGCTGGTATTCATAATATTTTGGATTGGACTCTACAATATAATGATTTACCAGCTTATTTTTATATAGCAACTACGCATTTGTCGGATGAACCTAATATATTTGAGGTATCAGTCTTAAACAATTAAATACTCAAAGCTTATGCGTACACAAAGTAACAAACTAAATTTTGAAGGAGAAAATATTTATGTTGGAATTGATGTTCATTTGAAAAGTTGGAATGTGACAATTTACACAGAATATCTTCATCATAAAACATTCAACCAACCTCCTGTACCTTCAATTTTAAGGGACTATCTGAATACTAATTTTCCTGGTGGAACTTATTATTCAGCCTATGAAGCCGGATTCTGCGGATTTAATATTCATTTTGAACTTAAAAAACTAAATATAAATAATATTGTGGTTAATCCAGCTGATATACCAACCAGTCAGAAAGAACAGATACTTAAAAACGATTCACGTGATAGTATGAAAATTGCCCGTTCTTTAAGAGCTAATGAACTCATAGGTATACATGTCCCATTCATTGAGACATTGGAAAATCGCACATTGATACGCACCCGAGACGTAATGGTGAAAGATATGACTAGATTTAAACAGCGTATAAAAGCTTTGCTTCATTTTTATGGTATATCTTACCCTCCGGAATTTGAGAAATCAACCAGTCATTGGTCCAGACGTTTTCTTAAATGGTTAAAAGAGGAGGTATCACTTAATACAACGAATGGTAATGACGCCTTGTCATTACTCGTCAGGGAAGTAGAGCAACAAAGAGTTCTTTTATTGGAAATCAATAGAAAAATTCATAGTCTTGCTGTTTCTGAGAAATATGTGAAGGAGATAGAGTTAATAAGAAGCATTCCGGGAATTGGTTTAATTACAGGGCTTACTTTTTTGTCGGAGATAGAAGATATTGAACGATTCCACAATACAGACAAGTTAGCCGGTTTTGTAGGAATAATACCCACCTGTCATTCAAGTGGAGAGATTGAGAATTATGGAGAGATGACATTTAGAAAGAAAACGATTTTAAGAAAGTGTCTGATTGAAAGTTCCTGGATTGCAGTAAGAATAGATCCGGCATTGACAAGGTGTTTTTTACAACTCTGTAAAAGGATGGAGCCCAATAAAGCTATAATACGAATCGCAAGAAAACTATTAAACAGAATGTATTATGTTTTAAAAAAGAGACAAAAATATGAATGTGGAGTGGTTTAATGATAATGCCTATATAACTATCTTTCAAAATAAGAGTGATCGCTTAGTTTATCTTGCAGCTTAGCCTGCTTTAGCAGTTTGCGGCCTCTTCCTATTGAACTGAAAAAGGAAAATGTAGAAAACTGATAGTAATATCAGTTTAAACTACTGATAGAAGGTTGTTTATATAGGAGTTATTAATAAATAGAAAGTAAGGAAACAATCAATAGAGGTTTTCTTAGCCATATAGCGATATCTGTAACATGAAAGGGGAAACCATACAAGCCTCCCCTCCCAAAAAAAATAATGTTACAGTGTAACGCAGGAAATTTATTGCTGACAAGTTGCTCCTCAGCAGAGCTTGTTTCCTCTTCAACTCACTGATTACAAAGCTAATAAAAAGTATAATAAATATTAATAATACTCTTATTATTTGGATTACAACATAGAAGATAGAAATCATCTGCCACTAACTTGAAGTCACAATCCTTACAGCATTCTACAAATCCCCGGCGAGTCTTCTTCGAATCTCTCTAGAGAGATTTTATTTTTCAGGCGGGATGTTTATGTAATCTTGTACAAAACAAATCATTCTTCTGTACAAAAGAATTAATTGTTTTGTACAGAAGAATGCATTCTTTTGTACAAGGATGTACAAACTTGTCTAGTGATCTTTTAAAAAGTAAACCGGAGTTTTGTTGTACTCCGGGCGTTATTCTGAAAAATCCTCAGCGAATTTTCTAAAACGATTCAATCCTTCTAGTAGTACAGAACGAGGACAAGCAATATTCCATCGCATAAAAGTTTCACTGTTTGCACCGTACATGGTACCCTCATTTAGCCACAGTTTGGCTTTTTCTAAAAGTAACTGCTCGATTTCTTCTGAATTCTTTTGAAGTGCTGAGCAATCCATCCAAACCAAGTAAGTGCCTTCAAGAATGGTTATTGGGAATTGTGGGAGATAACTTTCACAGAATTCCTTCATGCAAAGGTAGTTTTCGTAAAGATAGACATTCAACTGATTCAGCCATTCCTCTCCTTTGCTGTAAGCAGCTATAAGCGCTTCTACACCAAAAGGATTCACATCACAGACCTCATTTATATTGATGGCTTTATCTACTTTACTGCGTATTTCTTCATCAGCAATAATGATATTTGCAATCTGAAGTCCGGCCAAATTAAAGGCCTTGCTGGGCGAAATGCAGGTAGCTGAATGTTGCAGCAATTCCTCGCTAAGAGAAGCAAAAGGAGTATAGGTATGTCCCGGATAAACAAATTCACAATGAATTTCGTCGGCAATGACGAATACATTGTGACGCAGACAGATTTCGCCAATGCGCATCAATTCCTCACGTGTCCATACACGTCCGGCAGGATTGTGAGGATTACAAAGCAGCATTACTTTTACTGCCGTATCAGAAGCTTTGCGCTCTAAATCATCGAAGTCAATGGTATAAGTGCGGTTGGCGTAAACTAAATCATTGGTTACTAACTCGCAGCCATTATTACGAATAGAGGAAAAGAAGCAGTTGTACACAGGCGTCTGCACCAGTACCTTGTCGCCCGGAGATGTTACAGCTTTGATAATGGCGGATATTGCCGGAACTACTCCGGTTGTGTAAATAATCCACTCTTTAGAAATCTGCCAGTTGTGCCGGCGACTAAACCAATCTATCGTCTTTTCATAATAAGCATCGGGCACCTTTACATAACCAAAAATACCATGCTCCACGCGCTGCTTCAATGCCTCAATAATAGGTGGCGCCGTACGGAAATCCATATCGGCCACCCACATTGGAAGAACATCCGCATCCGCGGTACTATCCCATTTATAAGAGTTGGTATTACGACGAGGAGTTATTTCATCAAAATTATATTTCATCTCGGGATTAATCAAAACAAGTGTGATTGTCCCAAAGTTTCAGTTCACAGTCACCAGGCGCTTTAACATTCTTGTCAATAATGATTTCGCCATAGCTGTTAGCAGTAATACTTCCGCTACGAGGATTCTTTACGCTATGAACCGGACTATTGATAGTAGCGTTTATACTTGACTGTTCAAATGCAAGATCGGCATCATCATCCATCGTGCAGTTTTCCATTATCAGATCAGTGGCATAGCAAAGCGGCTGCGTACCCGAAATCTTGCAATTTACCAAACGCAGGTTCTTTGAATGCCAGCCAAGATATTCACCAGTAAGGCTAGAATCATAAACCGTTACATTCTCTGTATTCCAGAAAGCATCTTTGGAGAAGATTTCGGCATTCCGGATTTCCACATTCTTGCAATACTGGAAAGAATAGTTGCCATTCAGCGTAAAACCATTAATTTGTATACCAGAGCCATGTGTAAAAAGGTAGTCACCCTTGTCTACTTGTACATTGCGTAACTCCGCATTACTGCAATACCAAAAGGTTTCCAAAGCATAAGGCAGTTGCACATTTTTCAGCACCATACCATCTATCTCGCGAAACATTTTAGGGGCTTCCACCAACGTATCTGTCATACGGAGATTACGGGAATACCAAAGTGCGGCACGTGCACCTTCTTTGAACAAACAGTTTTCGATAACAAAACCATCGTTGTGCCAGAAAGGATATTTGCCCTGAAACTCACAGTTTACAGCTTCAATATTTTTACATTCTTTCAGTGCCGATTCTCCAGGATAAATAGTTACTTCTTCCAGACGTAAGTCATGGGTAGCAAACAGTGGACGTTCACCTTCGAAAGATCTATTTTTAATTAGTTCCATTTTATTACTCAATTTAATATCAGTCTTTTTTAATGCTGCAAAGGTACAAAGACCCAACAGGCTTCTTTGTACACAAATTACGGATAAGCATACCCGGATTACTGATATTTACGAAACAAGTTTATTTGTCTCTAAATTGATAATAATAAAATGAATCGTTGCTTTCAGAATCTGTTTTAGTAGCAGATGATTTGATTTAGTGGCAGATGTTTTTTTATCTGCCACTAGCTGAAAGACTTTGTGGTAAGTGGTTTTAGCTGTTTAGTGGGGGATAGGTAGATGATTCTGTGTTTTTAGTTATTTTGAGAAAAAATAATAAACTGAAATTTTTCTGTATTTTGGTTTTTAAGGAGACAAAACTTTTTTAGATTTAATTGCACGAAACCTTATATATGGCGGTCAGCTATTCTCCTAATTCCTTATATATCAAATTTAATGCAGTATAATACTCTATTTTATTTGAAATATTAGCTTCCATATGCTTTAACTCATCCAAAACTAATCTGTTTTCTGAGCATTTTGGAATTAGAAAGCTACTATAAAAATCAAAATCAGGCTTATTCCTTCTTTCTACTAATTTACCAAGTTCATAATTATATGTTTTATTTGCATCTTCATTAATATTATCAGATATCTCAATTGTAGATAACGTCATATTAGTATAAATCTTTTTTGGCTCAACCAATTCATTTATATATTCTTTTTTTTCAAGTATTTCTTTTTTTAAGTCAGATAGAAATTGATCTATAAGGTTTTGATATCTTTCATGTTCACTCCTTCTTCTATAGATCTCAATTAAAGAATCTTTGTCATAGAAATAACTAGAATATAAAATTGATTCAAATTCTGCATCAACTGATTTAATAATGGCTTCAAAGTTCTGATGCTTTATTATTTTTTCAAATCCTTCTAAATTAGATTTAAATTCAGTGATGATACGCTTTAGTTTATCGAGGATTATATCAAGGTATCTATTTAAAAAATCATTATGTCTATTTATTATCTCGCATATCTTATAATTCAAAACTTCAGGCTGATAATTTTTCTTCATATGATATCTTAAATATTGGATATTTGTAGAACTAGATTCTGAGCTAAATAAAGTTGAAGATAATAAAATAGTTTTTTTTGGGGACTCATTTATATTTTTTCCACATGACTTACATATAACTTCTTTAGCCTGTTCCTTTGGATCTTTTGTTGTACAAATAGGATGTCCAATTAATTCGTTTCTAACCTCTCTGTTAATTGAATAATCATCATCTTTTTTTAAGTCACCTTTATTTATATTGCACTTAAAAATACGAAGTAACTCTTCAATGAAATCTTGTTGAATATAAATTGCTTGAAGTAAACTAATTTGATATGCAAATATGTCAGTGTATGATTTTGATTTTTCTTTTGCGTGTATTATCTCTATAGTGTCTCGGAAGTAATCTAAAATATCACCCAAATAGTTTGATTTTTTTAGGTCATCTGTAAGCTTAAGTTTCTTGTTGAAATATTTATATTTTAAAATAAGATGAGCCCAATTTTCTCCAACTCTATTTAATTTTTCTTTAATTTCTGATTCCATGTAGTTTTGTATTTCATATTTTAAAGTCTAAAGATAGAATATATTCTTTACATTGATAGAGATTATTGAAATTATTTTTTTTAACCATTTAGCAGATTCTCTTTTAAATAAGCACTAAACTAAAACGCTTATCCAGCTGCTATAATTATTTATAAGTATGAGGTAGTTGCCGAGAACTGGAATCGTCTGTATATGATGGGGCGTATCAATCTGGAAAACTTAAAACCGCATCCTAAAAATCCTACTATTGCAAATGTGTTTAAGCAGATCGGATGGGTAGAAGAACTTGGTTCCGGAGTTTGCAAGATGTATAAGTATTGTCCTATTTATGTGAATGGTGCACTGCCAGTTATTGAAGAAGGAGATGTTTTTAAGATTACACTTAAATATGAAAAAGAAGAGATAGTAAATGAGGGAGTAAATAAACCTCTAAGCGAGAACGAAGTATCTATTATTTCTCTCTTAAAAATAAATCCAGGTTTGAAAGCTAATGAGATATCAACGCATATTGATAAAAGTCTTGTATCAGTAGAACGTTATGTAACTTCACTTAAGAAAAAGAACTTAATTGAGTTTAGAGATGCACCTAAAACCGGAGGATACTATATCAAAACAGAAAAGAAAGAAGAAAAATAGCAATGGAAAGCCTTGTTGATATAAGTTGTGGGAAGATGGGCTAATAAGATTATATAAAAATTTGACTATAAGGATTTTAAGTCAAAAACGTAAGTCATAAAATCAAAAAAGGAAGTAAAATTGTTATTTTAAAAATATATCTTTATAACTCATTGTTAATCTTTAAAATACAGCCTATGAAAAATCTAAAAATGTTTATCAATGGGAAATTTGTAGAAAACGTTTCTGACAAATGGATTAATGTACTGAACCCTTCGACTGAAGAAGTTATCTCACTGATGCCCGATGGTAGTGCCGATGATGTAAAAGCAGCAATTGATGCTGCAGAAAAGGCTCAGCCTGAATGGGAGAAAATCCCGGCCGTAGAGAGGGGTAGATATCTTAGAATCATTGCAAGCGGTATCAGAAAAAGAGAAGCTGAACTGACTGATATTATTGTGAGAGAGGGTGGCAAAACGCAGGCATTGGCAAATGTTGAGGTTTTATTTACCGCTGATTATATGGATTACATGGCCGAATGGGCCCGCCGTTATGAAGGTGAAATTATTCAAAGTGACAGACCAAAAGAAAATATATTCCTGTTTAAGAAACCTATTGGTGTTACTACAGGAATCCTTCCCTGGAATTTTCCGTTTTTCTTAATTGCCAGAAAAGCAGCTCCTGCATTGGTTACTGGTAATACGATTGTAATTAAACCAAGCCAGTTAACGCCGGAGAATGCTTATGTGTTTGCTCAGGTTGTTGAAGAATCGGGTTTGCCTGCAGGTGTTCTCAATATTGTGTTTGGTAAAGGCTCAGTAGTAGGGCATGAACTGGCTGCTAACCCGAAGGTGGGAATGGTTAGTCTCACCGGAAGTGTGGATGCCGGCCGTCAGACCATGGCTGCTGCCTGTACTAATATCACTAAGGTATCTCTGGAACTTGGCGGAAAAGCTCCTGCTATTGTAATGAATGATGCAGACATTGATTTGGCTGTAAAATGCATTATCGCATCCCGGGTTATTAATACCGGACAGGTTTGCAACTGTTGCGAACGTGTTTATGTGCACAAAGATATAAAGGATGAATTCCAGGAAAAGGTGATTGAAGGAATGAAGAAGGTTACTTATGGAGATCCGAGTAAAATTAAAGAACTGGATATGGGGCCGCTGATTGATGCCAATTCGCTGAAATCGGTTCAGGATAAAGTGGATAAAGCTGTAAAACAAGGAGCGAAGATTGCATGTGGTGGTAAGAAGATAGATAAGAAAGGTTATTTCTTTGAACCTACTGTTCTGACGGATGTAACCCATGATATGGATATTGCACACGAAGAAACCTTTGGTCCGGTTCTGCCTATCATTGAATTCACTGATTTAGATAAAGCGATTGAATGGGCCAACGATTGCGAATATGGGCTTACCTCATCTGTATACACAAAGAACCTGAACACTGCGTTGAAGTTGGTTCGTGCGCTGAAGTTTGGTGAAACCTACATAAACAGAGAAAACTTTGAGGCTATGCAGGGATTCCATGCCGGATGGCGTAAATCGGGGATTGGTGGTGCTGATGGTAAACACGGCCTGGAAGAGTATTTGCAAACTCATGTTGTATATGTTGAAACTCAGGATTAAGAGATAACTTATAATGAATAGTTTTTGATAAATGTTCACTGAAACTAAGATCTTTGAAAAGCAACGGCTGCAAAGATGTATAGGTTTCAGTGAACATTGTTTTTATAGAAGTTTGTTCCCTAAAACTCAAAAGTAATTCCCAAAGTAGGAATCACCGTACCGCTATCCTGACTGATGTATTTCATTTTATACCGTTGCTGATTTATTGGTGCAGAAGGATTTTCAATTACTCCGGTACTCATTAAGGCATCGGCTTGCTTAATCTGGCTTCCGGTTATGTTCTGCAAATCAATGTAAAAACCAAGCATGTATTTCTTTAAATAGAAAGTCTTGTCAACTCTCAGGTCTATACGGGTATAGGCAGATAGACGTTCGGTATTGTATCTGGAATAATCATAATATGCACGTCCTTGTGCATCCCAGGCTGTTACCAGTGACGATTTATTCACATCATAAGGAGTGTAGGGTGCACCGCCTATGCTGCTGATTTTTGCTCCGAAGCTCCAGTTATTAGAGAAATTATAGGTTCCACCCAGATTGAAGATGTATTTGTTATCCCACGAAGAAGCGATGTACGGACTTTGCTCGTCTTTTCTGTATTCACTTTTAAAGAGGGTGAGGGCGGACGATAGATTCAGCTTTTTCACAATAATCCATTTCGCCATCAACTCAACACCGTATGAACGTCCCTGAGCAGTGGGGGTGAGTTCTTCATTTCCCACCACACCATAGTCGGCTCCTTTATCTGCCAGCGGGATATTGTCATTCACGGAGAAAGGGATATTATCATACTTCTTGTAGAATCCTTCGGCGGTAATCTGTAGATTCTCACTGTGCTTGTAAGTCAGCCCGGCACTGTACTGGTCAACCGTTACATATCCCAGACCTTTATTGAGGTAAATTCCATTGTTATCTTTGTAGCCCAGTGTGGTATAAGCCGGCAACTGATAATATCGGCCTACATTTCCACTGAAATAAACATCGCCGACAATCTGGTAGGAGAGGGATAGTCTTGGCGAAAGCTGATTGCTGAGCTTATTCATCTGTGAGGTATAATTGCAGGCATCGCCTCTTACTCCCAGCGAAACAGTCATCCGTTCATCGGGCGATTCATAATTCATGGTTCCAAAGAATCCCCATCGAACTATATCCAGAAAAGTATGGTAGTTGTAGGTCTTTGATTGATTGGTATATGCCTTCTGAAATGTGTTATTGGTATATTGAGTGTGGTCCAGATTTGCTCCAATATTTACCTTCATCAGCCCGAAAGTAGAGGCATTCTCTACCCGCAATTTAGTCTCTTGCTCCAGCGAACCATATTTCAGGGTCAAATTATCAGGAGTACTTTCATCATTTTTCAGATATTTTGTGAGATGATTGTTCAGATAGCTGTGACTCAAAACGACAGTCTGGATATGTGCGCCTGCATAATGTTTGTAAACCGAGCCAAGGGTGAATGTTTGCTGCTTAACAGTGGGCAGGTAACTGAGTATGTATTCTGCTTTTTCACCCGTGAGATTTGTATTGAGCTTCATGTTGTCAATACCGGTAAGTCCAAGGAATGTAATCTCATTATGTTGAGAAAGGCGTGTTTTAATTTTAAACTGTGCATCGGTGTATGTGGGCAGGAAAGGCAATCCCAGTGCTTTGAAAAGGAATTGCAGGTATGACTGACGAACAGAAGCCAGGTAAGTTGTCTTTTTGCTCAGGTGTCCGTTGGAAGTCAGAGAAAACTCTGCTGCTCCAAGAGTGGCTTTCATGGAGTTCTTCTCCATATTTCCGTCACGCAACTTGAAATCGAGCACGGAACTCAACGCATTTCCGCGACTTGCGGGAAAGGCTCCTGTATAGAAACTGACTTCACGGATAAGGTCGGCATTGATAATTCCCACCGGACCGCCGGATGCTCCCTGCGTACTGAAGTGATTGATATTGGGAATCTCCACTCCATCCATGAAGAAGCGGTTTTCCGAAGGTCCGCCTCCGCGAACAATCAGATCATTTCGGTATCCCACCGGCGAGTATCCCACACCTGCATAGTTCTGCACAATGCGTGAAATGTCGCGGTTGGCTCCGGGACTCTTCTCTATTTCCTGTAATCCGATAAGACGAAGCCCCACCGGACTCTCGGGATTTCGTCTGAAAGTGGAAGCCGTGACGCTGACTTCATTCAGGCGAGTCACATTTTCTTCCAGTTCCACGGTGATGAAAAGATCTTTTGTGGAAAGAATGTATTCAGGAGTGAGCACAGTGTTGTATCCCACTGCCGAAACCTGCAAACGATAGATTCCCGGTGTAATATTTTTAATGGTAAAATTTCCCAGAGAATCAGTTACAGACCCCTGACCTGTACCATAAATTCCCACACTGGCAAAGGAAACAGGTTCGCGCTTTCCTTTATCAATAACTTTACCTTTTAATGAAAGTTTCTGTTGGGCAGCCGCTGTCAGGGCAATACATATAAATAGGAATATATAGATTATTCGTTTCATAAGATGTTCATTTTTTATGTATTAACAAAAATAGGCTAAAAATGTTACATGCTTCTCTCTTTTTGTCTATTTTTGTGGCATCTTTGACAAAGAATAATTTAATATTAATCAATTGAAATATGAAAAACCGTATTTTTTCTTTATCCTTTCTGCTGCTGTTTGCTTTTGTAGTAAGCGTAAGTGCAGCAAAAGTAGACACACTACTAGTGAAAAGTCCGTCAATGAACAAAGATGTTAAGGTGGTAGTCATTGCACCCGATGGTACTAAAGCCTCAAAGAATGCAACTTATCCGGTTCTTTATCTCTTGCATGGCTACAGTGGTAATGCCAAAAGCTGGATAGAACTGAAACCAAATCTACCAGAAATTGCCGATCAGAATAAGATGATCATTGTTTGCCCCGATGGTAAAAATAGCTGGTACTGGGATAGTCCTAAAGATCCTTCTTATAGATATGAAACATTTGTTTCTGATGAACTGGTGAAGTATGTGGATGCTCATTATAAAACTATAGCCGATAAGAAAGGGCGTGCCATTACCGGTCTCAGCATGGGCGGTCACGGAGCATTGTGGCTGGCTTTCCGTCATAAAGATATATTTGGTGCAGCAGGAAGTACCAGCGGTGGGGTAGATATTCGTCCTTTCCCTACAAATTGGGAAATGAGCAAACAGTTGGGCGAATTCGCTGCCAATAAGAAATCATGGGATGAACATACTGTAATCAATCAGATTGATAATATTGTGAACGGCGACCTGGCCATTATCATTGATTGTGGAGAAGGTGATTTCTTCCTTAACGTGAACAAGGATCTTCACGAGCGTCTGCTGGGACGGAAGATTGATCATGACTTCATCACCCGTCCTGGAGTTCATAACGGTAAATACTGGAATAACTCCATTGATTATCAGCTTTTGTTCTTCAAAAAGTTCTTTGAGAGATAACGGATGGATTATCTCTTTATAGGAGATAACCGTACTCCGTTTGTCTTCTTTCTGTCCAAAGAACTCTGACCGATATTTAATAAGGTAGAAAAAGATTTGGTGCTGGCCGCCGTCGAGACGCTGGCACCATTTATTAATGCAAGCGCCTGCTTTAGCATAATTTCATTCTCATTTCCCAGCTCCATGAAAGCATCATAATTTGCTGTTTCATCTAGTTTTACATCTGGTGTAAATCCACTGCCATAATCGGATTTATCTTCCGAATTATATAATTTGCCCACTATAGGTTGAAGTATCCAGTTATAATTATCGTCTTCTATGGTAATTGATCCAAGATTTTTCCCTTCGGTAGTGGTTCCAATTAATGTAACATTCATAAAAGGCTTTAATCCATTAATAAGTAGTTCGGAAGCAGAAGCAGTATAATTACTAACCAAAACATACAGACGAGAAAGATTTAAATTGGCTCCTTCTTTTATAGAATCTTTTTCAAATTTATAGGTGGTTTGTGATGGATTCATTTTATCATTGTATTTTATTACGCAAAATGTTTTGCCCAGTGAAGAGCTGGGAGCTAGCATGGTACTAAGCAGCTGACTATTGGTAATGTATCCTCCTGGATTGTAACGAAGGTCGAGAACGAAATCCTGCACATTCTGGTTCTTGAAGGAGGCAAACGCCTGACGCAATTCCTTTTCGTAAGTATAATCATAGGCATTATCATTAGGTCCCGTAGCAAAATGAGTATACATAAGGTAACCAATTTTGCTTCCCGAAGCACTGGTCAATACTTTATTTACCAAAATAGGATCATTATTTACTGCTCTGGCTGCAGATAATGTAAGCGAACCACTTTCAACAAAAGGACTTTTTGCGTTTCCTGTGAAAAGTCCTAAGGTCAATTTTGCTCCGCTTCCGGTAAGTAGCTGGGTATAATTTGTGGTGGTAATGCTTTGTCCGTCGAGAGAAAGAATCCAGTCGCCACGTTTCAGTCCGGCATCACTGGCAGGACTACCGGGTAAAACATAAAGCACGCGGGCATACTGTATGCTATTTAATGTGTAAAGGACGAACTCAAACCCGTAAGATGATTTTTCGTCTATACTTTTGGTGGTAATCTCTTTTTGTTCTATCCAGGAATAATAGTTACTGTTCTTTTTTTCTTTGCTAGATAATAAGGTATAGAAGAAAACATCAGGATCGGCATAAAAGTTAAGCTTACTACTAATCGGAATTTCATCATACCAAAGATAGTAATCTTTCATTTTACCGTAAACCCAGTCATTTACTCCCTTTGTATCTTTGTATTCCAGAGTTCTGTCTTCTCCCTTACAAGAAGTGAATATTGCGGTGAATATAACTCCTGAAAGAAGAAGGAGTATAGATGAATATTTTTTCATTTGTATGTCTCTTTTTTTCGTTTGAGATTACAAACTTAGCAATTCTTATTGATTTGTACCACATTTGTGGTACAAAAATGACTATTTTACGTGATTGTGTACCCCATGTTTACACGCTATCTTTGCAGTATAAGAAAACAATTAAAATTTGAATGTTATGGCAAAGATCGCAAAACAATTAACAGACTTGATAGGAAATACTCCTTTATTGGAACTTTCTCATTTTAATGCAGTTAAGAATCTGCAGGCAACAGTGATTGCTAAACTTGAGTACTTTAATCCTGCCGGTAGTGTGAAAGACCGTGCGGCGTATGCAATGATTCAGAGTGCTGAGGAAAAAGGCTTGCTGAAAGCAAATAGTGTGATTGTAGAACCAACCAGTGGTAACATGGGAGTGGGACTTGCATTTGTTTCGGCAGTAAAAAAATATAAATTGATATTAACCATGCCCGACACGATGAGTGTTGAACGCAGAAATCTGCTTAAAGCTCTTGGCGCAACAATAGTTCTTACTCCGGGTGTGGAAGGTATGAAAGGGGCTATTGCAAAAGCCAACGCAATAAAAGAAGAAATTCCTGATGCGGTTATCTTGCAGCAGTTTGATAATTCTGCAAATCCTGAAATACACACCAAAACAACGGCTGAAGAGATATGGAAAGATACCGATGGTAAGGTGGATATTTTTGTAGCCGGTGTAGGGACAGGTGGAACAGTATCAGGAGTAGGTGTTGGTTTGAAAAAGCATAACCCTGGCGTAAAGATTGTAGCTGTTGAACCTTTAGATTCACCCGTATTGTCGGGAGGGAAGTCCGGTCCGCACAAAATTCAGGGTATAGGTGCGGGATTTGTACCTAAGAACTTTAACACTGAAGTGGTTGATGAGATTCTTCAGGTGAGCAATGACGATGCAATACGTACTGGTCGTGAACTGGCTTCACAAGAAGGCCTTTTAGTAGGAATCTCTTCAGGAGCGGCAGTTTTTGCAGCAGTTGAGCTTTCTAAACGCCCTGAAAATGCAGGAAAGAATATTGTGGTATTACTTCCTGATACCGGTGAACGTTATCTTTCCACTTTGCTTTACGCATTTGAAGAATACCCACTATAAAAACAGTTCACGCTAGTTCATTAAAAAAAGACACTTAAAATATTAAAGATATGGCTACAAATAATTTGAAGTTTGAAACATTACAGGTACATGCCGGACAGGAAGTAGATAAAACAACACATGCACGTGCGGTACCTATTTATTTAACAAGTTCTTATGTTTTTGAAGATGCACAGGATGGCGCTGATCTCTTTGGATTGCGTAAGTTTGGTAATATATATACCCGGTTAATGAATCCTACTACGGATGTATTTGAAAAGCGAGTAGCTGCATTGGAAGGTGGACTTTCTGCCTTGGCTACTTCTTCCGGACAGTCGGCACAGTTCATTGCTCTAAATAATATTCTTGAGACGGGCGACAATTTTGTTTCTACTTCTCATCTTTATGGAGGAACGTATAATCAATTTAAGAACCAATTCAAACGATTGGGCGTTACGGTTCATTTTACACCTAACGATGCACCCGAGGAGTTTGAAAAGCTGATTGATGATAAAACAAAAGCTCTTTATCTGGAAACAATTGGCAATCCCGATTTAAATATTCCTGATTTTGAAGCCATTGCTGCAGTAGCCGACAAGCATGGAATTCCTCTGATTGTAGATAATACCTTTGGTGCCGGTGGTGCTATCTTCCGTCCGTTGGAACACGGTGCAAGTGTGGTTGTTGAAAGTGCAACCAAATGGATTGGCGGACACGGAACTGCTCTTGGTGGTGTGATTGTAGACAGCGGTAAGTTTAACTGGGGTAATGGTAAGTTCCCTGTATTTACTGAACCAAGTGACAGTTACCACGGATTGATCTTTTGGGATACCTTTGGTGCTAATGGCCCATTTGGAAATATTGCCTTTACACTTCGTGCACGTACTGAAGGATTACGCGACTGGGGTAATACTATTTCTCCATTCAACTCATTCTTGTTATTACAAGGTTTAGAATCTCTTTCTTTGCGTGTGGAACGTCATGTATCCAATGCACTTGCTTTGGCTCAATGGCTTGAATCTCGCCCTGAAGTGGAATATGTAAATTATCCGGGATTGGAAAGCAGTCCTTATCACAAGCTTGCTGTGAAATATCTTAAAAGAGGCTTCGGTGGTGTTCTTTCCTTTAAGTTAAAAGGTGGAAGTGAACATGCTGACAGTTTGATTAATAGTCTGGAACTAATAAGCCATTTGGCGAATGTAGGTGATGCTAAAACGCTGATTATCCACCCGGCAACTACTACACATGATCAACTTTCAGATGCGGATAAGATTGCTTCGGGAGCAGTACCCGGATTACTTCGTTTATCGGCCGGTATTGAGAATATTGATGATATAAAGGCCGACCTTGAACAAGCTTTAAATAAATTATAATGATGGATGAGCTGAGAATAGAATTATATCAGCCATCCTTTCAAGAAGATTTTGTCCGGCTTAATTCTGAATGGATTAAGACTTTCTTTCATCTGGAAAGTTCAGACCGAGCCGTATTTAACGACCCAAAGGGATACATTCTGAATAAAGGCGGACAAATATTTTTTGCAGTCAATGAACATGGAAAAGCTGTAGGATGCTGCGCACTTATTGCTCATTCCAGACAAGAAAAATATGAATTGGCAAAGATGGCTGTAACTCCCCGCTATCAAGGAAAGGGAGCTGGGAGTCTGCTTGGGGAAGCTGTATTGGCTTATGCCCGAAGCAACGGATATAAGAAACTCTTTCTGGAAGGAAATACAAAAATGAAAGCTTCCATTGGTCTTTATCGGAGACTAGGTTTTAAGGAAGTTTCTAAATGTGGAGCTTCTTATAGTCGTTGCAATATTATGATGGAACTGAATCTATGATTCTAATTTGATTGTTATCTGTTGTTTACTTTTTGATCTTTGTTATTATTTTTAAGTGGTGGAAGCCGGGGCTTTTTAATTTGCGATAAATTAAAAAGTTCCGGCTACATTACTTTGTATCTCTCCACTACCAATGCAGATATGGGCATCCTTATCATAAACCACACCAAACTGTCCCGGTGCAATACCCTGAAGCTTCTTTGAAGATTCAATCTTGTATGTGCTGCCGTCATGAGTAAGCTTGCCGGGAATAAATTCCGGAGTATGACGAATTTTAAAGGTTACATCAATTGATTCCTTTACAGATTCCCAAGGATTATCAGTGATGAAATGGAAGTCGTGCATGCTGAAGTCGTTGCCGTATTGTGTTTCCACATCATATCCACGAGAAACGTATATAACATTTTCCTCCAGATTCTTTTTAATCACGAACCAAGGTCCGCCTCCCAAGCCTAATCCTTTTCGCTGACCAATAGTATGGAACCAGTATCCATTGTGTGTTCCTATTACCTTTCCGGTTTCCAGTTCCACAATCTTTCCTTTCTTCTCACCCAAATATCGGCGGATAAAGTCGTTATAGTTAATCTTTCCAAGGAAGCAAATTCCCTGACTGTCTTTTCTCTTAGCAGTAGGAAGTGCGGCACGCTGCGCAGCATCTCTTACTTCGCTCTTCATCATATTGCCAAGAGGGAACATCAGTTTAGATACTTGCAGGTAATCAATCTGTGCAAGAAAGTCGGTCTGGTCTTTCACCGGATCAATAGCTGTAGAGAGATAAACCTTTCCATCCTTTTCAGTAGTAGAGGCATAATGTCCTGTAGCTGTCTTATCGAAATCCTTACCACATTTCTGTTCAAAACAACCAAACTTAATTAGTTTATTACACATCACATCCGGATTGGGAGTAAAGCCATGGCGCACCTTATCAATAGTATAAGAAACTACATTTTCCCAATATTCCTTTTGTAAGTCAATAATCTCGAAACGGCATCCGTATTTTTTTGCAATAAAAGTTGCCATTTCAATGTCTTCTTCTGCCGTGCAGGTAAGATCCTCGTCACTGTCCATTCCGATCTTTATATAAAATAAAGCCGGATCATATCCTTGTTCCTTTAGAAGGTGTACAACAACTGAACTGTCTACACCTCCTGAGAGTAATGTTGCTATTTCCATAAAAAATAAATGTTATATATAATATTCCGCCAGATCAACAATCCCTGCTCTCATGGCGTATTTGGTTGCTTCGTGAACGTTGTTGACTTCCAGTTTGCGGAAAATGTTTTTCCGATGTGAGTTAACTGTGTGAAAGCTCAAGTTGCGTTCTGCAGCAATTTCTTTTGTAGTTTTACCTAATGCTATCTCTTTTAAAATAATCTTTTCCGTATTGGTCAGTACATTTTCAACAGGAGCTGAGCTCTGTTTGCCAATCAACATATTGCTTATATGATTGCAAATGAACCGTTCTTTATGCATGGCGCATTGTAAAGCGGAGGTGATCTCTTCTTTTGAATTGTCCTTCATCACAAAACTGAACTGCTGACTGCTGTATAAAACCCGCTTCACAAACTCCTCACTAAGCTCATCAGAAAAGAGTACCCAGCTTGCTTTCGGAAAGCGTTCATTAAGGATCAGTAATTCTTCGGCACCGGAAAAGTCAAACAGTGTATAATCCAGAATAACTACTGCTTCGGGATATGTGCGCAACTCTTTAATCAGCTCCGCACGGCTTTCGGCCTCAGTAATATTGCCCACACCTTTCAATCCACCGAGCAAGAATAGCGTTCCTGCTTTGGTAATATCCTGATTGTCTGCAATAATATACTCTCTCATAATTCCTTAACCTTCTGTTTTTTGTATGAATTAGGGTACAAATTTACGCAAAATAGTGGGAATATTCCTTCTGCTGAATATTTTTATTTTTTCTTTTGTTAAAGTTCGTTGTTGAAGAGATTTTTGAATAAGAAGCACTTTACACCTTTAACCTTGTGTTACTTGTGATTTTGAAAAGTAAATCTTAAATTTGGGGCTTTAGCAACAATTTAAAAATATAAAGTTGGAATGATAAACTTCTTTATAAACTAATCTTAACCAATCAGAAAAGAACGAAGTAATGAAACGAAATCTAACAAACCTTTTTATCCTGTTGATTGCACTGCTTTGCAATAGCGGAAAGCTGGCAGCTCAATCTGGTATCACCCCAAAGCCCTTATATGAGGAACAACAAAAGGGAACTTTTACCCTGAATAAAAAAACAGCTGTCTATACAAACCTGGAAGGTGAGGAGCGAACAAATATGCTCAGTCTTCTCAGAAAATCTCCTTTAAAACTTTCTAAGAAAGGAAAGTTGAATAAGAAAAATACAATAAATCTGCTTTTAGTAGATAAATCTGAAGAATTTCCTTCTTTAGAAAGTTACCAGCTTTCTGTTTCTTCTTTGAATATAACAATTACGGCAACTAGCGGAGCCGGATTATTCTACGGTGTTCAGTCTCTTTTACAACTGACTAATCAGAATAAAGAGGTTGAAGCACAGAAACTTCCGGCTGTTCTTATCAAAGACACTCCAAGGTTTGCTTATCGCGGGCTACATCTGGATGCTTCCCGTCACTTTCTTCCCAAAGAGTTTATAAAGAAGCAAATTGATATGATGGCTTACTATAAACTTAATCGTTTTCACTGGCACCTTACAGATGGTGCAGGATGGCGTATTGAAATAAAGAAATACCCGCTACTGACCGAAATTGCTGCATGGAGACCTTATGATACATGGAAAGAGTGGTGGAAGAATGGTAAAAAGTATTGCACTAAGGAAAATCCTAAAGCTCAGGGAGGATATTACACTCAGGAAGATATTAAAGAGGTGGTGGCTTATGCTCAAGCACGATTCATTACTGTTATTCCCGAAATAGAAATGCCGGGACACTCCGAAGAGGTGTTGGCTGTTTATCCTGAATTGTCGTGTTCCGGAAAACCTTATGTGGATTCTGATTTCTGTATTGGTAATGATAGTACTTTTACATTTCTTGAAAATGTACTCACAGAGGTAATGGAGCTTTTTCCTTCAAAGTATATTCATATAGGTGGCGACGAAGCGACAAAGAAAAGCTGGAAAACCTGTCCTAAGTGTCAGGCTCGCATGTTGAGTGAAAACATGAAGGATGTGGATCAATTGCAGAGCTACATGATTCATCGTATGGAAAAGTTCCTCAATGCTCATGGACGCAAATTGTTGGGTTGGGACGAAATTCTTCAGGGAGGTTTGGCTCCTGATGCAACAGTAATGTCATGGCGAGGCGAACAAGGCGGAATTACTGCAGTAAAAGCGGGTCACCAGACTATTATGACTCCGGGAGAATTTTGTTATTTCGATGCTTATCAGGACGATCCTTCTACACAGCCAGAAGCAATAAGCGGTTTCCTGCCACTGAAAAAAGTCTATTCATATAATCCGGTACCCGATTCACTCAGTGTGGATGAAAGAAAGTTGATTCTTGGTGTGCAAGCCAATGTATGGACTGAATATATGCCCACGCTGAAACATACGGAATATATGATTTACCCACGTTTACTGGCCTTGGCAGAAGTAGCATGGACGGCTCCTGAAAGGAAGTCATATACCGATTTTTATGAGCGTGCTCTAAAAGCAATTCCTTTTCTTGAAAGCCGTGGTTATAATGCTTTCCCTTTGAAAGATGAAGTGGGAGAGCGACCGGTAAGTCTGGTCAGAGAAAATCATCTGGCAGTAGGGAAAGTAATTACATACAAGAATAAGTATTATCAGAATTATTCTGCGGGAGGAGACTCTGCCTTGGTTGATGGTTTAAGAGGCGGTTGGGCGTATGCCGATCACCGCTGGCAAGGTTTTATCGGTAAAGATTTGGATGTTACTATTGATCTAGGTTCTTCTATGTCTATTCATTCAATCAGTGCAGATTTTATGCAGATCATAGGTCCTGGAGTATGGATGCCTCGCAATGTGGAAATTTCTGTTTCCGAAGATGGCACAACATTTACTCCCCTCAAACAGATTGATAATGATGTTCCCGAAAATAAAGAAAAACTTATTTTCCGTGATTTTGGCTGGGGAGGTAATGTTACTGCGCGTTATGTTCATTATGTTGCCCATCAAAACAATAAAGGAGGGTTTATATTTACTGATGAAATAGTGGTTAAGTAAGATTAAGTTCTAATATATAAAATAGAAAAGTAGGATATTTAGCGAGGATATCCTACTTTTCTATTTTACTCATTATCTCGTATTATTTTTCCACTTCTGCATCAACGCTTATTCCCAACTTAACAGGTAATGATTCCCATTTTCCCTGACTTGTTTTTCTGCAATAGGATGTTGCTCCTATCATTCCCGATGCCAGATATAACCCTCCTTTTCCTAAATCCTTAATAAATTCCATTGTAACAAGTGTGTTTCCTTCAACAACAATATCGTTCAATTTATTATCAGATAAATTTGCATTCAGAATGAATCGACTTTTGGGTACTTTCCTGAAAATATAAATTGGATCGCGCAACACATTTACAAAAGTCTTTTTGTCTGTCTCTTTGTAAATATTCAGACGAAAACAAAGACTGTCATAACTGCAATTGGATACTTTTATAGAGATGTTATGCAAGATAGCCCGTTTTTTAATCTTTAATAGAACTCCCATTTCATAACCCTTTCTATTATCCTTGAAACCGGCTTGAAAAAACACCTTGAAATTATTACCTAACTTCTTTTCTTTTACACGAATTGGTTTTATTACTACTTCACTCAGATTAAAGACTTGTGGCTTTAGGCTGATAAGATGAGATTGCTTTTTGAAATCAGCCATCTTAATGGAGATAGGAATGTATCCCGTATATGAAAAACGAATAGAATCGTTATCAAATTCGGTACCAACATTAATGTTGTAGTGCCCGTTTACATTTGAAACCGTACCTATATCTTTCCCTATCACACCAATATTTACGTATTCCAAAGGTTTCTTTGTACTCTCATCTAATACTTGCCCGGTATATGTTTGAGCAAATGTTGTGGTAGTGAAAATAAGCAAGATAAATAAGCTGATGGTTCTTTTTATTTTTCTTTTCATTATAATTTTTTTTATATAATAGTTCTGTTTCTATCTCAAATAGATAAACTTATATACAAAGGTATTTATTTTTTAATATATAAATAAAATAAACTTATTTATATGTCGCTTTATTTCATATTATAGCTTTTTATTCAAGTTATTGAGTCTGCACTAACACTTCAGTTTTTCTCTTTTTTCAGTAACCGAAATATTTACTATTATTGGAAGTTGAAAACTCGTATAGGAGTCATTGATAAAAAGGTAAGCTGATATTTGTTAATGTTCCCAATAACTAATAAAACAATAAGCAGATATTAGTTAAAGTAAGGCGGAATATTAATGCTGGCCTGTACAAGCCAGAACGGTAGCCTGTACAAGCTGGGGCACTGGCTTGTACAACTCAGATAGCTAGCTTGTACAAGCTGATACTAATTATCCCCGGAACATTACTTATTTTCTCAGGTTAATCTTGTTAAATCATGCTCAGAAGTTTTTTATACTTTACTCTGCCTTATTCAAAAAACAATTATCTTTGATGTCGTTTAAGTAACTAAGAAAATTATGAATGGCTTAGAATTTGTAGAACTTCAGGAAGAAGATCTTCCTTTCGTTAAAGAGATGTATGACTACTACACACTGAACACCACTGTAGTTTACTCCATAGATCCTGTTCCCATGGAAGATATCCGGAGTTTTGTTCCTGTAAAAGATCCATTTTATCGATCTTTTATGCTTGTTACCCCCGAAGGAGAGAAGTGTGGCTTTTGTTATTTTAATAAGTTTAAACCTCGTGCGGCATTTAGTGTCTCGGTTGAGATTACAATTTATCTGAAACCCGGATTTGAGGGTAGAGGATATGGAACCGAATCTTTGCTAAGGCTTGAAGAATATGTTCGCGAGGGAAGGTTTACAAATATTATTGCATTAATCTCTGGTGATAATATGGTCAGCCGACATTTGTTTGAGAAGTGTGGCTATACTTGCAGTGGGAATTTAAAGAATGTGGCCCGCAAGTTTGATCAATATCTGGATTTGATGTTCTATCAGAAAGAGGTTTAGCTTCTATATTATTTAGATACCTGAAATAAAATAATTGAAATGCTAATATTTGCTTAGTTATGGAAATAAGAATTAGTAATAGTTGCGAGAAAGTTAACTTCTCTGAAGTTGTAGAAATATTAAAAGCCGTAGGTATGAGGTATCATGCTCCAGAGGTTCAGGAAAAAGCTTTTCGGAATAGCTCCTGTACGGTTTTCATATTTCACAAAGAAACATTGGTTGGATTCGCACGGGCCATCAGTGATGGCGTTTTTCAGGCTGCGGTATATGATGTAGCTATTCATCCATCCTGTCAGGGCAAAGGATTGGGTAAAATACTTATTGAAAATATAAAAGAACAACTTTCCGGCTTTAATCTCATTTTGTATGCCTCTCCGGGCAAGGAAGAATTTTATAAAAGGAGCGGTTTCAGTAAAATGCTCACCGGCATGGCTTATTTTCAGGATGCTGACAGTAAAAGAGAAAAAGGGTTTATTGAATAAGAAGAATCATTTGAAAACATAATTTGTATCCTGCAAGATCTACTCTTGCAGGATTTTTTTATACATTAATTATTGGTAATTGTATTTATTTAAACATGAAAAAGAATTACTTTTGTTGTTTTTTAAATCTTTACTATTTATATTTGTAGATGAAATAATACTCTTTATTAATAGTTGTTGTATTGCTTATTATTAAAATTGAACGATGAAAAAAGTTATTCAAAAGTTTTGTTGTAATATTAGGAAAGACAACAGATGAATATGGAACTCCAATGGAATTTCTAGTAAGAAAGTTTGTAGAGATGGAAGCTCTGGAACCTGTTAAAAGGAACTAATACTAAAAACAGACTTATGATGGAATATAAGCATATCATATTTGCTTTTTATTGTTTATAATCTTGTGTTCAGGAATTATTAATATAATAGGAGATTTGAACAACTAATTTGAATTTTAGTGATTGAAAAAATAATTTTATATGAAAAGAACTATAATATTGTTTTTCTTATTGGTATCGGAATTGAATTCTTTTTCTCAAAATCTATCAGATAGTGCTTATATACAAGTAACTTATAAAGAAGATTTCGCAAGGAGTCCTGATTCTCCAAAGAAAATGGAATTCGATGAAATGGTTTTGAATATAGGGAATCTATGTTCTGAGTTTTATAGTAAAAGAGAAAATCAAATACAACATATCAGAGACAGTGTATTTGCTTTAGGAGGAGATATTTCACAAGCTGCATCTCTTGTTGCTGATATTCCCCGAAGTTACCAGTATTATCATGTATATAAAAACTATCCTTCTGAGGGGATGCTGACTTATACAGATAAAGTATTATTTGATTCTTACAGATATGAAGAACCTTTAGAAAAACCATTATGGAATTTACTTTCAGAACGAAAAGATATTCAGGGATATTCATGTCAGAAAGCTTTGGCAGCATTTAAAGGAAGAAAATGGACAGCTTGGTATACTACTGAAATACCAATTTCAGATGGACCTTGGAAGCTTAGTGGATTACCCGGTCTAATATTGGACGCTGTGGATAGTGATAGTCTTTATCATTTTTATTGTGTTGGAATCAGACAATTAAAAGAAAGTATACCTATAAATATAAAAAGGAAATTTATTAAATGTTCAAAGCAAGAACTATATGGAAAAAGAAAACAATTAGATGAGGATCTGGTTGCATCTCTCAAAAGTATGCCTCATATAACAAATGTTATTATGAAAGATCCTGAAAAAACAACTAAAAAATATATAGACATGGAAGTCCCGGAACCGACCAAAAAATAAGAATGAAAAAACTACTATTGGCTTTATTGGGGGTTGTAGCTCCGTTTACATTATACTCACAGGCTTTCAGTGGAAGAGTAATTAATAACTCAACAGAGGAACCTCTTGAGATGGCTTCTGTGAACTCTGTTGTAAATGCAATCTATTTAGTAAAATGTCATATTAATATAATTGTATATTTTTAAAACTAAAATTTATGAATCGAATTTTTATTATAGTACTTTTTCTTTTTATTAAAATATCATGTTTTCCTCAACACGCTATTGATTCTGCATATTTAAAGGTTACATATCTAGAAGACTTTGTTATGAATGCTGAGAATCTAAGTAAAAAAAACAATGATGAATTAGTATTGAATATTGGAAAATATAGTTCTGAATTTTATAGCTTACGTGAAGATCGTGTAATGCAAATAACAGATAGTATTATGGCTTCAGGTGGAGATGAGCTTCAAGTCCATGATGCTTATGCTGATTTACCTAGAAGCATGCAGAAATTTCGTATATACAAGAATTTATATTCAGATAATAAGTTGACTTATATTGATGAGGTATATACTTCATATTATAAGTATGAGGAAACAATAGAAAAGCCTATTTGGACTTTTTTACAAGAGAAAAAAGAAATTCAAGGCTATTCTTGTCAAAAGGCAAAAACTAAATTTAAAGGACGAGAATGGACTGCATGGTTTACTACAGAAATACCAGTATCTGATGGGCCATGGAAACTTTGCGGATTACCCGGCCTGATTTTGGCTGCTGCTGATAGTGATAGTCTCTATCATTTTTATTGTGTTGGAGTGAACAAATTAACGAAGAAAAAGCCTATTAAAATTTTTAAAGCAAAATATATCGTTTGTGATAAAAAAGAGTTTTATTCAGTCATGAAGCGGATGTGTGAACAGCCTTTTGAATTCTTTAAACGTTTTGGCTTAATATCTGTAAAGGTAACAGATGCAAATGGCAGAAATATAAAATTGCCAGCAAGAAAGTATATAGACATGGAAGTCTTAGAACCTGCTAAGAAATGAGAAAACTACTATTGGCTTTATTGGGGATTGTAGCTCCGTTTACATTGTACTCACAGACTTTCAGTGGAAGAGTAATTAATAACTCAACAGATAAACCTCTTGAGATGGCTTCTGTGAACTCTGTTGTAAATGCAATCTATTTAGTAAAATATATATTAATGTAATTGTATGTTTTTAAAACTAAAATTTATGAATCGAATTTTTATTATAGTAGTTTTTCTTTTTATTAAAATATCGTGTTTTCCTCAACACGCTATTGATTCTGCATATTTAAAGGTTACATATCTAGAAGACTTTGTTATGAATGCTGAGAATCTAAGTAAAAAAAGCAATGATGAATTGGTATTGAATATTGGAGAATATAGTTCTGAATTTTATAGTTTACGTGAAGATCGTGTAATGCAAATAAGAGATAGCGTTTTAGCTGCTGGTGGAACTGGCTTTCAAGCCTATGATGCTTATGCTGATTTACCGAGAAGTAGGCAAAAATTTCGCTTATACAAGAACTTATATTCTGATAATAAGCTGATCTATATTGACGAAGTAGACGCTAATCTATATTATAAATATAATGAGACAATAGAAAAACCTGTCTGGACTTTTTTGCAAGAGAAAAAAGAAATTCAAGGCTATGCTTGTCAAAAGGCAAAAACTAAATTTAAAGGACGAGAATGGGCTGCATGGTTTACCACAGAAATACCTGTATCTGATGGGCCGTGGAAACTTTGCGGATTACCTGGTCTGATTCTGGATGCTGTTGACAGTGATAGTCTCTATCATTTTTATTGCGTTGGAGTAAATAAATTATCAAAGAAAAAGCCGATCAAGATCCTTAAGACAAAATATGTTGCTTGTGATAAAAAAGAATTCTATTCAGCAATGAAGCAGATGTATGAACAACCTCTTGAATTCTTTAAACGTTTTGGCGCAACGGTAGGAAAAGTTACAGATGCAAATGGTAGACCAGTAAAATTACCTGTGAGAAAATATGTAGATCTGGAGGTCTTGGAATCTGCTAAAAAATAAAAATGAGAAAACTACTATTGGTTATATGTGGAATTGTAGTTCCGTTTACATTATATTCACAGACTTTCAGTGGTAGAGTAATAAATAACTCTACAGACAAACCTCTTGAGATGGCTTCTGTGAACTCTGTTGTAAATGCAATCTATTTAGTAAATATGTATTGTAAAATTTGGAAATAATTATTGTAATATAATTAAAATATTAAAATGTCCAATGCTATTATTATTGATATTGATATAATTGCTTGTTTTATATGAAGTTATATCGTTTTTTTATAAAAAATGTCCAATGATATTTTTGTTTATTTTATCATAAGACACTATTTTTGTCGCAAGTTATTTATCTAATACATCTGCTTTGATAATTTGTATGTATATATAATTGATAGATTGTCGACATCTATATATTTTAATTTTGAATTTTAAAAAAATGATTATGAAAAAAGTTATGTTTATTTGTGCTGCATTATTCATTTCAGCACAGGCTATGAATGCTGAAGAAGGAAGTAAAAATATAAAAGATGTGGAGTCTAATGTTGTAGACGAGATTGATGCGCCTATTGTTGATAATGCAGAGGAATGTGATCAAGTTACTACTGTATTTGTAACATCTTGTGGGAAAACTGTAGTTCTTGATACAGATCATGAACTATCTAAATTAGAAGTATGTATATGGATGGATAGATTAGAAGATATATATTGCTCGGAGGATATAAAAGATTAGCATAATTTTATCCCTAGGTTTAATAAGACCTAGGGGTAAAATAAATAAAAGATAGTTATATGTTATTTAAAACTAAAATTTATGAATCGAATTTTTATTATAGTACTTTTTCTTTTTATTAAAATATCATGTTTTCCTCAACACGCTATTGATTCTGCATATTTAAAGGTTACATATCTAGAAGACTTTGTTATGAATGCTGAGAATCTAAGTAAAAAAAGCAATGATGAATTAGCATTGAATATTGGAAAATATAGTTCTGAATTTTATAGCTTACGTGAAGATCGTGTAATGCAAATAACAGATAGCGTTTTAGCTTCTGGTGGGAATGGCTTTCAAGCCCATGATGCTTATGCTGATTTGCCTAGAAGTTGGCAAAAATTTCGTATATACAAGAACTTATATTCAGATAATAAGCTGATCTATATTGACGAAGTAGACGCTAATCTATATTATAAATATAATGAGACAATAGAAAAACCTGTCTGGACTTTTTTGCAAGAAAAAAAAGAAATTCAAGGCTATGCTTGTCAAAAGGCAAAAACTAAATTTAAAGGACGAGAATGGGCTGCATGGTTTACCACAGAAATACCTGTATCTGATGGGCCGTGGAAACTTTGCGGATTACCCGGCTTGATTCTGGATGCTGCAGACAGTGATAGTCTCTATCATTTTTATTGTGTTGGAGTAAATAAATTATCAAAGAAAAAGCCGATCAAGATCCTTAAGACAAAATATGTTGCTTGTGATAAAAAAGAATTCTATTCAGCAATGAAGCAGATGTATGAACAACCTTTTGAATTTTTTAAACGTTTTGGCTTAATATCATCAAAGGTTACAGATGCAAATGGCAGACCTGCAAAATTACCTGTGAGAAAATATGTAGATCTGGAGGTCTTGGAATCTGCTAAAAAATAAAAATGAGAAAACTACTATTGGCTTTATTGGGGATTGTAGCTCCGTTTACATTATACTCACAGACTTTTAGTGGAAGAGTAATTAATAACTCAACAGATAAACCTCTTGAGATGGCTTCCGTCAGCTTGTTGCAAACAGATAGTATGACTATTGCTTTTTCTATGGCTAACAGTAGTGGCCGTTTTTCTGTTGCTGTTCCTGATGGGAAAAAGGCAAAGTTTATTTGTGTATCTTGCATGGGTTATGCACAAAAGTGGATTTCCGTGCAGGGATATAATGAAGGTGGTGAAATACGGTTGAATCCTAAGGATATAATGATAAAAGAGGTGAAGTATGTTTCCAAAAGGCTGACTCAGAGTGGTGATACTTTAACTTATTCAGTGAGTGGTTTTCGTATGCCTCATGACAGAACGATTGGTGATATATTAAAGAAATTGCCTGGTATTGAAGTGTCTAGTGATGGACAAATAAAATATCAGGATAAGCCAATTAATAAGTTTTATATTGAGGGGATGAACTTGCTCGATGGTAAGTATAACCTGGCTACAAATAACTTATCAGCGAAGGCTGTGAAAAGTGTTCAGGTTCTGGAAAATCATCAGGCTATAGCAGCATTGAAAGGCAAGAATTTTAGCGAGAATGCAGCACTGAATCTGGTATTGGAAGATAAAGCTAAAGCACGTATTCTGGGTACGGTAGATTTGGGGCTAGGAGTTGAGGATAAAAGTGGAAACGCTTTGTGGGATAACCGGTTACTTAGCATGCTTTTTAATTCCAGAATGCAAAATCTTAGCATGTATAAAAATAACAATACGGGAAATGACGTAAGTTCGGAGCTGAAAGTACTGACTATTGATAAGATCAATCAGTTGACACTGGCTGACGAAAGTAATACATTATCTTCTCTATCGGTTGGTTCACCTGATCTTGACCAGAACCGCCATTATAATAATGATTCTCATTTATTTACGTTCAATAATTTGTGGCGGATAAAAAAGGAGACTGATTTACGTGTTCAGGCAAGTTATTTTCATGATAATGAAAAACAGGATGGAAGCTCAGTTTCCACATATTATCTTCCCGGACAAACATTGAATATAGATGAAAATATGCATGCTGTTCATTCTAAGGATGAGATTGAGGGAAGTGTTACTTATAATGTAAACAATACCAAAGTGTTTTTGAAAAATAATTTAAAATTCAATCTTAATTTTGCGGATAACAAAGGGTGGATGTTAACTAATGGGAAATTAACAGATCAAAATTCAGATCTTGATAAGCAAGTATTCTCTAATGACTTTCAATTGATACGGAATTATGGAAAGAATGTTTTCCGTATTTGTAGTTTGAATAAATATAGTAACCTTCCTCAGCATCTTACAATTACTCCCGGTCAGTATCCCGACTGGCTGAACGGAGGAAATGAATATGACTTTATGCAACAGGATTTACGGTTGCGCTCTTTTGTTTCACATACATATTCCTCTTTTCAACACAAATTACTGGGAATGTATATTGATTATAAGGCTGGACTGAAGGTAAAAAGTCAGTCCTTACACTCTGCATTAGGTGTTTCGGGTAATAACTTTCCGGAAGCACTGAGAGATTCTTTTCTTAATCGCTCCCGTTTTACTGAAACAGATTTATATCTGACTCCTTCCATTAGTTATCAGAATTACAACTTTAGGGGTAAAGCAGAAGTATCTGGGAATCTGAATAGTCTTTATCAACATAATGGAACTATGAATAAGTATAGTGGTACAGAAAATCATTTATTATTTGAACCCAATATCTATCTGGAATATACGCTTTCTGCTCTTTGGAAGATAAATGGATTATTTTCTTACCAGCATAGTTACTCAGATATATATAGTCTTTATCCCGGCTATGTATTTACTTCATATCGTAGTGCTTCTGCTAATGGTAATGATATTTCGCTCAGCAAATTTATGAATATGAATATTTCTGTGGATTTTAAAAATCCAATTAAAGGTTTCTTCTTTGATTTATCAGGGAATTATTCTCCTGGTCATAGAAATACTCTTATGTCATCGAAGTTTAATGGCATTCTTCAGCAAACGGTCTGCTTAAAGAAAGATGTTGATAGTAAAAATTATGGTGTAAACTCAATAATTAGCAAAACATTCTCTTTCTGGAAAACCTTTTTCCGGTTGAATTCCTTTTACAGCGCTTCTGAGGATACCCAATTATGGAGCGAGGTTCTTACCAGATTCCGTTCAGAAAGTATAAGTTCATCTTTGTCTATGACAATGCAGCCATGTCGTTTTGTTGACTGGGAAATTCGCTCTTCCTATTTCTATTATAGAATGAAAACGCTGGAACCTCAAGAAACAGAGTATACCCCGGTAAGAAATTTCCAGCATAAATTTTCTTTTAATGTATTCCCATCAGACAACTGGCAGTTTAAGTGGGCCAGTGAATATTATCACAGTTCTGATAAGAATCTTAAAAGTAGCTTTTTCTCAGATTTGTCATTGTCTTATATGATAAAGAATAGTGAATTGCAATTCTCGGCTATGAATCTTCTCAATAATACTAATTATGAACGAAAGAGCATTGGAACGTTAAGTGAGTATTTAAGTGTTAACAGACTACGTTCCCGTCAGTTCGTACTAAAGTACTTATTTAGCTTCTGATCAAAAATAAAACAGTCAGCCGGTAAATGAAACTTCCATTTACCGGCTGACTGTTTTGCAAACTTGTTTTAGTCTTTACCAAATTCTGCATCAGCTACAATTTTTACGTTATCGCTTATCATTGCATTGCCAAATTTAGGACCAATATTGTAATCTGAGCGTTTTACAATTCCGGTAATCTTGAAACCGTAAGCCTTTTTCTTATTCATAGGATTGGTTACTTCACCGAAATATAGAACATCCAAAGTCACGAATTTGGTTATCCCATGCATTGTAAGATTTCCCATTAGTTTGAAATTCTTGCTGGTAATCTTTTTGTGTGATGTACTTACGAAAGTAAGAGTTGGATATTTCTCGGCATCAAAGAAATCGGCACTTTTCAGGTGATTATCTCTGGCTTCAACATCTGTATTTATACTTGCTATTTTAGCAGTTACATCTATCTTCAGGTCGCTTAAATCGGCTTTATCAGATTTTACTTTAATGGCGAAGTCTGTGAATCTACCACTAACCTCAGAGATAGTCATGTGCTTCACTGTAAAACCTAAACGCGAATGTGCAGGATCATTTGTCCACGACTGTTGTGCATAACCTGCCAATGATAAGGCAACCAGCATAATAAATGATAAAAAGAACTTTTTCATAACTTAAATTTTTTAATTGATTTTATTGGTATTATAACGTAGAAGATGATGGAAAGTTCATTTTATTCGATTTCTTTTATATTAATAGGTGTGAAATAAATACCTTTTGATTGCATATAACTTACATAGAGATCTATTTTTAGAAACAAAAGTGTTAAGGAGTTTGTTATTTTTACTGTGTTTGTTAACAAAAATAATATGCTAAAAAAAATCATCAAATACTTTCTTGAGAACAGGCTTGTCACGGCAATTTTATTGATTGTGATAATTGTATGGGGACTGGCTACTGCTCCGTTTAACTGGCACGGCGGTTTACTCCCGCGTGACCCTGTAGCTGTAGATGCCATTCCTGATGTAGGCGATAACCAGCAGATTGTTGCTACTGAATGGATGGGAAGGTCACCGAAAGACATTCAGGATCAGATTACTTATCCTTTAACAACATCCCTGTTGGGCATTCCCGGAGTGAAAACCATTCGAAGTACTTCCATGTTCGGGATGTCATTTATCTACATCATCTTTAACGATAATGTGGAGTTTTACTGGAGTCGCTCCCGGATACTTGAAAAGCTGAATTCATTGCCTTTAGGTATTTTGCCCGAAGGTGTTCAGCCATCTTTAGGACCCGATGCCACTGCATTGGGACAAATTTTCTGGTATACACTGGAAGGAAGAGATTCCAAAACAGGGAAACCGACCGGTGGTTGGGATCCTCAGGAGTTACGAACCATTCAGGATTATTATGTAAAGTACTCATTATCCAGTGCCGAAGGTGTTTCGGAAGTTGCATCCGTTGGAGGGTATGTGAAGGAGTTTCAGGTGGATCTGAATCCGGAAGCAATGCGGTCTTTCGGAGTATCAGTAATGGATGTAATGGAGGCGGTTAAAAAGAGTAATCTCGATATCGGAGCCGAGACTATAGAGATAAATAAAGTGGAATACCTTATTCGTGGATTAGGTTATATTAAAAACCTTGCCGATCTTGAGAATGCTGCAATTACTTCGCGAAACAATGTTCCCGTAAGAATAAAAGATGTAGCGACGGTGAACTATGGTCCGGCTACTCGCCGTGGAGGACTGGACAAAGAAGGCATGGAAGCCGTTGGTGCTGTCGTGGTGGCAAGGTACGGCTCAAATCCGATGGACGTGATTAATAGTGTCAAGGATAAAATTAAAGAAACTGCAGCCGGAATGCCTCAGAAGGTATTACCCGACGGTAGGATCTCAAAGGTTACCATTGTTCCATTTTATGATCGTACGCAACTGATTAAAGAGACAATTGGTACACTGGAAAGTGCTTTGACGCACGAAATATTGATTTGTATCATAGTGGTTATTGTATTGATAGTGAATCTGCGTGCCTCTATAGTTATAGCTGGAATATTGCCGCTTGCCGTGTTATGCACTTTCATTATTATGCGCAATATTGGAATTGAAGCCAATATTGTTGCTTTGTCGGGTATTGCCATTGCCATTGGTGTAATGGTCGACGTGGGAATAGTCTTTATGGAGAATGTAGTGCGTCATCTTGATTTTCCGGAGAATAGAGGAAAAGCTCATGGACAATATCTTGTAATGCTCATTTATAATTCTGTGACTGAGGTAGCCGGAGCGATCAGTACGGCAATGCTCACTACCATAATAAGTTTTATTCCGGTGTTTGCCATGCAGGCCCAGGAAGGAAAGATGTTTCACCCCTTGGCTTATACCAAAACATTTGCTTTGGCATCCGCCTTTATTCTGGGATTAGTTCTATTGCCAACATTGGCTTACTGGATCTTTTCTCTGAATATACCAAGAAGAGGTATTCGCAAAGTGACCAATATGCTGTTGATTGCAGCTGGTATATTTCTGTTTACCTTTAGCGGAGTATTATTTGCACTGGTGCTGACTGCAATAGGAATAAATAATCTGTTGGCATATAAATGGAAACCAGGGAATGAGCATTATCCCAATTATATAAATATAGGGATAACGTTACTAACAGCTGTCTATTTATTATCCTCGGAATGGTTACCATTGGGACCTCAAAATGGAATTCTGGTTAATATGTTATTTGTGGCAGGTATAGTGGCAGTTATTCTGGCACTGTTGTGGTCGTTGGTTATTTATTATGAAAGGATTCTTCGCTGGTGTTTGGCTAACAGGTGGAAATTCATTTCTATTCCCATCTTTACAGCGTTGTTTGGTCTGGTGATATGGATGGGCTTTGATAAAACAGTCGGTTTTGTGGCTAAAGGGTTTGAAACGGCAGGTTGGAATACATTTAGAAAAACAACCTTTTGGAGTGCCGCCAGCAATAAATTCCCTGGCATAGGAAAAGAGTTTATGCCTAGTCTTGATGAAGGCTCATATCTTTTGATGCCTACAAGTATGCCACATTCCGGAGTGGAACAAAATCTTCAGAATATTGAAAAGCTGGATAGACGATTGAAGGGGATACCCGAAGTAGAATTGGCTGTGGGCAAATGGGGACGCGTAAATTCGGCTCTGGATCCTGCGCCCATTCAAATGTATGAGAATACAATCAATTATCGTCCGGAGTATATGCTGGATGATAATGGTCAGCGAGCACGATTTAAAGTGGACCGGAAAGGTCGCTTTATGCTTATTGGGGGTAAAACGTATGATCCGGAAAAAGGATTCCGCATTATTCCAAAAGATAGCCTGATACCCTATAAGTATGGAGAATATTACCGTCAGTGGCGTCCTCAGATTAAAAACAAAAATGATATTTGGAATGAGATAGTTAAGGTAACCCATCTTCCCGGACTGACATCCGCACCTAAACTTCAGCCCATTGCCACACGTATGGTGATGCTTTCAACCGGGATGAGGGCACCTATGGGATTGAAAGTTTATGGTCCCGATCTGGAGTCTATTGAAAAAGCGGGGAAAATGATGGAAAAGGCATTGAAAGAAGTTCCTTCCGTACTTCCGGCATCTGTATTTTATGACAGAGCCGTGGGTGCTCCTTATCTGGAAATAAAGCTTAACAGAGAGAACATGGCACGTTATGGCGTTAAGGTTTCCGATTTACAGGAGGTTATTGGTGCAGCTGTGGGTGGAATGAAACTTTCTACGTCTGTGGAAGGTCGCGAACGTTTTCCTATCCGGTTACGGTATGCAAGGGAACTGCGTGATAATCCACAGTCACTTGGCCAGATATTGATACCGACTTCTAACGGAGTACAAGTACCTCTGAATGAACTGGCAGATATCAATTATGCCAAAGGGGCGCAGATGATACAGAGTGAAAATACCTTCCTGCTAGGTTATGTTATCTTTGATAAAGTATCTGATAAAGCAGAAGTTGATGTGGTGAATGAAGCACAGAAAATATTGGATACCAAGATAAAGGAGGGCAAGATTGTACTTCCCAAAGGGGTGACATACAAATTTGCCGGGAACTATGAACAGCAAGTGCGGGCAACAAACAGATTATTGATTGTAATACCAATTAGTTTAATACTGATATTGCTGATTCTTTATTTCCGTTTCAAGTCGGTAACTGCATCGTTCATTCATTTCTCGGGCGTGTTTGTTGCCTTTGCAGGAGGCTTTATACTTATCTGGCTGTACGGACAGGAGTGGTTCCTGAATTTTAGTATTGCCGGAATGAATATGCGGAATCTGTTTCAGATGCATACCATTAATCTGAGTGTAGCTGTTTGGGTAGGATTCATTGCTCTCTTTGGCATTGCTACCAATGACGGAGTTTTGATGGGAACCTACATTCATCAGATGTTTCTTGATGAGAAACCTACCAACAAGGATGAAATTCGTGAAGCTGTAGTTAAGTCCGGACTCAGAAGAGTACGCGCGGCTTCAATGACCACGGCTGCTACCTTGATTGCTTTGTTACCGGTGCTGACTTCTACCGGAAAAGGTTCTGACATAATGGTACCTATGGCTATTCCTACATTTGGGGGAATGCTGATTCAGACCATGACTATGTTTGTGGTTCCGGTTCTTCAGTGTTGGTGGCGGGAACATGCAGTAAAGCATAACCGATTGCCCGAACAAATTGAAACTAACTATTCAATTCAATCAGATGAAAAGTAAAATAAGATTTAAATATGCTTGCTTGTATGTCATATTACTGACAACAAGTTTCAGCCATCTCATGGCGCAGGATAGTCTTGCCGTTTATGTGGAACAGGCTGTTAAAAACAATCCGAGAGTACGCGCTGATTTTGCAGCTTATCAGGCTTCTTTGCAACGTGTTGCTCCTGCCGGATCATTGCCCGATCCTGAATTAGGATTCAGTTTTTACTTGAAAAAGATGGAGCAGGTAAATGGAAAACAAGTGGGAACGCTGAGTTTGATGCAGATGTTTCCATGGTTTGGAACGTTGAAGGCTGCCAAGTCGGAGATGTCATGGATGGCAAATGCTTCCTATGAAAGATTTAGGGAGAGTAGTCTTGATGTAGCTTATAATGTTCAGGCTCAATGGTATCAATTGAATAGTATTCAGGCGAAACTTATAAATATCAGAGAAAATATTAAACTGTTGAAATCGTTGGAAGAGGTTGCTTTGTATCGTTATAAATCTCCAGGTATTAAGGGAAAATCAAGCAGCTCTGCTTCTTACTCATCGGGCTCTTCAACTGTTCAATTGGCGGCTTCTGCAATGTCAATACCTCAGGGAACTGGTGGCATGTCGGGAATGGGAGGTGCTTCGTCTGGAAATACATCCTTCTCAACAATAGCCGCTGGTCAGTCCGTATCCATGGGAAGTAGCATGTCTTCTTCATCAATGAGCGGAAGTAGTGGCGGTATGTCTGATGTGTTACGTATTCAGATTGAACGGATAGAGCTTGAAAATACTTTGGAAACAACGCAATCCCAGTTTTTCTCGACACTGGCAGTATTCAATGCTCTATTGGGGCACCCATCGGCTACATTAACCTTTGTGCCGGATACCTTACAGTTGAAACCATTCATCGCCAATGATCCTGCGGCATGGCAGATACTTGTTGAACGAAACCCATTGCTAGCTATGTGGAAAGCAGAAAGTGCTTTCTATGAGGCAAAAGGAGAAATGGCAAAGAAGATGGGTTATCCCATGATAGGAATTGGTTTGGAGTACATGATTAATAGCAAAAATCCGGTAGATCCGAATAATATGAATACGATGAGCAATATGAATGGAATGGACATGATAATGCCTATGGTTAAATTTACATTGCCCATCTACAGAAAGAAGTACAAAGCTCAGCTTAGTGACAGCAAATTTATGAAACAGTCTGCTGAACTGCAATATCAAAACACACAGAATGAGTTGCAGGCTAGTTTTGTGGCTATAAACCTGCGAATAACCGATGCTTCACGTAAAATAGCTCTTTATGCAAAGCAGCGCCAGCTGGCACAAACCACATTCGAACTAATGCTTCGCGAGTTTACAACTTCCAGTGTGGGCTTAACAGATGTATTACAGGTGCAACGGGAATTATTGAATTATAGTTTAAAGCAGGTAGAGTCTGTTGTTGAATATAATACAGCTGTGGCTGAATTCGAGAAAATCATAGCAAAGGATGACTTGATAATAAATAAAAAATAGGAGATAAGATGAAAATACAATATAATAAATGGATCAATGAAACTTTAAAGAAGAGTTCTTTGCAGTATCTGTTAATCTTGTTAGTCGGACTGGCTTTAGGATGGTTCTTTTTCCATTCTTCCGGTCATAACGACAAGGCGTCTGCTAATGTAGATAAAGAGGTGAAGGAACATAAACATACAATTTGGACCTGTTCCATGCATCCACAAATCCGATTGGAGAAACCCGGTAAGTGCCCAATCTGTGGAATGGATTTGATTCCTTTAAAAGAAAGTAGCTCATCTGAAGACAGCGCTGCAACTATCAATCCAAATGCCATTCAGTTATCTGATGAGGCTTTGGCACTGGCTAATGTGCAGACATCGGTTGTTAGCAATGAAAATCCGATGAAAGATTTGCACCTTTATGGAAAAATTCAACCCGATGAACGGTTGATGCAATCGCAAACAGCTACAGTAAACGGTCGTGTGGAGCGCCTTTGGATAAACTATACTGGAGAATCTGTGAGAAAAGGGCAAACACTTGCTTCTATTTATTCTCCGGAACTATATACAGCGCAGCAAGAATTGCTTGAAACAGTCCGGATGGGGAACTCTCAGCAAAAGTCTTATCTGCTTGATGCGGCTCGTGAGAAATTACGCTTATGGAATCTCACGGACCAGCAGATAGCTGCGGTAGAAAGATCAGGAAAAGTCTCTCCAATAGTGGAGATAAAGGCAACGACCAGTGGCAAGGTCATTGCAAAGCAAGTGAATCAGGGTGAATATATTAATCAGGGTTCAGTTCTGTTTCAGATAGCCGACTTAGCTCATGTATGGGCCGTGTTTCAGGCTTATGAAGGTGATCTGCCATTTCTAAAGCAAGGCAATAAGATTGATTTCACTCTTCAGGCAGTACCGGGGAAACATTTCTCCGGAAAGATTTCCTTTATTGATCAGGTAATCAACCCTTCTACACGTACTGCAGGGGTAAGGGTAGACTTAAATAACAGGGATGGTAACTTAAAACCGGAGATGTTTGTTACGGGTAATGTAATGGTTTCTTTAGCTCAGTATAAAAAACAGTTAGTTATTCCACAATCGGCAGTATTGTGGACAGGGCAGCGTTCTGTTGTTTATGTTAAAGTACCCGGAACTTCTGTTCCAACTTTTATGATGAGGGAGATAAATCTGGGTCCTTCGCTTTCGGGAGCTTATGTTGTTCTTAGTGGACTTGCATCCGGTGAAGAGATTGTAACAAATGGCGCCTTTGCCATTGATGCCAGTGCTCAGTTGGAAGGTAAGCAAAGTATGATGAATCAAGATGAACCGAAAACTAAAAAAGCAGGTAGCATGCCTGGAATGGATATGTAGTGTTAAACAGAACTTTTGAAATGTCAATGCAGTTAAAGTTTGTGAGTTTATAAATCAAATTGCTTTTGAGAATTGTTATTAATAAGTTAAGGCTTAAAATGTAAAACAATGAAGTATTATATTAACAAAAAACTGAATATCAGTTTCGATCAAGCGGTGATAAAGGTTACCGAATTATTAAAGAGTGAAGGTTTTGGTGTGTTGTCTGAAATCAATTTACACGAAAAACTGAAAGAAAAGCTAAATGTAGATTTCAGGAAATATAAAATTGTAGGGGCATGTAATCCTGCATTTGCTTATAAAGCGCTGCAAAGCGAAGACAAAATAGGAACTATGCTCCCTTGTAATGTGATTATTCAGGAACTAGCCGAAGATGAAATCGAAGTTGCTGCAGTTGATCCTGTTGCTTCAATGATGGCTATAGATAATTCAAGCTTGGAAAGTATTGCTACAGAAGTTCAGGAAAAGCTTAAGCGGGTTATTTCGTCTTTGTAAGATCTCTAAAACTAAAGTTTTATTATCTATTTTTTTTGATGATTAAAAATTAAAAATGAAGTGTTATGAAAGCAATATTTTTTTATTCATTAATTCTCGTTTCGGGATTAATTTTTGCAGGTTCTTCTTTTAATAATATTTATGCCCAAAAAACAAAAAAGGCTACCACTACTACCACAACAACTAAGCAGCAAGAAGTGAAGTACACTTGCACTATGCATCCTAAAGTAGTAATGGATAAACCGGGAAAATGTCCAAAATGTGGCATGAAAATGGTAGAAATGAAGGATATGAAGAAAGAGGTTAAGAAGGAAGGTACAAAGGTAAAAGAAACGACTAAAAAAGTGAAAGAAACTACAAAGATGAAAGAGATGCCTAAAAAATAAAGTATAGGCAGAATATTACAAAAATAAAAGTAACAACTGCAATTTATAAATCTTTGTCAGGTTGTTACCCAAAATAAGAGGTAAAGTCATCTAATTATAATAAAGCCTTGCATGACTAAAATATGCGGAGCGTTATTATAATTAGATGTTATTTTATATATTCTTCTAATATTTACACTTGACAAAGATTGATTATTCCCCTCTATAATACGATTCCAGAAATAAGCGGGCAATGAAGTCCCAGTTATCGCGAAGCAATCTTTGACCATGTTCTTTTTCTTTTGCACTGGTGGTAATCCGGGCATCGGGCAATCGGTTGCTCTCTACTAGATATCTCAGTAGGTCGATGGGGCAACTTCCCTGAACGGTGAATAAGTCCAGTGCATTTTCTGAAGCATCTTCTGCATCGTACATAGAGTTTCGTTCATCCTTTACATACGTGGCAATACCCGGAGCTATCAGCATGCCTTTCGGATTAGCAT